>CAZDHT010000378.1:0-3805 GCA_964505325.1 uncultured Planctomycetota bacterium | reverse complement strand
AACCGGGGCGATGCGCGCGGCGGCCGAGCGCGAGGCGGTGGCGCCGGAGCGAATCGTCGAGGGGGTGGCCGGCGGCACGGTGGTCGTGCCGAAGAACGTCGGGCATGAGTTCAGCGGCGTGGTCGCCATCGGCGCGGGGCTCAGCCTGGTCGCTGCGTTCGGCCTCGACCTGTACAAGAAGTCCGGCGCCAGCGAACTGGGCGGATACACGGCCCTGTTTCTGGTGGCCGCCATCGTCGGGCTGGTCGACGTCTATTTCCTCGGCCGGATCCCCGAGCCGCGCATGACTCCTAGCGCAAGCGGCGGCCTGTTCGCCGCCCTGGCCCAGCCCTTCAAAGACCGGAACTTCCGAAGCTTGCTTCTGTTCCTCGGATCCTGGCATTTCGCGGTCATGTTCGCCGCACCGTTCTTCACCGTCTACCTGCTCCAGCGGCTGGGGTTTAGCATGACTTGGGTGCTTGGCCTGACCGTGTTCAGCCAATTGGTGAACGTGGCGTTCCTCAAATTATGGGGGCGGCTCTCCGACCGGTTCACCAACAAGTCCGTGCTCACAGTGGCAGGCCCGTTGTTCATGATCAGCGTGGTTCTGTGGCCGTTCACGACGATGCCGGAGAAGCACGTGCTGACCATTCCGATCCTGATCCTGATTCACGCCCTGGCCGGCATGTCTGCGGCAGGCGTTGTGTTGGGCGCCGGCAACATCGCCTTGAAGGCCGCACCACGCGGAGCGGCCACGGCATACCTCGCCTCTGTTGCGCTGGTATCGGGCTTTGCTGCGACCATGTCACCGATCCTTGCCGGCTTCACGGCGGATTGGTTTGCCAGCAGAGAGTTGAGCCTGACCTTCAAGTGGATCAACAAGGTCCCAGTGCTCAAGGAATTCCAGCTTCCTGCCATCAGTCTTCGCGGACTTGATTTTCTATTTGTGATCTCCTTCGTTCTCGGCCTGTATGCTGTGCACCGGCTCCTCGCGGTGAAGGAACAGGGGGAGGTGGAGGAGAAGGTGGTGATGACGGAGCTCTACTCCCAGGTCCGGAAGACGGCGAGAGAGGTCTCCAGTGTGGTCGGACTTCGTCAGCTGACCGCGTTCCCCTATGTGATACTGAGAGAGACCGTCGGCCGACTTGGTGGCCGAGGCGATGAACAAGAGTTGCAGGATCTGGACCGAGGGGAGACCGCCGATGATCCGCGGTGATTCGTCTCCGACCGCTGGCGAGTTATGAGGACATCCGCAACCGTTTGTCCAGGGTCCTTCGCCACATGCCACGGAGTCAGCCTGGCGGCTGGAGCGCCGGCGGCGTATTCCCTGGTTCCTCTTCGTCGCGGCGGTAACGGATAACGCTGTGCGGATACCCGAACTGCACGCGGGGGTAGTTGGCCTTGAACTCGCGCAGGATGATGTCCACGATCCGCGACGAAATCTTCTGTCGCTCGGCGGGGATGGTGTGGTAGCGGAGCCGCATCAGGACGCCCGCCTCGTAGAATTCGAAGCGCAGGGCGGGCTCCTGACCGCACTGCTCGATCATGTCCTTGGTTACCTCCTTCGCCGCCTTCAGCAGTATCTCCTTGGCTAGTTCGATGTCGGCCTCGAACGGGACGCGGACGGGCACCTCGTCGAGCATGAACTTCTGTTCGAGCGTGTAGTTGATGATGGTCTGGCTGAACAGGGTGGCGGTGGGGACGAGGATGCCGCGGCCGCTGCGCTCCTCGCCGCCCACCGTGCCGCCGACCTGGTTGAGCACGATGTGGGTGAGCGTGATGTCGGTCACGTCGCCGATGATGCCGCCGACGATGATGCGGTCGCCGATGCGGAAGGGCTTCTTCGAGACCACCATCAGCCACGCGGCCAAGCCGGTCACCGGCGCCTGCAGCGACCAGCCGAGCATCATCCCGAGGAAGCCCGCCGACAGGCCCAGGAACTTGAGCGACCCGGACAGGCTGATCAACACGAAGACTACCATGCCGAACGTCCACACCGACTTCCACGTTCGCATGAACTTCTTCACGTTCTCCGGCTTGTAGGCGTGATCGCTCAGGTACGTCCGCATCCGCCGGGTGGTGACGCGGCGCAGCACGAGCAGAACGACGAGGGTCAGGATTCCCACGGCCAGTCCGCGGTGGGGCGAGCCCTCGGCGAGGTACTTCTGGTAGAAGGTCTGCGCCGCCGGTGACTGGCCGACGCGGCCTGCCGCGGGCTGGCTCGTCTTGGCGGCCGGCGCCATGCCGGGCATTCCGGCCGCGCCCGCGGGTCCGACCACGATTGCCAACAGCACGACCCACGTCCAGGCAACCGTCGATATGCCCTTTCTCATTCCAGACTCCTCTCTCGACGCGGCGTCTCCGCCGCCTTCTGCGCCATCATCCGCCCGCCTAGGGTGGACGGGGAGATGACCTCGTCGGCACCAACTTGGCGCACCTTATCGACGTTCTCCTCGTCCTCGACCCGCGCCACGATGCAGAACGTGGCGCCGGGGGTAGCGTCGCGAAACCCCTTCGCCGTCAGCGCGACGAGGGTGTTCGCCGAGTCGCTGTCAAAAGCAGCAATCAGGGCTCGGGCGTCCCGCAGGTTCGCCGCCTCCAGCGTCTCCCGACGGGTGGCGTCGCCGGTGAGCGCGTCGTGCCCTTTGCTGCGCAGGTGCGCCGCGATGTCCTCCCGGTCGTCGATGATGATGTAGCGGATGCCGCGATCCTGCAACTCGTCCACGACGCTCTCGCCGACGCTGCTGTAGCCGCACACGATTACGTGATTGCTGGCCGCTTTGAACTTGCCCATAATGCTGAGCACTCCTTTCATCCGCTGCTCAATCATCGGCCCCACCACCATCGTCACCGCGGTGACAAATGAGCCGAGCCCGACGACGATCATCGACACCACAAAGAGCCGCGCGTCCGGCGTCTTGGGCAGGATGTCGCCGTAGCCAAGCGTGCTGTACGTCACGAACGTGTAGTAGACCGCGTCCGTCCAACTGCCCAGGCCCTGGAACTGCGCCCGCATGAGGTAGCTGCCCACGATCCCGTAGGCCAGCGCGAACGCCACCGAGACCAGCGCGATGATCTGTCCGTAACCCAGCCGCGTCTCCGACGGCACGTCGAACCGGCGGCGGCAGGCGAGCAGCCCGACGATCAACAGGCCGGAGAGGATGACCGTCTGCGGCGTGGTGGCGCGCAGGGCGTTGTTCACCACCAGCGCCACCAGGAGCGCCAGCGCCCAACCCCACGCCGCGCGGCGGCGCAGGAACAGCCCCCGCCCCAGCGCGATCATCACCACACCGAGGAAGATCGAGACCACGCCGCTGATCTGCTGGGCGGGGGTCACGCGGAGATAGCCGGGGAGTTCCTCGACGCCGCCCCGCGTTCCCACGCGGAGGATGGGCAGCAGCCCGGTCACCAGGTTGAGGAACCCGTTGACCGCAAACACGGCCGCGATGAGACTGGAGACGTTGACTTTGCGGTGCCAGCGCTGCATGCCTTGCCTCCATTCCGCGCCCATTCCTCGCGGTAATCGTATGGCGCGTGCGCGCGTGAGTCAATAGACGACCAAGGGCCACGTCCCTCGTGCGGTGGTGCAGGAGCGGGACAGGGGGTGGTCTGCATCGCCGAAAAGAACCCTCTTCGGAACGACTCTCTGTTTTCAAGACGCGCCCTTTCTTCAGTTTCGCGCTCGCATTCCGGCGGCCCGAGCGGGACCCTCTTCACAGCAGAGCAGAGTCGAGACGTGGCGCGGTGGTTTAGGTCGGGCCTATCGGTTGTCCGGCCCTTTCGTCTGCCGGTGCCTCACGAGCCACACCGTGCTCCGTTTCCACGT
>CAZDHT010000377.1:0-3809 GCA_964505325.1 uncultured Planctomycetota bacterium | reverse complement strand
ACGGACACGCATTGCGCGGAGCGGATTGGCCCGGCGAAAAAAGTTATCTGTCCCCGCTTTCCTACTTGGGGTTGAGGAACGCGACGATTGCGTTGGTGATGGCGGCGGCCAGGGCTCGCTGGTGCGCGGGCTGGTACAGCCTCCGCTCCTCCGCCGGGTTGGACATGAAGCCGAGCTCGATGAGCACGGCGGGACAGACCGAGCGCCGCAGCACGCGGAACGCGCCGAGCTGCGTCCCGCGGTCGGGCGAATGCGTCACCTTACCCATCTCACACCGGACCAGGGCGGCGAGTCGTGTGCTGAGCAGCCGGTTCTGGCCGAGAAGGGAACGGACGATCTCCAGTCGCCTCCCTGCCGACACCGGATGCCCGCCGTTGTGCCGCTTCACGTCGAGGCTGTACTCGTCGCTCACCAGCAGCGCCCGAGAGGCGTCGGAGTACTTGCGGTGCACCACGAACAGGGTGAACCCCCGGGCCGAGCGGTTCGTAGCGGCGTCGGCGTGTATGGACACGAACACGTCGGCGCAGAGCCGGTTCCCCACCGCCGGCCGGTCGTTCAGATCGACGAAGCTGTCGCCCGTCCGCGTCATGGTCACCTGGACGCCGGCGGCTCGCAGCTTCGCCGCGATCAGGTGCGACACCCGCAGGTTCACCGTCTTCTCGTAGCCGCCGCTGACGCCGATCGCGCCCGGGTCTCTGCCGCCGTGCCCAGGATCGAGCACGACGTGAAACCGCGGCTTCGGCGGGCCGTTCGGCTGCTTCTTCGGTCCCGCCTGGCCGGGCTCCGCGGGCTTCAGGCGCTTCTCACACTCGCTGACGAAGCCGGGCGGCACGCTCACGCGCCCGTTCTCGATCACCACCCGGTGTTCGCGGAAATGAACCTGGTTGCGGATGAGGATCCCGCGGAGCCGCGGATTGAACACGATGGTGCCGCGCTCGCCGGACAGCACGACCATGTCCGACGCCGCATCCCGCGACGCCCGCAGCCCCAACTGCCTGGCCAGCGAACTGATCGCTGTCATACGCGGCGCGGTCGTGGCGGTCACCGTGGGCCGCGTCGAACAGCCAGCCAGTAATCCGAGGAACAAGACAGACGGTATGACGTAGCGAAATCGTCCGGCCAACGCTCACCCAGCATACGTTGTTGAGGAACACCACCCAAAATGACAAGCTATTATCGGCAGTCGCTCACGACGGTTCAATCACTATTTCGACGCGCCCGCTGGAAAAGTCGAGATGGATGTGTAAAATATGCGTCCCGCTGCACGCGCAGCGGAGGTGGCTTTCGAGACCGGGGCAGATTGAGGAGTCAGACTGATGACCGAACCAGCTCGGGGCGTTCCTCTCGAAGACATCCCCGCCATCGCGGGCCGTCTTCGGGCGCTGTCCATTCGGATGACCACGGCGTCCAAGTCCGGCCACCCGACCTCCTGCATGTCGGCGGCCGAGATCGTCGCCCTCCTGTTCTTCCGGGTGATGCAGTACGACCGCGGCAATCCGGCGTCGCCCAAGAGCGACAAGTTCGTGCTCTCCAAGGGCCACGCCGCCCCGGTGCTGTACGCCGCGCTGGTCGAGGCGGGGACCCTGTCGACCGAGGAGGCAATGACCCTCCGGCAGATCGACAGCCGGGTGGAGGGCCATCCCACGCCGCGGCTGCCGTGGGTGCAGGTGGCCACCGGTTCGCTCGGCCAGGGGCTCTCGGCCGGGGCGGGAATGGCCGCCGCGATGAAGAGGAAGCGCCCGACCCGCCGGGTATTCGTCCTGCTCGGCGACGGCGAAGCGGCCGAGGGCGCCGTGTGGGAGGCCGCCGCGTTCGCATCCCACTACCGACTCGGCAACCTGGTCGCCATCGTCGACGTAAACCGCCTGGGTCAGAGCGAGCCCACCATGCTCGGACACAACGTGAACGCCTACGCCAAGCGGTTCCGCGCCTTCGGCTGGAAGACCCTCGTCGTCGACGGCCACAACGTTGCAGAACTGGACGCCGCTTTCCGGCGCGCCTGCAAGCGGAGCAGCAAGCCCACCGCCATCCTGGCCAAGACGTTCAAAGGCCACGGCGTCTCGTTCCTCGAAGACAAGGAGGGGCACCACGGCAAGCCCCTCTCGCC
Organism: uncultured Planctomycetota bacterium; assembly: GCA_964505325.1. GTDB lineage: Bacteria > Planctomycetota > PUPC01 > PUPC01 > PUPC01 > CAZDHT01. The sequence goes on along the minus strand of CAZDHT010000377.1, from coordinate 1,702 downwards.
CGAGGACGCGGAGAAGGCCATCGCCGAGCTGAACGTTGTGGAGAAGACGCCGACCAGGGTCGAGACCACCACCAATCCGCCAGTCACGCTGAAGGTGAAGGGCATCGAGCCGCCCTCGTACGAGAAGGGCGAGATGGTCGCCACCCGTGTGGCGTACGGGAATGTGCTCAAGAAGCTCGGCGCGGTCTGCAAGAACGTGATGGCGCTCGATGGCGACGTCAAGAACTCGACATTCTCGCAGGATTTCGCCAACGCGTATCCCGACCGGTTCTTCGAATGCTACATCGCCGAGCAGAACATGGTCGGCGTCGCGATGGGGCTGGCCGCACAGGGCTGCGTCCCGTTCGTGTCGTCGTTCGGCGCGTTCCTCGTCCGCGCGTCCGACCAGATTCGGATGGCCGGCATTACGGGCTGCAACATCAAACTGTGCGGGTCGCACGCCGGCGTCTCCATCGGCGAGGACGGCCCGTCCCAGATGGCGCTGGAAGAACTGGGCCTGATGCGCTCCATCCCCGGGTCCGTCGTCGTGTATCCCTCCGACGCGGTATCGGCGGAGAAGCTGACCGTGGCCGCGGGCGAACACGGCGGCTTTGCGTTTATTCGGACAAGCCGGCCGAAGACGCCCGTGCTCTATGAAAACGACGAGGAGTTCCCGCTGGGCGGGCTCAAGGTGCTGCGTCAGTCCGACGCCGACGCCCTCACCGTCGCGGGAGCGGGCGTGACCCTGCACGAGGCCCTCGAGGCATATGACGAGTTGAAACGGTCGGGCGTGAGCATCCGCGTGGTCGACCTCTACTCGGTCAAGCCGCTGCCCGTAGCGGCGCTGGTCGAGAACGCGAAGGCGACCGGCGGCAAGGTGCTGGTCGTGGAAGACCACTATCCCGCGGGCGGATTGGGCGAGGCCGTCGCCGCGGCGCTGGCGCCCGAAGGCATCCAGGTCCATTCGCTGGCCGTGAGCAAGCTCCCGCGGTCGGGCACGGGCTCCGAGCTGCTCGCGTACTGCGGCATCGACGACGCCGCCATCTGCGCCAAGGCAGAGGAGGTTGTGGGGCAGGCGAACTGAGGCGCAGGCGCGGCGAAAGTCCTTTTTGAGACGGTAGCAGCGTTACAGACCCGCTGAACGGGCGTGTGGGGCAAGGCGGACCGCCGCCTTGGCAGGCAGGAATGTCTGCCCAGCAGCACGGCTGTTATCTCGCCAACACACGGCAGCGCTGTGACATACGCCGAGTGTTCCAGCGCCAGACGTCGGCGAAGTCCTGTAACCGTGCTATAGTCTCTCCTTTTTCCACTCCTCCATTTTCCTCTGGTGTCCCACGGAACCTGAACAGATCAGACACTCAACCGACAAGACATAACCAGTTGCGAGAAAAGAAGATCCCAAAGCTTCGGGCTCCGCGCTCTGGCACCGGAATCCTCAAGTCGAGCACGCAGCATGTCGAATTCCACGGCCAAGAGCGGCTGTCTCGCTGTTGCGCAGATACCGTATCCGCCGCCTGTACTTGGAGTAAGGCAATCCATCGGCGTTCAAGCCAATCTACTTGTCCCTTCAAGTTTGGTGACACTTCAGCCAAGTGGGGTGCCGACAAGAAATCCGTTTCGAAAACCGGTGACAGGCCGGCAGCGAAGCTGCCGCGGGAGTTTGCAGAACAAACTCGAAAGCCGTTCCGAAGGAACGGGCGGCAGGAAACCTGCCGGGGGAGTT
>CAZDHT010000376.1:0-3840 GCA_964505325.1 uncultured Planctomycetota bacterium | reverse complement strand
TCGGCAACCGCTATCGCTACGTCATCTGCAAGAATGAACTGGCACCGGACCAAATCTGCGGCCAGCACGTCTGCGTCCGCAGCCCGCTCCAGCTTGCGGACAGCAATTAACGTTCCTTGTGCCCCCGCGCGGGGGCGCGTACGTCTGCCTTGAGGCGCGGCCTTTAAGACGTCGCCTCCAAGGCTTTGTTCGCCAGATTCCTCTTCCATTTGATTCGAAAGATTACTGAACCCAGGATTGCTGAAAGCAAGCCTCCGAACATGCCTCCCCAGATGGAGCCACCGACCCACGCATAGCGAAGCATGGGGCCGGTCTCTTCGGGAACACCGATCAATGCTCGACGATAGAACTCTGGGCTCAGAGTGGCCAGGCCCATGGCGATGAGACCGCCGAGTGCCCAGCAACCAAGCACGGCAATAAAGATGCCGAGCATGAACTTAAGAACATAGAAATAGGAACTGTCACCTTTTGTCACGACACCGAAAACAGCGGTGAACACCGCTGCGAAAAGGATGCCGTAGATCAGGCCCTCGAAAATGCCTTGTGTAACGCAGGCGCGCCACAGGTGTTGAACGTCATGCCAGCGCATGATGTTCTGGAAGTACAACGGGCTGACGGCTCCATTGACCATGTTGGTGAGCGCGCCGATGAGTGCACCCATGATCACGCATGTGAACGCAACTGCAATGATGACTCCGGTTCTTTTCATATCTTTCCTTTGGCGAACTGCGTCTTATATGGTTTCCGCATAACACGCATGCCTGCTGCCTCAGTCAGGCCCCATTACGCCTGAGGCGTTACCGCCGTCGTACAAGACAGCACCTCCTCGCTAGAGCTAATCTACCGGGCTATAAGCGGTGGCTCACTCCGACGTGTGTTCGAGCAGGTCCACACGGAGACGTCAAGCGGATTCTGGGTCCACGCCGGAAAATCTGCGGACGCCACACTTATCTCGGGCCACACGTGAGTAACGGCGACGCGCGGCGGAGCGATGTGAAATCCCCGGGGTGTTGGCGTCGCTCCTTGCTTCGCCTATTCTGCCTGTCGCTTCCCGCGCTGTCAATTCCTTTTCGGGCGGGACGGTGCGGTCTATTGAGGTCCGGATAAGAAAAGGAAAAAGGGGAAAACGGGAAAAGGGGAAAGGAACCGGTGTGCTGCCCTTCGGGAACCTCAGTCGACTCGGCGTCGATCAGCGTCGGCCGCCAGGCCAACGCACGCCGACCCTCCGGCCTCCCGAGCTGCGAGGGCGGGAATCCTCTACCGGCCGGGCCCGTCGAGCAGTGCAAAGAGGACGTGTTCCATTGTTGCCCACCAGGCCTTCGCGCAGATATCGACGCCGGCCGGCTTCATGTGCACGCCATCGCCAAGAAGCACCGCCTTGCGGTCGGCCTTCATCAGCGGCTCGAACGAGTACGCCACGGGATAGGCGGCGTCGCGGCAGGTCTTGACCAGCGCCGCGTTGTACGCCTTCTCGGGGTCGCTCGTGTCGCGCCAGCCGCGCGGCGGGATCGTCATGAACACGGGCACCGTCCCGCGCGCCTTGCACTTCTCCGCCATCGCCATCAGGTCCTTCATTGCCCCAGCGATGGCACCCGCATTCTTGCGGTTGTTCGTGCCGAGCAGGATCAGGCAGAACTCGGGGTTGAACTTCACGAGGTGCCGGTCGATATTCCTCAGGGCACCGCCGGTCGGGATGCCGCTGTGGCCGACGCTGCGCATCTCGAACCGGCCGAGTGCGCACTGGCCGGCGCGCGGATAGATCGTCGCGTGGGTGAGCGAGTCACCGTAGAAGAACACGCGGTTGCGGATCACCTTGCCGGCGCCGGCGGCGTGGATCTTGCGGATGTTCGCCGCGTAGCCCGCGCGGTCCTTCTGAAGTTGCGTGACCCGCTCGTCCCGCACGGCCGTCAGCACGCCTTTCACGATGACAGGCTCCGACCACGGCCCGACGTTGTTCTCGAAGTCCACCGCCAGCACGCGGAGCCGCGGGCCCGCGTGGTGCGTGGCGTGGTACGACGGCTCGGCCGTCTCGGCGACCTTGACGAACTTCCCGGCCTCAACCTCATGACTCACCACGTAGCGGGCCACGCCCACGTTATCCTTCGCGGGCTGCCAGGTGAACACCCGCGCCCGGATCTCCTTCAGCCCGGCCGGCGCCGACGGCGGGGTGCGGTCGTCGCCGCGGTAGACGACCAGGTTCCGCAGCTCGAGCCTCGCCTTCGCGTCGTCCGACCGGTTGCCGTGGAAGAAAATGCTGCGGAACTGCGTGTTGGCGGCGATGCGGTCGTGCGTGCCGTTATAGTTGAAGTCCTTCACGTAGTAGACAATCGTCCGCCAGCGCCCGTCGATCCAGCGGTCGGCCACGCTCGACGTGTTGTTCCGCGCCCGCAGGTCGTAGAGGTTGAACGGCACGCGGGTGACGCTCTTTCCCACGCCACGTGCGACGAAGGCGACCTTCAGATTCTTCGAGCCCTTGACACCGAGCGGCAGGTTCTTCGTCGTGCCCTTGCCCGGCGTGTTCGGGATGGTCACAGCGTCCCACGACTTGTAGACGGTCACGTCGCCGCGCACCTCGCCCTTGAGCCACTTGGGCGGGGGCGGGATGGCGGCGACCTGGCGCGTCACGCCGTCCGCGCGCTCGGGGATGTCCACGCCTTCGACCAGGCCGAAGTCGCTGACCATGTGGTAGTCGACGCTGGGCAGCACGGCCCAGGACATGTACGTGGCCTTGCCGCCGCCGCGGCCGGACCGGTTGCGGCAGATGTTCATCGTCCACGGCTGGTTCTTGCCGACGTAGCTGCTGATCTCGTTCAGCGGGATGGCCAGCGTGACGGTCCAGCGCCTGTTCTTCTCGATGGCCGTCCTGGCGACGGCGGTGCTGTTCCAACTCTTGTCGACGGACGTGTGCTGGCCGGAGCCCTTGAACGTGGCGTCGAACAGCGCACCCTTGGCGTTGACGACGAACTGGTACCAGTTCACCCGGGGGTCGCCGGTGACGAAGAACTCGACGCCGTCGCCCGCGTAGGCGGGGCCATCGCGTTCGGTGGTTTCGGTCACGATGCCATCGGTGTCGGGCTCGGCGCACTCGACGCCGAGGTAGAGGTGGGTCGGCGACCAGAGCAGCCGGGCGGTCGTCGCGGGAACGGCCGGCTTCGTGCTGGTCACGTCGCCGAGGGTGAGCGCCGCCGCCTTCTGCCAGAGCGGGTCGTTCAGCGTGCCGTCGACGGCCGGGCCCTTCGCGACCATCACCGCCTTGGCCTCGCCGCGGACCACGGGGGTTGCGGCCCCTGCCACAGGAACGACCGGCTCGGGCGCGGCGCAGCCCGAGATCATCAGGGCGACAACGGCGATCATCAGGACGAGTCTGTACGCAGGCATGCGATGCTCCTCTCCACGAACGGTCGGGCCGGGATGTGTGTGCCGGGCATTATAACAACTGCCGGCGTCATTTCACGCGCCGAGATCCGAGTGGGACGCTGACGGCCTCCCTTCGCCGACGGCTTCTACAACAACGCGGTCTATCGAGTTTCGGATAAGAAAAGGAAAAACGGGAAAAGGGGAAAGGAATTCTCCTTTGTAGGGGCGGTTCGCGAACCGCCCCTACTTCTTGCCGATTCGCCACTTTTCCACTCTGGTAACGGCCGGGCCGTGGCCACACGCCGCCACCGCAGGTGGTGACGTAGACCGTCTCCGCGAGCACGCGGGCGTACTTCCGTGTCGAGATCCCGCACAGCAGAATCCCCGGCATCCGCGCGCCCAACCGCGTGTCTGACTGCATCGCCTCGTAGGCCGGCACGGCTTGCGAAGCGCGGGGCCGGATGATAGGATGTGGCGTCGCGG
>CAZDHT010000375.1:0-3843 GCA_964505325.1 uncultured Planctomycetota bacterium | reverse complement strand
GGACCACGCGAAGGAGCTGGACTTCCTCCGCGCCTACTTCGGACAGAGGCGCCTCGGCAAGACCACCGTGGAGATCGACCTCGTGCTGTTCCGCAACGTCGCCGCCAGGCCCGAGCGGTTTGTCATCAAGAACGGCAACGTCGACGGCGTGATTGCGCGGCTGGGGGCCGTCAAGTATGACGGCGGGACGCAGATGGCGAGCGTCTCGTCGGGCGCCGCCGCGCCGCCGGACTTCTTTCTGCTCTTCACCGACGGCATCTCGAACTTCGGGCTGGAGGAACCGGGCGCGCTCAAGGCGCCGGCGTACGTGATCTCCACCGGCCCCGGCGCCAATCACCCGTTCCTGCGGTACATTGCGATGAAGACCGACGGCGTGTACTTCAACCTCGACCGCATCGCGCCGAAGACCGCCGCACACAGCATCGGCTTTCCGACGTACGCGTTCCTGTCCGCCTCCGCCGACGAGGCCCGGGTGACGGAGCTCTATCCACGAGTGAGCCAGCCGGCGCAGGGCCGGATCGCCGTGGTCGGCCAGCTCCGCCGCGACGCGGCGACGGTGACGCTGCGCTACGGGTCGGGCGGCCGCGCTGAGAACACGTTCAAGTACCAGGTCACGGCGGCCGACGCGGTCGAGGGAGACCTGCTCCGCCGCTACTGGGCGCAGAAGAAGCTCGGCGACCTGATGATCCGACCGAGGAAGTACGCCGACGAGATTGTGAAGCTCGGGGAGAAACACAGCATCGTGACACCGGGCACTTCGTTGATCGTGCTGGACCGGCTCGAGCAGTACGTCGAGCACCGGATCCGCCCGCCGAAGTCGCTGCCCAAGATACGGGCGCAGTGGGAAGACATCGTGGAGAAGCGCGGGCGGCAGGAGGAGAAGAACGAGAAGGAGAAGCTTGAGCGCATCGTCAAGCTGTGGCAGCAGCGCGTGAAGTGGTGGGACACGGAGTTCAAGTATCCCAAGGACTTCAAGTACAAGCCCACGCGGGCGAAGAAAGGGAACGGCGGTGGCCACGGGGCCGCAGCGGGCGATGAGGCCCCTCCGCCGCCTCCGCAAGCGACGGTGCCCGCCGAGCCGAGTCGACCAGCCACTCGGTCAGCTTTGCCTGGCGGCGCCGGGGAGGGCGAGGTGAACACGGGCGCGGGGGCTCGGGGCGCCTATGCCGGCAAGCCCGGCGATACGGGCCGCGCCGCAGAGCCCGGCATTGCCATCAAAGCATGGGACCCGAAGACGCCCTACCTGAAGGCGCTGAAAGAGGCCCCCGCTGAGAAAGTCCTTGACGTCTACATGGCGCAGCGGAAGAGCTACGGCGACTCGCCCGCGTTCTTCCTCGACTGCGCCGACTTCCTGCTCAAGCAGAAACGTTCCGCCTTCGCGTTGCAGGTCCTGTCGAACGTCGCCGAGATGGAGCTGGAGAACCCGGCTCTGCTGCGCATCCTGGCGCACCGCCTGGCGCAGCTTGGCCGCCTCGACCTCAGCGCGATGCTCTTCGAGGAAGTGCTCCGGCTCCGACCCGAAGAGCCGCAATCCTATCGTGACCTGGCGCTCGTGCTCGCCCGGCAGAAGAAGTACACGCGCGCCATCGAGCTGCTCTACAAGGTGGTGCTGGAGAAGTGGGACCGCTTCGCCGAGATCGAGCTCATCGCGCTGATGGAGCTCAATGCTCTCATCCCGAAGGCGAAGGCGGCGGGGGTCAAGAATATCCCGATCGACCCCAGGCTCGTCAAGCTGCTCGACGTTGACATCCGCATCATCTTGAGCTGGGACGCGGACCTGACCGACATCGACCTGTGGGTGATCGAGCCGTCGGGCGAGAAGGCGTATTACTCGCACCGCCGCACGACCATCGGCGGAAACTTCTCCCGCGATTTCACCCAGGGCTACGGCCCCGAGGAGTACGTCCTCAGGAGGGCGATGAACGGCGCGTACAAGGTCAAGGCCAATTACTACGGCAGCGGTGCGCCGAAGCTGGCCGGAGCCGTCACCCTGCAACTGGACGTGTTCACGAACTACGGCCGGCCGAACGAAAGGCGCAAGTCGATCACGCTCCGGTTGACCAAGAAAAAGGAGGTCATCGACGTCGGCGAGATCGAATTCTGATCAGGTGATACGGTCGACGGCCGCTTCCAGCAATCGCCTCAGCATCTCCGCGTAGCTCCAGCCCAGCGTCTTCGCGGCGTCGTAGTACGACCCGTAGGGATGGATCGCCGCCATCGAGTTGAGCTCCAGGATCCACGGTTGCCCCGCCTCGTCGAGCCGGAAGTCCACCCGCGCCAGGTCGCAGCACCCCAGCGCCCGGAACGCGCCCACCGCCAGCTCCTGCACCCGCTCCGTCATCCCCGCCGGCAGATCGGCCGGGCAGATGTGCGTCACCGCCCGCTCCTTCTTCACCTCGAACGTCACCACCGCGTCCCGTCCGGCGGCGCCGCCGAAGTCGATCTCCAGCACCGGCAGCGCCATCGGCGGGTCGTTCCCCAGGATGCCGCAATTCACCTCGCGGCCGTCGACGAACTCCTCCGCCAGCGCCGGCTGCTTGAACTCCGCCTCGATCGCCGACACCGTCTCGGCCAGCTCCGCCCCGTTGTCGACGATCCGCATCCCGAAGCTGGTCGACTCGAACTGCGGCTTCACCACCAGCGGGTATTCCAGCCCCACCGCCAACGGCTCGTCGGGCGACGTCAGCAACTGGAACGCCGGCGTCGGCAGGCCCGCCCGGTCGAGCAGGACCTTGGTCAGGTACTTGTCGAGCGAGATGGTGTGCGCCCGCGGCCCCGAACACAGGTACCGCACCCCCAGCATCTCCAGCAGCGACGGCACGTGCGTGTAGCGGCACTCGCCCTGAATCCCGTACGCCATGTTGAACGCGAACAGATCGTGCGGCATCGTGCCGTCCGGCCCCGCGTACGCGCGCCGCAGCGTCTCGACCAGTGTCGCGTCGCCCTCGACGATGGTGACGTCGTGTCCCAGGCTCACCAGCGCGTCGCGGGCAGCCTCGATGTCGGATTCCTTGTAGAACTCGCGGTTCTGCCGCCCGCGCCGGGCGAACACCTGCGCCTCGGGCGTGTTGCGGATGATGGCGATCTTCACGGCGTGTCCTCGTCACCGAGCGCTGCCAGCAGCAGCGCCAGCAGCAGCGCCCGCTCGAACAACGTCTCCACCACGATGCGTTCCTTCGGCGTGTGTTCGTCGAATCCGACCGCCCCCAGTCCGTCCAGACACGGCACGCCGGCCGCGCCGAACCAGTTCGCGTCGGACGTCCCTCCACGCGCCACAGCGGCGACGCTCTGCCCCGCCGCGCGCGCCGCCGCCTCGGCCACCGCAAACAGCCGACGGCTCACCTCCCCCTCCGGCCACACCGGACGGAAGCTCGTCAGCGTTAACCCCGCCTCGCACCCCGCCTCGTGCTCCGCCGCTGCAACCGCCTCAATCGCCTCGCGGATCGGCGCCTCCTGCTCCGTCTTCGGATACCGCACGTCCATCAACGCGCACGCCGCCGCCGCCACCGTGTTACTCGCCATGCCGCCCCACGCCCGCCCCACGTTGAACGACGCCCCCGCGAACCGCGCGTTCAGCGCCTCCAACTCGATGATCTTGTGCGACAGCGCCGTCAGCGCCGACGCCTTCGGCGCGTCCGACTCCCCCGCGTGCTGCGCCACGCCGCGCACGTCGAGCCGATAGCTCAGCTTCGCCCGCCGCGCGATCACCAGCTCCCCGTTCGGTCCGCCGCACTCCGTGAACAGCGCCGCCCGCGCCGTCCGAGCGTATTCCTGGAACATCTCGCGCGACGTCGGCGCCCCGCGCTCCTCATCGCTGTTCAGCAGCACCACAATCGGCACGGC
>CAZDHT010000374.1:0-3854 GCA_964505325.1 uncultured Planctomycetota bacterium | reverse complement strand
GGCTGGGGAAACGCTACGGGCATGTGTCCCGGGTCGGACTGGTGCATCGGCCCGACCCCGACGGCCTGCGGAACAACGCCTGGCTTCGGGTGTACCTGACTGATGAACCGTTCAAGCCGGCGGCGGGGAAGGGCACCTATCTCGGTTTGGGTCCGCTGGGGCACGGCGCGATCACGTTCACCGGCGATGGACATCGCGGCCGGTGGAACTACGCGGCGCACGACATTGCCCGCGCGCTCGGCGTGGCCAAGCCACCGCCCAAGCCCAAAGGCCCCGACTGGGGCCGGATGACCAGCCGGATCCTGCGCCGCTGCCCCGCGCTCGCCCGGGCGGAGTTGAAACCGATTGCGGGGCAGGAGCTTACCCGGATCGGCCTGAAGTCCAACGTCGTGGCCGACCCGAGCAAGACGTTCGGCGCGGCCCGCAAAAGCCCCGACACGCCGTACTATGAGGTCCGTCTCTCCGTCGCACATCTGGACGCAAGGAAGGAGTGGCACTGGGAGACGATCCAGCCTGGCGGGCACATCAAGCTGGACAAGGGACAGAACGCGAAGAATTACCGCGTCCCACACCTCGGCGTCGACATCTACGTCACCGTCCTCAGTGACGACGCGAAGTTCCTCCGTGCGGTGAACACGGTCTTCCAGGCGGAGCTCAACCGCGCTCTCGGCGCGAAGTGAACCCGCCTCTGTGGGGAAGGCGAGAGCAAGCGCGGCGCACGGGCGGCGCCGCAGTCTCAGGTCCGGCCGGCCCCTCTCAGTTCCCGCCAGCCTTTGGCTTCCGCGACGGCAGGAGCTGCACCTTCCGCCAGCCGGCGAAGCTCTCGGTGAAGTCGCGCGCCGCAAGGCACCAGATGACCAGCTTCTTGTGCGCCAGGTAGTTCTTGTCCTTGCGGGCGCGGCGCGCAAGCGTGATGCGGACCGGCGTGGCCCCCGAGCCGCGAGTGGCGATTCGGTCCACCGCGACGCCGAGCTCCGCCGCCAACTGGTCGGGGAAGCCGGCCCCCTTGGCGTGCATGTCGCCGCCCAGGTGGAAGATGAGGCCGTGGCTGTCGGCAAGGAGCACGACCGGGCTGTTGCGGTCGGGCTCGACGGGCGCCAGGCCCGTGTCGGTCTTGCGGCCGACGAAGCGCAGCGGCAGCTTTTCCTTGGGCGGCCGCTGTTTTTCGGGGAGGGATTTCCACAGGTCGCCGGATATCTCAATCACCCTCGTTTCGCGGGCCAGCTCCAGCTTGGGCAAGCGCTCCAGCCACGGCGGGTTCCCAATCTGGCGGGCAATGGCGCGGGCGGCCAGGACGCATGCGTGGCCGGACCAGTGCACGTCCTGCTTGCAGAAGACCTCCGGGCCGTTCTTTGCCCGCTCGGCGAGGAGCTCCGGGACGAGGTCGATCACCTTTACGCCGTGCTTGCCGAGCAGTGAGTAGAACTCTTGGTGCTGGACGTCGAGGCGCGGCGCCCGGCGGTCCGGCGCGGTCACTTGGTCCGAGACTTTGTCCGGATAGATGAGACATTTCGGCGGAACGGGGAGCAGGATCAGCTCGACTCCGGCCTTGTCGAGCTGCGCCTTGAAGTCGAGGATAGTGGGGAGGGGATCGGCGTTCTCCGGCCGCGACGCGCTGCTGGCCCGGGCGGCGTTCTTGCCCCAGAAAGCGCCCACCCCGACGTGACGGAGTTCCCGCGCCAGGAAGAGCCAGCCGTCTTTTCCGACGTATGTCAGTGAGTCCGTCTTGCTGAGGGCAGCAGCCTTGGCGGCGCACTCCGCGCGGAACTGCTCGGCCGGCTTGCGGTCGATGGCCGGTTCGGCGGCGCTTGCCGTGCTCCCCAGCAGACTCGCCAGCAGCGCCGTCAAAAGGGTTGCTCGGCTCATTCGTGTGCTACCTCACCCCAGCAGATCGGCTCGAGCTCGACCTCGCCGAGGTCGCCCCGGTTGATCTTGTCGACGCCAGTCTTCTTTTCGACCAGTTCGTCCCACGAGGTTAGGCGAACCCGGACCTGCTGGTCCGCCCGGAACTTCGCCGCCTCGGTCCACACATTCTTGCGCATTCCCCACATGTACACCGCCGCCTGGTCTGCCTTCAACCGGCCGGCTTCGTCCGCGAGTTCGGTCAGGTGGATGGCGACGATGTAGTCCGCGTAGCTCTTGCTGTACGGCCGGGGGACGGGGGTGATGGCGGCGATGACGCCGGAGACGATCGTCTCGCGGCCGGGAGCGACCTCGAGGAACGTGCTCGGCCGCGGGGGGCGGAGGGTCATGTCGAGCAGCTTCCAGTCGCCGGCGGCGAGTTCGCGGATCGCGAACTGCCAGATCACGACCTTCTTGCCGGCGAGCCGATCGCGCCCGGTCGCCAGTTGCCGGCTCAGGACGGCCCGTGTCGCGCAGGCGCCGTCGTCGTTCCGCACGATGCGGTCGATCCGGCGCTGCATGTAGTAGCTGAGCTGTTCGGCCAGCCCGGCGGAGAAACCCCAGCCCATCCGGTCGAAGGAGTACACGTTGCTGAAGCTGTCACCGAGAAGGAGCACGTCGGCGGACTCGTCCGCACGCCACGCCATATCCTGCTCCGTGAACACTTGGTGGGTGCGCACGCCCTCTTTCGGGAACAGGGCGCGGTCCTTCGGCAGGTTCAGCATCGTGGCGATGTCACCCCGGTTCGAGACGACCGCCGGGCGGCGCTTCCATCGCGTCCGCCGTTCCGGGAGCGGAACGTGCCGGGCGACGAACTTCGACAGTTGCTCGGCGCAGAACTCCATCGCCCCCGGCCGCCAGTGCGTGTCGGCGCGCAAGAACTGCGGTTCCCCGGTCTTAAGCTTCCGGTCGACCAGCATCTGCGCCACGTCGAAGACGACGAGCTTTCCGCCGAGTCTCTCTGCGAGCCTGCGCGTGAACTCGTCGTAAGACGGGTTCTGGAGGGCGCGTGCAAATCCGTGGTAGCGGCGCGAGTACTTCTCGGGATGGATCATCGGCTTGACGGGCGTCGGCATGATGATCAGCGTTATGCCTCGCTCGGCGAGTTGCGCGGCGAAGCCGGCGATGGCCTCGACCGGGTCGGGCTGTGGGGCAGGGCGCCATTCGCTGCCGCTCTCGGCCCGCTTGGCAAGCTGGCTCGGCTCGAGGAAGCCCGGCCCGGTCACGTAATCCATGCCGGGCCGGTAGAAGAGCCAGCCGCCGCGTCCGCAGTGGGCCTGCTCGTTGCCCACGCCCAGCAGGCCGGTGAAGACGGCCTGCGCGGGCGGCAGGAGGCCCTTCCTCAGGAGCGATTCGTCTTCGAGCGCATCCTCGTAGCGGTGGATGTCGCGGAGGAGAAGGCTGTTGGCATCGAAGACGCGCCGGAAGACCGAGCCCTCGCCATGGACGAGGACCTTGCCGGCCACGGGCACGCTGTTGAAGATGTCGTAGCACTGCGGCCGGGCGGTCGGGCGCCTTCTCGCCAAGCCGGCACGAATCTCGTGCACGTGTTGGACCGCGGGGACGGCGAAGATCGTGCCCAGGAACGCGGCAACGAGCACCCACGCCGTCGCCTTCGAGACGTCGGTGCGGCCGATCTCGCGCTGGGCCGCTTGTTCACGTCCCGGTTGTCGCCCGCGTTCTGCCATTGATTTCCGCCTAAAAGATGAAATAGATGAACGGGTTGAATGCCTGCGTCGTCAGCGCCACGATCGAGAGCCACAAGGCCGCGACGAGGAGCGCGGCTTTCGGCCAGCCAATCTTCTTCGTCCAGTCCCACGTCTGCGGCGCAAACCACACCGCCGCCGCCGCCAGGATGAACGTGCACACGTAGTACGGCTTGTAGATCAATCCGCCCAGCATGCCGGCGGCGTCGCGCGCTTCGACCAGCCCCAGCATGCTGCCACAATAGG
>CAZDHT010000373.1:0-3886 GCA_964505325.1 uncultured Planctomycetota bacterium | reverse complement strand
GCGACCCCGATGGACGTCGTCGGGCAGACCGTCTACGAACACATCCACTTGGGCGAGCACCACGACCACTTCATCTGTCTCCGCTGCGGCAAAATCCAGGAATTCACCGACGACCAGATCGAGGACCGCCAGATTCAATGGGCGCGGCAGTTGGGCTTTCACCCGCTGGTTCACCGCTTGGAGATCCGGGGGCTCTGCGCCGACTGCGCCAGCGGGAAGACGCCGGTGAAGACCCTGGCGGACGCGCAGCCAGGCGAGACGGTTTATATTCGCGAACTGCTCGGCGGACATGGGTTTGCGATGCGGCTGACCGAGATGGGATTGAATCGCGGCACCCGGGTCAAGGTCGTGCAGAACGCCGGCCAGATCGTGCTGGACGTCCGCGGCTCGCGCATCGGGCTCGGCCGCGGCATGGCGGAGAAGATCATCGTCTCCGCCGCCGATGGGCCCGCGGAGAACGGGGAGCAGGCGACGAGGTCCTGAAGTGGCCAAGTACTCGGTCGGGGTTGCGGGAAACCCCAACTGCGGCAAGACGACGCTGTTCAACGCGCTGACCGGCTCACGGCACACCGTGGGGAACTGGCCCGGCGTCACCGTCGAGCGGAAGGTCGGCGAGTACTCGTTCGACGGGGACCGCATCGAGGTCGTCGATCTGCCCGGCATCTATTCGCTCTCCGCGCGGTCGATTGACGAGAGGGTCGCCCGGGATTACGTCCTGTCCGGCGAGCCGCGCCTGATCATCAACATCGTCGACGGGACGAACCTCGAACGGAATCTCTATCTGACCCTCCAACTGATTGAGATGCGAGCGCCGCTGGTCGTGGCGCTGAACATGATGGACGTCGTCCGCGCCGATCTCACGGAGATCGACGTCGAGCAGTTGGCGGCGCAGCTCGGGTGTCCCGTCGTCCCCATCGTCGCGAGGACGGGGCGGGGGGTCGGCGAGCTGCGGCGCGCGGTCGGGGCGGCCGTTCGCGAGCCCGCCCCGTCGCCCGCACGGGTCAAGTACCCGACGGAGGTCGAGGACGCCATCTCAAGGCTGGCCGATGCGCTGGCCGAGAAGGCCGAGGTCCGGGCGGCCGACGCGCGGTGGTCGGCGATCAAGCTGCTCGAAGACGACCCCGCCGCCCAGGGCGAGCCCGCCGCCCAGGGCGAGGCCGTGGCGCAGAACGCCGCCGGGGACTCGGTGTCGGAGGTCCTGACCCAGGCGAAGAGACGGATCGAGGCGCGGCTGGGCGACGAGAGCGACATCGCCATCGCCGACGGGCGCTACGGGTTCATCAACAGCATCACCCGACGCGTGGTCTCGCGGTCCGGGCAGGCCCGCCGGTCGATGACCGACGCCATCGACAAGGTCGTCCTGAACCGCGCCCTCAGCATCCCCGTCTTCATCGTGATGATGTACCTGACGTTCACCCTCACGATCAGCTTCGGCGGATGCTTCATCGACTTCTTCGACCGCCTGTTCGGGGCGGTGTTCGTCGAGGGCCTCGGGCGACTGCTCGCGTCCGTTGGCTCGCCCGGCTGGCTGGTCGTGTTTCTGGCGAACGGCCTCGGCGGCGGCATCCAGTTGATCGCGACCCTGGTCCCCCCGATCGGCCTGATGTTCGTCTGTCTGGCCGTCCTCGAGGACTCGGGCTACATGGCCCGCGCCGCCTTCGTGATGGACCGGCTGATGCGGTTCATCGGGCTCCCCGGGAAGGCGTTCGTCCCGATGCTCATCGGCATCGGCTGCAACGTGCCCGCGATCATGGCCACGCGGACCCTCGAACGGCAGCGCGACCGGCTGCTCACCATAGCGGTCAACCCGTTCATGTCGTGCGCCGCGCGGCTCCCCATCTACGCGCTGTTCGGCGTGGCGTTCTTCCCGCACACGCGCGGCCTGCTGGTCTTCAGCCTCTATGTCGTCGGCATCCTCCTGGCGATCGTGACCGGCCTCATCCTCAAGAGCACCATCCTCCGGGCCGAGGTCCCTACGTTCGTGATGGAGCTTCCACCGTACCACGTCCCGACCGTCAACGGTGTCGCCGTCCACACGTGGTACCGGCTCAAGGGGTTCGTCCTCCGAGCGGGCAAGGTGATCCTGGCGGTCTTCGTGGTGATGAGCTTCCTCAGCTCCGTCGGGACGGATGGGACGTTCGGGCACGAGAACCAGGCCAATTCCGTGCTGGCCGCGGTGGGCCGGGCGATCGTTCCGGTCTTCGAGCCGATGGGGGTCGAGCGCGAGAACTGGCCCGCCGCGGTCGGCCTGTTCAGCGGTCTCTTCGCGAAGGAGGCGGTGGTGGGGACGCTGAACTCGCTCTACGTGCAGGAGAGCGCGGGCCCGGCGCGCGGCCGCACGCCGGAGGAAGAGCCGTTCGACCTGTGGGACGAAGTGAAGGGCGCCGCCGCTACCATCCCGGCCAACTTCCGCGATACGTTCGGCGGCGGCCCGATCGGCAGGCTGTTCGATCCGCTCGGCTTCCGGGCGGGGACCGAGGAAGAGCCGGACGTCAGCACGGGCACGTACCGGGCGATCAAGAAGCGGTTCGGCGACCGGCGCCGCGCCTACGCCTACCTGCTCTTTGTCCTCATCTACGCCCCGTGCGTCGCCGCGATGGCGGCGATCTACCGCGAGACCAACCTGCGCTGGACGGCTTTTGTGGCCGGCTATCTTACGGTGCTCGCCTGGATGGTGTCCGTCGCGTTCTATCAGATCGCGACCATCGGGCAGCACGCCGGCTCGTCCGCGGCATGGCTGGCCGGCCTGGCCGCGGTGTTCACGGGGTACATCGTCCTGATGCGGCGAATCGGCGCCCGGGCGGCGCGCCGTCGGCCGTAGACCTACTTCAATCCCATCGCGTGCAGGTTCTTCAGGCTGATCGCCAGGCTCTCGAACGGGTCCCGCCGGCACACGTCCTGCTCGACCAGGTACCAGACCGTTCCTGCGTCCTTCGCCGCGGCAAGGATGCCCGGCCAGTCGAGATTGCCCTCGCCGACCTCGGCCATGATCTGCTCGCCGTCAATGATGGCCATGTCCTTGAGGTGCAGCAGCGGGATGCGGCCCGCGGCTTTCCTGATCCACGTGACCGGACAGCCTCCGCCGTGCTGGACCCAGTACGTGTCGATCTCGAACGTCACGTCCGGCGTGCATTCGTCCATCAGGATTTGCAGCGCCGTCTCGTCCCCGTACTTCTGCAGCTCCCAACTGTGGTTGTGGTAGCCGAACGTCATGCCGTGTTCCTTCAACTTCGCCGCGACCTCCGAGGCGTCCTTGGCGAACCGGCGGATGCCCGCCTCGTCTCCGCGGTACTCGCCGGGCATGCCGCCGATGGCCGGATACTTACAGCCGAGGATGTTGTGGTCGTCGACCACGCGGTCGAACTCGTTGAGCATGTCCCCGAACCCGATGTGCGTGGCCGCGCACGTCAGCCCCTCGCCGTCCAGGATCCGCCGCAGCTCCTTCTTGCCGATTGGGCCGAAACCCGAGACCTGGACCGCCTCGTAGCCCATCTCGCTGACCTTCCGCAGTGTGGTCGCGATGTCCTCGGGGGTCTGCGTGAATTTCCGAAGCGTGTACAACTGTGCACCGATCATCGAGCCTGCCATGAACCTACCTCCGACCAATGGGGCAAACCAAAACAGAAAACGACCGGCTAGGCTATCCGCTTTGCCGGGGCGCGTCAACAGGCTGCAGCGCCGTCAGGCCCAATGCCGGTAACTTGGGCGGGGGCGCTCACGGCGCAACACCTGAGTCATCCCCAGTTTTCGAGACGGGGCGAGGAGCGACAGCTCCGAGAATAGGCCCCGCCTTCAGGCGGGGTCGAGCGGGCCGGGCCTCATGTTTGGCCTTAAGCCCCGTTCACGGGGCTTGTTAGAGGGCTTTAGCCGAGACGGACAAGCCCCG
>CAZDHT010000372.1:0-3892 GCA_964505325.1 uncultured Planctomycetota bacterium | reverse complement strand
CCTGGAGCGTTCGATGATGCTCGGGCTGTGCAACGACTTCGAGCCAAGCAAGGGGGCGGCGGACGACCTGGCCGCGGCGGCGCCCGAAGTGCCGTGGGTGGTCCACTCCCACACGGGTGGCTGGCTCAGCCGGGGAATACGGGGCCGGCCGGTCGGTTACCTGGCCTGCATCTGGGGCATGTCCGGCGTCAGCGATCCGGACGTGCCCTATGTGTGGAGCAAGCAGCGCCGGTTCTACGGCTGGAAGTATCCGGTGCTGCTGACGCGGTTCGGGCGGAACGATTTCCGGCAGTCGTCCCCGGTGTCCTTCTACCGGGCGTATCCCGAGGGATGGATCGTGGCGCGCGGCAAGTACCGGGGCGGCGGCGCCAAAGGGTTCTGTGGCTCGGACGGGGTGGGCCGGATGGGCGCGGATTTCTGGTACGTGCTCAAGGACAAGCGCGGCCGGCTCAAGAGCAGCCTGGCCGGACACTACAGCTACTGGGGCGGCCTGGACCTCGACCGCTTTGGGGTGACCTACGTGCTCGGCCCCGGCCCCGAAGGCCCGGTGCCCACCGTGCGCTTCGAGATGTTCCGGGAATGCCTCCAGGAGAACGAGGCACGGATCTTCATTGAACGGATTCTGACGGATCCGAAGCGGCGGGCCCGGCTGGGCGACGCGCTCGGCGGCCGCGCGCAGGAGATCCTCGACGAGCGCGTTCGCGCCTTCCTCGACTTCGACATCGAGTACCAAGGGACGCGCGACTCGAGGTGGTTTGTGTGCTCTGGCTGGCAGGATCGCTCGGCCAGGCTCTACGCAGTCGCGGCCGAGGTCGCCAAGGCCGTGCGAGCGGGCCGTAGGCCGGGTGGCCCAAGGGAGAAATGACATGAGAGGTCTCATCCGGGCGTGCGCGCTGACCGTCGTGTGCATCATGGCCGCAGGGGCCATCTCCGCCCAGGAAGCGGCGCTGCCGGCGTTCCCCGGCGCGGAAGGTTATGGTGCGCGTTCGGTCGGCGGGCGGGGCGGAAAGGTCATTCACGTCACAACCCTCGACTCACCAGGCCCAGGCAGTCTGGCCGAGGCGTGTGCGGCGGAGGGGCCGCGCATCGTCGTCTTCGACGTCGCCGGCGTAATCAAGGCGCCCAAGGCCAGCAAGGGCCGCCGCCGCCTCTACATCAAGCATGGCAACATCACCATTGCCGGCCAGACCGCGCCCGGCAAGGGCATCACCGTCGAGGGCGCCGTCCGCACCGCCGGCAAGGACCTCAAAGACATCATCATTCGCTTCATCCGCATGCGGCCCGACTGCTATGCCCCGGCCTACCGGCCGGTCGCACGCTACAACCACGACTGCGTCGGCATCAACTACTCGGAGCGCGCCATCATCGACCATTGCACGTTCTCGTGGGGCAACGACGAGTGCGTGGACATCATCAACTCGAAGTACGTTACCCTCCAGTGGTGTACGGTCGAGGAATCGGACATCCAGTGGGAGGGCGGCGACGAGCCGCACAACTTCGCCATCATCCTCGGCTACACCGGCGGCTTCTACTCCGTCCACCACAACCTGATCGCCCACCACCACAGCCGGGCCCCGGCGTTCACCTCGCTCAAGCGCGAGTGCGACGTGCGCAACAACGTGACCTACAACTTCGGCACCAGCTCGTCGATTAGCTTCGGGAACGTGGTCGGCAACTACGCCAAGGACGGCCCCGGCGCTCTGTGGGCGTTCCCGCGGATCTACTATCCGCCGGCGACGCTCACCCTGCCGGATATCAGCCCGTACAAGCGGGGCGGGACGTTCCTGCGCGGCAATTACCGCACGTGGGCCGGCGGCTACGTCGACCTGCCCACAAAGAAGTACCCCACGCGGAAGAGCCCCGTTCCGGTGACCTCAGTGACCACACACGTCGCTGAGGAGGCCTATGATCTGGTACTGGCCCACGCCGGCTGCCTACCGCACGACGAGATCACCCGCCGCACGGTCTACGAGGTGCGCACACGGACCGGCTCGTGGGGCCGCCACGACCCGCCCGGCGACTGGCGCAAGCGACTGGCCGGCGGCACGGCGCCGAAGGACACCGACCGCGACGGCATGCCCGACGCCTGGGAGACAGCTCACAAGCTGAATCCGAACGACCCCAAGAACGCGGCCAAGATCGTGCCCACCGGCGCCTCGAAGGCCGACCGCCACAAGGGCTATACGTATATAGAGTTTTATATCAACGAGCTGGCCGACCGGCGCATCGCCGAGGCAATGACCCAGGCGCGCCTGCGCCAAGGCCCCGGCGACCCGCCGCCGAAACCCGACCTCGAAAAGCCCTTCAAGCCCATCGCCGAGTTGGTCAAGGACGTTACCTCGCAAGGCATGCATCGCAAGCAGACGGACACGTTTGCCAGCTTCTATGCGATTCAGAACCTGAGCCGTATCGGCCCGGCGGCGAAAGCGGGCGTGCCCGCGCTGGTCGAGGCGCTGGACACCGACGACAAGCGGAAGGCGGTGTTCGTCGCGTGGGCGATCGGCGCCATCGGCCCGCATGCTAGGGACGCCGTGCCCGCACTTACCAAGGCGCTCGAGAAGCCGTTCCCGGTCAAGAACTCGAAGTGGCAGTTCAACCCGCACGGGTTCGTGGCCTGGGCGCTCGGGCGCATCGGCCCGGACGCGAAGGACGCGGTGCCGCAGTTGGCGAAGGCTCTTCACGGCGAAGACCTCTGGGCGCGCCGCCCGGCGGCGTGGGCCCTGGCGCGGATCGGAGCGGACTCCCAAGCGGCCATACCGGAGCTGATCAGAGCCCTTGGATACAGCAGCGGCGGCGCGTGGTCGGCCATCTACAACGCCCAGTTCCACGCCGCCGAGGCGCTGGCCAACATCGGCGAGCCGGCCGTGCCCGCGCTCATCGAAGCTCTCGAAGCCAAGGACGCGGCAACACGGCGAGGCGCGGCCATGGCGCTGGGCAAGACCGGCGCCAGAGCCAAACCCGCGTTGCCCGGGCTGGTCAGACGGCTGACCGACAAGGAGAAGCTGGCGCGGATCGAAGCGGCGATGGCGCTCAGCACAATTGACGCGGCGGCAGGGGCACAGCATGCCGTGCCCCTGCTGGGGGACGAGGACTACGCTGTTCGGCATGCCGCGGCCACGGCGCTGGGCGCCTGCGGCCCGGCCGCCAAGGGGGCCATCCCCGCGCTGGCGAAGGCGCTGCGCGACGAGCGGCTGGAGGTGCGCCGCGCTGCGTTCGAGGCATTGGGCAAGATCGGCCCCGCCGCGGCAGACGCGCTGATCGCCGCGCTCGGCGACAAGGGCGATGCGTGGGCCCGCAAGCACGCGGCCCGGGCGCTCGGCAGCACGGGGGCGCGTGGGGTCGAAGCGTTAGTCGGGGCCCTGAGTGACAAGGACGCGGAGGTGCGAAGAGAGGCAGCCTGGTCGCTCGGCCAGATCGGCCGGCCGATGAAGGGAGTGAAGCCGGCGCTGAGGAAGGCTTCGCGCGATCAGGACTACGTCGTGCGAGCTGCCGCTCTGGCGGCACTGAGACGCGTCTTGCTCGGCGAAGCGGAGCCGGAGCTCGGAGTTCGGGGGGCACGATACTGAATTCCTGTCTGACGGAGCAAAGGCAGGTATTGTGTTCCACGGACTGCCCGCGGACTGCAGAGGCGAGTCAATCTGAGAGAAGAAGTCTCGCGGAAAGGCGGCAACGTTCCGCGGTCACGGTGCGCTGGACAAAGAAAACCTGATCGCGTGGAACCGGACACAGCCTGCTTGCCGTCGAACCTGACGGCGGGGAGCAGTGTGAACCCCGGTTTCCCATCCGGCCCACCGGCGTGCCCTCGTCAAGTGCTGCCTGCGCGAAACGCCCAAGGGTGAGGCATTTGCTTTGCTCCGAAGGTGTTGAGTGTGAGAGGGATACGCGGGGGCGA
>CAZDHT010000371.1:0-3916 GCA_964505325.1 uncultured Planctomycetota bacterium | reverse complement strand
CTACGCGACGCTCTCGATCACCGGCAACCGCGGGCGCAAGAAGGGCGCCGGCCCGTACATGCCAGGCGTCGCGTTCACGCCCGCGCCCTACTGCTACCGCTGCCCGTTCCACCTCAGCTATCCCGAGTGCGGCGTGGCCTGCGCCGAGTTCCTCGACCACGTGCTGCGGTACCAGACCGCCGGCGACGTGGCGGCCTTCATCGCCGAGCCGGTGATGGGCGAAGGCGGCATCATCGCCCCGCCGCCCGAGTACTTCAAGACGACCACCGAGATCATCCACAACGACGGCGGGCTCTTCATCGCCGACGAGGTCCAGAGCGGCTTCGGCCGGACCGGGAAGCTCTTCGCCATCGAGCACTACGGCGTCGAGCCGGACATCATGTGCATGGCCAAGGGCATCGCGGACGGGTTCCCGATCAGCGCATTCACGGCGACGGCCAAGATCGCTGAGGCCTTCACGCCGGGCGACCACCTCTCGACGTTCGGCGGCAGCCCGGTCTGTTGCGCCGCCGCTCTCGCCAACATCCAGGTGATGCAGGACGAAGACCTGCCCGGCAAGTCCGCCGAGCGTGGCCAGTACCTGATGGACCGCCTCACGAAGTTCAAGGAGACCTGCGCGTTGGTGGGCGACGTGCGCGGCAAAGGCCTGATGATCGGTGTCGAGCTGATCAAGGACGTCGAGAAGACCCCGGCCAGCGACGAGGCCAAGGCCGTCCGGGCGAAGTGCCTCGAGAACGGCGTCCTGGTCGGCGTGGGCGGCGTTCTGGCGAACGTCGTCCGCCTCCAGCCCCCGCTCACCCTCTCCGAGGACGAGGCGGCCCAGGCCGCGGACGTGCTGGAGAAGGTCCTCGCCGACGTCGCAGGGTAGGGGATTCAGACGCAGATTGACGCAGATGTGCGCTGAGGATCGCCGAGAGGCGATGCCTCCGAGTGCGGCGATTGCATCGCCGCGTTCGGGGATGCTATCTTCTCTAAGGAAGCGCGGCAGGCACGTCCCCGCTCCCCGCGGTTGCCTTGTGGATGGGCCAACAAGTATGATGCGCCGGTCGCGGCAATGGAGGGCGAAGAATGGCCGGGATTGAGTTCGATGCGGACAAGGTGGATGAGATGACGTTGGCGCTGATGTACCTGGTGATACACGACCGAGAGAAATACGGGGCGCGCGTGTGGAAGGGATTCGACTGGGATACGATGGACCGCCTCCGCGAAAAGGGCTACATCAGCGACCCGGCCCGCAAGGCGAAGTCGGTCGTGATGAGCCCTGAGGCGTGCGCCAAGTCCCGAGAACTGTTCCGCAAGCACTTCGGCAAGTAAGCGGACGAGAAGGGAGGTCGGTGCCTGGCACGGACCTGGGGTGTAAGCTCTTGGTAGGCGGCTGGTTGTGACCGCCAGGTTGATTTGCGGCGGCCATGCTCCGGACTGGCGCCGCTCGCGTCACAGCCGCCCCTCTCTTCCTTGGCTGGTGACTTTCTCGACGCACGTGGGTCAAAAATGTTATCACCTGCTCCGCGACCCGACCGGCCGTCAGTGAGCAGTCTCAAGAACACGGGCAGATTTCACTGGACGTGGGGGCGAGCGTGGGTCATGATATGAGGTGCCGGGCCGGTTGATCACGGGTCCAAGTACCAGGTACCGAGGTGAGAAAACCTGGGGCGTCAGGACAAAGGGTTCTAAACCCTCGCCGATCCAGCTTGGCGGCCGAGTTGCGATCGGTCACAAAAGGCCATTGCTGGAGCGCCACCTCATGTGTGCCCTCCGGTCCGGCTTCTCATGTCCCGAAAATGCTGCACCGGCGAACGCGGCCAGGGGATTCTTTGTCTCAATGCCGGCGATGACGTGACCAGCGAACCCCGGAGGCAATTCGGCCTGCCGATGAGCGAGCACGAATCGGGGAAGCGTATCCCGGGTCTTGTCGTCACGCTCATCTGCATGATGTGGATCGTGGCCGTGACCGCCGCCTTCTGCATCTCATACGGCGGTGCGTTGATCCAATACGCCAGGGGCGCGGCCGGGCGGTCGCCCTCTCTCTCGCAAATCCTTGAACTGCTGCACCTGGGCGCCTGATGCTTGCCATTCTCGTCGTCCTCGCACTGGTCTTGCTCGGTGCCGCGCTGGGGAGCCGGATCCTGCTGTGGTGCCGGGTGCGGTTCGAGTCTCTGACGGAGGAGTTCTGCTTCTCCGTCGGCATCGGCCTGGGCGCAGTCTCGCTGGCGGTCATGGCGGCCGGGCTGGCCGGGGTCCTGAACAGCGTCCCGGTCGGGATCGGTGCGCTGGTCGTCGTCTGCTTGCTCATACCCGACGCGGTGAAGCTGATCGCGGCGGCGGCCCGAAAGGCCCGTTCCGGCGGTCTGCTCCGGCGGAGCTTCTTCCAGTGGATCCTCGTCCTAGCGATTGCCGCGTCGCTGGCGCTCGGCTTCGTCTCCGCGCTCGCGCCGCCCACCGCTCGGGACACCGCGGCCGACCACCTCCGGATCCCACTGCGTTACCTGGCAAGGGGCGCCGTCTATCGGCTCGATGACATCCGCAGCAACGGCCCGATGAACGGCGTGATGCTCCTAATCCCGGCGATGGGGCTGGGGGGCGATGTAGCGCCGGCTCTGCTCCAGTTCGCGTTCATGGTCATCGGCGGGCTCGCCCTGTTTACGATGTCGCGCCGCTATCTCTCGAAGACCGGCACACTGGTCGCGGCGGCGACGTATTTCCTGATGCCCATCACGGCCGCACTCGGACCCGCGCCTGGGATGGATTTCGTCCTGCTGGCGTATGTCGTGCTGGCGTTTGCGGCGTTCGTGCGGTGGTGGGAGGCGGAGCGGGGCGCGTGGCTGATCGTTGCGGCCGTGTGCCTCGGGCTCGCCGCGGGTACGGAGTACACGGGGCTGTACGCCTTCGTCATCCTGTTCGCGGGTGCGCTGGTGAAGGCGCTGCTGAGGAAGTCGGTCCGTTCGAGCTTGCTCTCTCACGGCGCGGCGGCGGTGCTGATCGCCGCCGCCATCGGCTGCCCGTGGTACGTGCGAAACGCCGTGCTCACCGGCAACCCCGTCTATCCCGCACTGGCCGATGTCATCCCGACGCGGCACATCACGGCGGCAGGGAAGGGCAGGGTGCAGCCGGTGACGGTCCCGCGGAGGTACCCGCCCGGCTTGGTAAACTTCGTGCTGTTCCCCGTGAGCCACACGCTCGGTATGAGCCGCGGCGTTCGGGCCGGGCCCCAAGCGGCGGGCGCGACCCAATCGCCCGGCCCGCTGTTGCTCGCGCTGGTGCCGTTGCTGCTCGTGTTGCGGCCGGTGCCGCGGTGGGCGATGCTGGCCGTCGGCTTCGCCCTGTGCGGGTTCCTGCTCATCGTCCCGCTGTACCCGCTGCCACGCCACGTGCTCCCGTTCGTGGTCCCGTGCGCGGTCGTGGCCGGCTATGTGTTCGACCGGCTGAGCACCCGCCGGTGGGCGCGCTGGGCGATGGGCGCTATCGTCGTGGTTGTGCTCATCGTGGAGCTGCTGCCCTTCGCGGTGAGCGCCGGCGACACGTTCCGCGTGGCCGCGGGCCTGGAGTCGCGCGAGGAATACCTGCTCCGGGTCGACGACGTCTATCCGATGGCGCGGCACGCGGCGGCCGTTCTGCCGCCGGGCGCCAAGGTGCTTTACGTGGGCGAACGCGTCTATCACTTCTTAAGGCTGGGCATCGACACCGCGATGGGGATGCCGATGGGGCAGGCGGTGGTCGATTTTCCCGCGTACGAGACCCCGGCGCAATTGCACCGGCGCCTGGGAGAGCTCGGCTTCACCCACGTCGTCGTGAACGAACAGGCGCTGGAAGATCGAGCCCCGTTCGCGCTGGAAATGCTCCGCCGGCTGAGGAGCCATGGGCTTGCGGCCGTGGCCGCCAAAGGGCGGCTCGTGCTCTACAAGATCACGCCGATCCC
>CAZDHT010000370.1:0-3927 GCA_964505325.1 uncultured Planctomycetota bacterium | reverse complement strand
GGTCCAGTCGACCGTCTCCAGCGCGGCCCGCAGCTCGCGGAAGCGGAAGAAGCGCCACGGGACTTGGCCGGGCTTCAGCGGGCTGGGCGTCTCGGAACGCCACCGGCCCGAGTAGCAGTACTCGAGGCAGTCGTTGACCGGATCGTAGTCGAGGAAGATCGACTTCTGCACCGTCTCACGCCCCGGCGCCGAGACCTCGATCTCGGCTGTGGGCGGCATCTCGCAGCGGATCACCCCGCTCCCATCGGCGACATACGCCGCCAACTCCTGGTCATAGTTGAGCACGCGCACCGTCGCCCCCGCGACCACGCGAATGGTGCAGTCGCAGGTCACTGGCTTCGGCGGCTCCCAGCCCGCGGGCACAAAGTAGATGGGATTGGTGAACGCGACCTCGCGGATCTCGCGGGCGTATTCGAAGTGCGGCTCCCGCTCGCACAGCCGGCAGTATTCCATCACGTCAAAGAAGACGTCCTCGCGCGGCCACGTGCTGCCGTAGACCTTGGCCACGTACCAGGCGCGTTCGTCCCCCTCCGTGACGGCGATGCTCGTCTCCCATCGCCGCGGGCGCTCGGCCGTCAGGTCGATCTTGCGGAAGATCTCGCCGTTGCGGAAGATCACCACGTAGCTGATGAACTCATCCGGCTTGGGGCTCGACCACGCCCGCACGAGCAGCTCGTGCGGCTCGCCACCGGCGGGCACGTGATCGCCCGTCTGGTGCGCGCCGTCGTCCGCCGTCAGTGTTACGAACGGGCCGCTGGAGACGACCACCCGTCCGCGCCGGACGCCCTCGATAATGCCGGCCTGCGAATAGCCGCCGTCCGGCGTCTGCACGTAGCCCAGAATCTGTCCGATGTGGTGGCGGCCGCGCAGGCTGCCGTCCGTCTCGGCGACGGCGGGCAGGTCGTAGCCCTCGTTCAGCACGTGGAACCACGTGTTCTGGTAGAAGACCTGTTCGGGGTCGTAGCCCATCACCACCATTGCGTCGGCCAGGTCGCCGGCGAAGAGTGCGAACGGCAGCTCGGCCGCGATGTTGGTCGCGATCAGCGTCGCGTCGTCGCTGTTCGTCCACCAGCTCGTCGGGTGCGCGACGGCGCAGGCCGCGCCCCGGTCACGGTATCGCTTCCACGTCTTGAAGGGCAGCTCGTTGTGGAACGGGAACCGCGTGCGGATGTCGGCGACATCCTCGGTGATACTGCCGGACACGGCGAAGTAGTTGCTGTCGTGCCAGCCGTCGTACTCGCCGAACGGGCGCTCGAACGGTGCCAGGTGCCACCACCACACGTGGCCGTAACGCGTCTTGGGCCGCTCGGCCCCGAAGTGCAGCGCGAAGTCCTCGGTCGAATGCCGCTCCAGCGCCGCGGCCATCTGCCGGCCGGACATCCGGGCGTTCTCGTCCCGCGCGTGCATCCAGCCCTGGCACACGTTGACGTAGTCGAGCCCGAGGGCGCGGCAGTAGAGGACCACATCCTCCGGCGGCGTCGGGTGGTTGATGTGGTTGTGGCTCTCGCCGCAGAAGTAGCCGAGCCCGTGGAGATCGACCCACGGCTCAAGCTCATACGTCCGCCCGCAAGTCTGCCCGGGCTCGGCGACGAACTCCTCCACGGCCCACTCGTGCGAGAGAAGCCGGTGGACCTCGACACGGACCGGTCCCGCGGGCACCTCGGCCGTGAAGCTCCCGTCGCAGGGGAACCCGCGCAGCGAGTCGTCGACATTCCAGTCGCCGACCACGGTCCCGTCGCTCGCCGTGATGCGCACCCAGGCCGGCAACAGCGCCCCGGTGGCTGCGTCGCGGACGGAGCCGGCAATCGTGGCCACCGCCGGAGTGTCTGGGGCGTCGGCGCTCATTCGACCTCGACAAACTTCCGGATGGGCGGGGGTGGCTCATGCGCGGCCCGCAGGTGCGGCGGCACGCACACGCGCATGCAGTTGCCCATCGTGTGGCTCCACTTCGCCTGAAGTCCGGCCCGACGGCACTTCTCATAAAAGGCGGACAGGATCGTCGCGTCGTCGATCTCGCCGTCGGGCGGACGGACGGCGACCGTCTGACCGAAGTACTGCGGGCCTTCCTCCGGGATCATGTTAAGCTGCTCCGACCACGCGCACCGCCAGTGGTCGACCTTCGCGTATTCGAACGTCCGGCCGCCGATGACGACCGTTTTCAGCGAGGACGCGCGGGCGTCGAACGCGCCGACCGGGCACTGCTCCACGCACGCCATGCAGCGGTCGCACAGCGGCGGCCCGTCATACATCGGGTCGGCGTCGAGCGGAGCCTCGGTGATCACCGAGATGAACCGCTGCCGTAGGCCGTACTCCGGCGTGATGGCGAGCGAGTGCAGGCCGAACTCGCCCAGCCCGGCGGCCACCGCGGCATGCCGGTTCGAGAAGTCGGCCATCCAGCTCGACGGGTTGCTCTTGTACGGATGGATCCGCCAGCGGCCCGACACGCACATCGGGATGGTCTTGTGGCCGGCGTTCTCCAGCATCCGCGTCACCGCCATCGCCGCCTGGTACAGGCACAGCCCGATCACGCGGTTCTGGTAGACCTCCATTGACATCATCGACTCGGCGTCGCCCCAGCCGGCGTTCTCGTACATCGCCTTGGGGTAGCGGATGGCCATGCTGATCACGGCCCGCGCTTCGGGCAGGTGCGCCTGTGGCCGGGCCATCGGCGGCGCGTGTACGTAGCGGTCGAGCGACGCCACGCCCGCCAGGTCCATCCGGTTGGCGCGGGCGAGGTCCTTGACGCGGCGGGTGAGGTCGTCCATCAGGCCTGCCCCTCCGCGTTCCGCCGGATGAGGTCGACCCCGCGCAGGTGCGGCGGCACGCACACCCGTTCGCACTCGCGGACGGCGTAGGTGTACCACGTCTGCATCCCGCCCTTCTCGCCCTTGATCCGCATCGCTTCCTGCACGTCGGCCTCGGTGATCTCGCCCTCGGGCGGGCCGACGGTGACGTCCTGGCCGGAGAGTTTCGGCCCCGCGTCGGCGTTGAGCATGAACTGCGACGACCACTTGCAGCGCCAGACGTCCTTCTTCGCCACGTCGAACGTGCGATCGCCGACCTCGATCTGAGCGGTCTCCGCCGGGCTGAGTGCCTTCATCCAGCACGCCTCGACGCATTTCATGCACCGGTCGCACAGCGCGGGGCCGTCGTACATCGGGTCCGGCTCGATCGGCGCGTCGGTGACGACCGACGTGAACATCTGCCGCGTGCCGTACTGCGGGGTGATGACGACGCCGTGCAGGCCGAGTTCACCGAGGCCGGCGGCGACCGCGGCGACGTCGTTACGGAAGTCCGTCGTCCATGGCTCGTCGATGTCCTTGTACGGCTGGACGCGGTAGGTGGTCCGCGTCATCGGGATGGCGAGGAAGCCGAGGTCTTCCAGTTTGCGGGTGACGTCCATCGCCGCCAGCAGGACCATGTTGTGCATCGCGAAGTTCTCGTACGTGTCCAGCGACATGTACGACTCCGCCGCGGTGCGGCCGGCGTTCTCCACCATCGCCCACGGATAGCGCATCCCGATGCTGACCACGGTCGCGGCGCCGTCGAGGTGCGCCTCGGGGCGCATCCGGTAGTGTACGCCGTGGAACCGATCGGCGGAAGCGAAGCCGACCAGATCCATCGAAGACCGCTTGGCCGCCTCGATCACTTCTCGCTTGGTGTCTTCGGGGGCGGGCATGATGGGCTCCTGTTCAGCTCTCCACGAGCACCGCGATCTGCCACCGGCCCGCCCGGACGGTACACCGCTGCCCCGGCGCGGCGTCCTCGACGGGAACGGCCGAGTCCGTCATCAAATCGGTCAGTTCACGGGACGAAAAGAAGCCAGGGCGGAAACGGAGGTCGGCCTCTTCGCAGTCTTCGGGCAGGAACACGAAGGCCACCTTCTTGCCTGCGGCTTCACCGAGCCTGACGTAGACGGAGGACGAT
>CAZDHT010000369.1:0-3967 GCA_964505325.1 uncultured Planctomycetota bacterium | reverse complement strand
GTGGCTCGTGAGGCACCGGCAGACGAAAGGGCCGGTTAACGGATAGGCCGCACCTGCACCACCGCGCCACGTCTCGACTCTACTCTGCGGTCGGGGAGGCGAATCTCCGGCTGGGCAAGCGGCTTGGTTTGCACAGAACCGCGTCGCCTCCTCCGATTATAAGCGTATGAAGGATGAATCGAAAGGGTGGCCAGGTGACAGCGTGCCGCTGGGGTTGATGCGTTCTGGCTTGTTTCGTTCCTGCTACGCCGCCCTCCGATACGATTTGAGCAGGCCACCGAGGTACTGATCACAGCGCACCCGGCCGATGGGGCGGTTGGCCTCCGGGATCCCGCGACCCATAGATAACGAGTTGCCCTCTTCTTGTCAACCAGACGCCCCCTCGATCAGTCGCCCGGCGGCCCTAACCAATCTTCCGCATGTGCGAAAAGTCTGGGCGTACTCAGGGACCTCTCCCTGCCTGAGGTCGGCCGTAACACCCGTATCCGTTCACGCTGTCGAAGCCGGCGGAGCTTGCGGGAGCTAAAGAAAGACAGAGTATTCCGGCGTGTTGTCCCGAGTCAGCCGGACACCCCCGAGGGCGATGCCCTCAAAGGTGTCCGGCCTTCCTCATCATTTCTTCTTTCGTCTACGCCGCCGCGACGTGCGGACCATGAAGTCCTCGATCATCTTCCCGAAATCGGGGACTTTGCCGGTCCGCTTGTACTTCGTGGACATACTGACCACGATGACGGCAATCAGAATGAAGAGGAAAAACGACGATCCGCTGGCGGCGACGAGGGTCAAGATGATCAGAATCGCCCATCCGGTGTCTTTCATTGAAGTCTCCTGTTGATGAGCTGCACGTCGACCTGTCGACCGACGTGCAGAACGTATGTCTCAGCATCCAGAATCTGGAGCACTGAGACGAATGTCTGGCCCTGTGGGGACTAAGTGGGGACTATTGCCGGAGAAAGAAGGGAATTCAGGTCATTTTGGAGGGACTTCTTGGGAACTCCCGGGACGCGGAGAGGCGGGCTAACTTCTTGGATTTGCAGCTGATAGGTGCTAGGTGCCCGGATTCTGCAGTTCTGGAAAATACGCCACTGAGGAATCCCTGCCTCTCCGCCATCGCTTGCCCTGCCCCGCGCAAGTTCTTGCGCGGGGCCTTCCTGTAAATAACGCTGCGTCTTTCCATCGTCGCTGTCCTTATTTTGCGCTTGTTTTGAAACCGTCCCGTCCGACTCAGCGCCCTCCTCGAACGAAACGGAGGCCATCGCCCGTTGCGATGCCTCGTCATCGTCGTGGTAGTAGATGAGGGCCGTCTCCAGGTCCTTGTGTCCCGCCCACTTCATCAGTTTCAGCGGATGAACGTTCCGCGGCAGGACCAGAAGCCACCCGCCGCTGTCACGGACCTGAAGGTCACGCACGACGGCGACAAGGTTACGGTGACGTTTACCGCGCCCGCCGACGACACCGGCGCCGTCCGTTACCAGGTGAAGTGCTCCGACCGGGCGATTGTGAGCTATCAGGACTTCCTCGAGAAGTGGAAGCTCGACAAGGATGGCGAGGTCTGCAACTGGTGGATGGCGGTGAATCTCGCCGGTGAGCCGGATCTAGCGGACCTTGAGTTTGGGACGGGCCTTGGCCAGCGCCGCCAGGCCCTTCGGGCTGACCTTGGTCTTGCCGAGGTGCACGACCTTCAGCCCGCGCAGTGCCGCCAGGTGCGGCACGCCCGCGTCAGTGATCCCCGTTCCGAAAAGATTGAGTTCCGCGAGCGCGGTCAGCGGCTTCAGATGCGCCAGCCCCTTGTCCGTCACGCGCGTGCTGCTCAGGTCCAGGTAGGCGAGCTTCGTCAGCGGCTTGAAGTGTTTCAGCCCCGCGTCGCCGACCGGCGTCCCGTGCAGCGTGAGCCGCGCCAGCGCGGTCAGCGAGGCCAGGCTCTGGGCCGCCTCGTCATTGACACCCGTCCCCGCCAGGTTGAGGTCCGTCAACTTCGGCAGCAGCGCGAGGCTCGCCAGTCCTCTGCCCTTCACTTTCGTGTTCGACAGGTCGAGGACTTCGAGTTGCTTCCATCCTTTCATGTGCACCAGCGAGGCATCCTCTGCCTTCGTGCCCGTCAGGATGACCTTCTTGAGCATGGGGGCCTGGCGCATCTGGACAAACGCACCGCCGGTCACGTTCGCGCCGGTCAGGTCCAGCTCCTCGAGCTTCATCAACTTGCCCAGGTTCGCCAGGCCGAATTCCGACAGTTTCGACGACTTCGGCAGGCGCAGCACCCGCAGGCCCGCCAGTTTGCCGATGTAGACGAGGCTGCGGTCCGTGACGGCGGTCTCGACCAGCGTGAGGGATTCGAGATGCTCCAGCCGCTCGAAGCTCTGCGACGCCTCATCGCTCAGCCCCTTGTGGATCTCCAGCTCGCGGAGCTGCTTCAGCCGCCACAGGTCCTTGCCCGCGCCCTGGTTGTTGTACACCACCAGCTTCTCGAGGCCGTGGAGCTTGCTGACCGCCGCCCAGCTCACGTCGCTGAACTTCGGGCTGGTCATGACCAGTTCCTTGAGACCGCGGCGATTCCTCAAGCCCTCCAGCGCCTTCTCGCCGAACTTGCCGCCTGAGACGTGCAGCGTCGTCAGCCCCGCCAGCTTGCCGATCTCCTCGAAGCCCGCGTCGGTCAGGTTGCAGCCCGGCAGGTCCAGCGACCTGAGCGTCTTGAGCCCGGCGAGATGCGCCATCCCCGCGTCGCCCACGCCCGTCCGGCCGAGCCGCAGCACCTCGAGCGCCGGCAGGCCCTTCAAATGAGCCATGCCTGCATCGCCGACCGGTGTCAGCCACAGCGTCAGCTCCTTCACTTTGCCGAGGCCGGACAGGTGCGCCACGCCGTGATCCGTGAACGTCGCGCCGCCGACGATCAGGCCTTCGATACCGGCGAGCGGCGCGAGGTCTGCGCCCCTGGCCGGGACGTTCCGGAACATCCGATTCGTCAGCGCCAGACCTGCCCTGTCGAGCGCGGCGTTCGTCACAAACAGCCGCTGCAGCTTGCCGAGCCGCTGCACCGGCTTCAGGCTGAGGTCGGTCAGCTTTGCGGCGCCCGTGATCCGCAGCGCCTGGAGTTGCGTGAGCGAGCCGACGCGCGCGAGCGTCGCGTCGCTGATCGCCGTATCGATGAGCGTCAGAGACGCCACCTGCCGCAACCGGCTCAGTCCGGGCGCGGCCGCGTCCGTCAGGCCGCCCTGCACCTCGAGCGTGCGGAGCGTCTTGATCGCGGACAGCGTCCCGAGCGTCCCGCCGGGCGCCCGGTTGCGCATCACGCGAAGCGTCTGGAGCGCCGGCAGCGCCGCCAGCTCGGCCAGCCCGGCGTCGGTCAGCTTCGGGCAACTGAGGTGCAGCGTCTTGAGCGCCTTCAGGCCCTTCAGATGGGCCAGCCCCTTGTCCGACACCGTCGTACTCGCGAGGTCGAGTGTCTGAAGCGACGCGATCTTGCCGACGTGCGCGAGTCCGGCGTCCGTCGCTCTCGTGCCAACCAGTCGGAGGTGTGCGAGCTTCTTGAGCGCGGGCAGTTGCGCCAGCGTGCCATCGCCCGCCTGCGTGTGATTCAGGTCGAGCGATTCCAGCGCCGCCAAGCCCCGCAGGTGCGGCGCGCCCTTGTCGGTCACGGCTGTCCCGGCGAGGTTCAGCCGCTTGAGCGCCTTTAACCCTCTGATGTGCGCCAGCGCCGCGTCGCCGGCCTTCGTTCGGCTCAGGTCCAGCGACTCCAGCGCGGCGTACCCCGCCAGCGGCTTCAACTGTGCGTCGTCCAGCGTGTCACTCCACAGCGTCAGCTCCTTCAGCTTCGCGAGGCCTGTCAGGCTCTCGAACCGCATCTTCCGGCCCAGCCGGCCCAGCGCCAGCCGCTCGGCCCCGGCCAACGCCTTCGCGTCGATCGAGGCCGGGGGCGCGTAGTTCAGCACGCCCGCCAACGCGTTCCCGCCCGCGTGGCTCAGCTTTGTGT
>CAZDHT010000368.1:0-4056 GCA_964505325.1 uncultured Planctomycetota bacterium | reverse complement strand
TCGCCCACGGGCGAGACGCCCGTGCCACAAAGAACGAAGCCCACTGCCCACGTCACCCCCCATTGAGAATATCCACTCCACAGTCTGGCAGTGCCGGGCGCCCGTAGCGGCGGCCCGGTTGCTCGGGTGGCAAACGGGGGAGATCCCGCGCTCCGCCGGAAGGCGGCTCGATGCTCGCGGCGCTCACGCGCTCTGCTCGGTGTAGAAGCCGATGGTTCGGTACTTGTGCCGGCGGCGCGCGACCACTTCTTCGGGCGAGTAAGAGGCGAGCTCGTCGAGGCTGCGGACCAGGGACTCTTTCAGCCGCTCGGCTGCGCCTTTGTGGTCCCAGTGTGCGGCGGGCAGCGGCTCGGGGATGATCTCGTCGATGATGCCGAGCCGATGTAGGTCCTGCGCGGTGAGCTTCAGCGCCTCCGCTGCCTCGGTCCGCTTGTCGGCGGTCC
The DNA here is from genome assembly GCA_964505325.1 of uncultured Planctomycetota bacterium. GTDB lineage: Bacteria > Planctomycetota > PUPC01 > PUPC01 > PUPC01 > CAZDHT01. The sequence goes on along the minus strand of CAZDHT010000368.1, from coordinate 3,613 downwards.
GGAAGAGGATGGACGAACAGCCTTCGGGCGATATGACGGAGAAGGTGGAATGTTCGAGCATGCAGAGCTTGTTGCCCAGGGCGATGGCAAGGGCGCCGCCGCTGCCGCCTTCACCGATGACCACGGCGATGATAGGCACGCGGATGCGAAGCATTTCGATCAGGTTGGCGGAGATCGCGTGCGGCTGTCCGCGCTCCTCGGCGTCGATGCCGGGGTAGGCGCCGGTGGTGTCGATCAGCGCGACGATCGGCGTACGGAATCGCTCGGCCAGCTTCATCTTGAGGAGCGCCTTGCGGTACCCTTCGGGATGAGCCATCCCCCAGTTGCAGGTCAGGCGTTCCTTGGTGGTCCGACCGCGCTGCTGGCCGATGATCATGACCGGCCGGCCGTCGAGCCCGGCGAAGCCGCAGATCATCGCCCGATCGTCCCGGAACGCGCGGTCGCCGTGCAGCTCGACGAAGTCCGTGAATATCAGATCGACGTAATCGGCGGCGGTAGGGCGGTCCAGGTGCCTGGCGACCTGAACCTTCTGCCACGGGTCGAGGCTGCCGAAGATCTCTTTGGCGGTCCGGTGGAGCTGGTCCCGCAGCCGCGAGATCGGCTCCTGGAGGTCATATCCTTTGTTCGTCTGAAAGCTCTCGAGCTCGGCGATCTTCTTCCCCAGCTCGCGGAGCGGCTGTTCGAATTCGAGCCCGTTCCCGTTCATGCTGCTCCTCGCGGATTTCTCCGGCTGTCATCGCCGTTCAGGGCGTGCTTATTGTCCACGTTTTCCGTCATCTGTCAAACACCCGGATGTCCTTCACGCGCCGGATGATCTCCTCCATACTCTCCGGACGGTGCTCGCGCTTCTTGCTGAGCATCCGGAGAACGAGCTCGTCCATCTTCGTTGAGATGCCCCGGCGGAAGGTGCGCATGTAGGCGGGCTGCTCGACCAGGTGCTTCCTCAGCAGCTCGTTACGGTCGCCGGAGGTGAAGGGCGGGCGGCCGGTGAGCATCTCGTAGATGGTGATGCCGAGCGAATAGACATCGGTGCGCGCGTCGGGGGTCCTGCGGCGTATGGTTTCGGGCGCGATGTACGGGCGCGTCCCCGCGATACGGCGCCGTGCCAGGCCGAGCGACCAGCCCTTGCCGATGTCCTGGGCCAGGGCGAAGTCGATGATCTTGGTCTGACCGTCCGCGGCGACCAGGACGTTTTCGGGTTTCACGTCCCGATGGACCAGCCCCTGCGCGTGCAGATACACCAGCGCCTCGCAGGTTTGCAGTATGATCTGTTGGGCGTACTTGTGGATGAGATCCGGATCCCGCACGATCCGCAGTTTCAGGTTTTCGGACTCGAAGTACTCCATCACCAGCGCCGGCATCGGCGCGTCGCGGATGTACTCGATGGACTGGACGATGCGGGGATGCTCGAGCTTGAGCGAGAGTCGGGCTTCGCGTTCCATGACCCGCACCGCGCGGCGGCTCGAGGCCGTGTCGGGCAGGAGCATCTTGATTGCGACCAGCTCGTTCCGCGCATCCGTCGCCCGATACACGATACTCGACTGGCCCACCCACAAGGTGCCAATGATGTGGTATTTAAGTAGTCCGCTTCTCGGCATCGTTTCGCTCAGGTCATCCGCCTCGGGAGGCGGCCGGAGGCATCAGCGCCCGACCCGGGCCGCGCTGTCCCCCCAGAGTTAACCAATGATAACAGCACCCCCGCGCTTCAATCAAGTAAAATTGTGGGGAGATGCGGGCCGCCGAGCGACGCTCGCGGGATTGATTTCGAGAAGACAACAGAGTAGACTCTCGGGCGCCGGCCGTTCGACACCCTCTTACAGGAGAGCGATAATGCCGTTTCCCACGCACCCCTGCCCACACCTCGATGTGCTGGTCGTGATGATGCTCTCCGCGAGCGTACTCGCCGTGGTGTCCGCCGTGGGATGCCGCGGCACGAGCCATGCCCGCGAGCGCGGCCCGGGGCACGCCCGGCTGGTCCTGGACGGCCAAGGGCACTATGCCCCCGCGTTCGAGCGCGGCGAGCCCGTCCGGGGAAAGCTCATTCTGTCGGGCCCGGCCGCCGCCGGCGAGTTGCTCGTGAGGGTCTCCGATTCGCTCGGCCGGCTGCTCGTGGCCGAGCGGCTGCCGGTGCCGCGCAAGGCGACAGTGATACCCTTCGAGATCGCGGTCCCGGGCGCGGTGGCGATGCGGCACACCATCACGGTCTCTCTTGATACGCCCGGCAACACTCTTGCGGCCGGCGCCGACTTCATCTACCGGCCGCCGTCAACGTGGGACGACTACCTCTGCACCATCTGGCACCGGCACAACACGAAACGCATTCCGTACCTTCAGAAGATGTATCTGTCCGGCAGCCAGTGGACGAGCGCCAGCCCCACCCCGCCCGAGCATTTCATCCGGGCCAATTACCGATACTACCTCGAGCACGGCGCTCCGTGGATCTTCTCGCCGTATCACATGTGGTTCCCCGACCGAGAGAAGACGTATTACTTCAAGAAGGCCGTCCGCGCGTTCGTCAAGGACCGCGCCAACATGCGCATCCTCGAGCGCAACCCCTGCATCTCGAATCCGTTCATCGCCAATCAGATCAAGGAGACCTTCACCCGCTCCGGCCTCGTCCACCGCGACTTCCGTCCCCTGTTCTACACCGTTGCCGACGAGCCCGGCATTGCCAACCAGGCGGCGGCGTTCGATTTCTGCTTCTCGCCGCACTGCCGGCAAGCCTTCCGCGCGTGGCTCAGCAAGCGTTACGGGACGCTCAAGGCGCTGAACGAACAGTGGGGAACGGAGCACACGAAGTGGGAGGACGTGCGCGGCGCCACCACCGACGAGACGTTCGCCCGCACCGACGACAACTTCAGCGCCTGGTGCGACCACAAGGAGTTCATGGACTCGGTCCTCATCGGCGGGTACGCGCTCGCCGCGAGGGCGATGAAGCGCTCAGACCGCGCCGGGCGCATCGGCATGGGCGGCGCCCAGGGCCCGGCCGCCGTCGGCGGCTGGGACTTCTGGAAGCTCTGCCGGACGTTCGACGTCCTCGAAGCCTATTACATCGGCAACAACTACGAGCTGATGCGGAGCTTCAAGCCCGACCTGATCCCTGTCCACGCCTCCTTCGGCAGGGGCAACCCGGAGAAGCACCTGATCTGGTACCTGTTCATCCACGGCGACCGGGCGCTGCTGGTGTGGGACGATCGCGCCCGGTACGTCAACGACAATGGCAGGTACAGCGCCCGCGCCCGAGAGGCCCGGGTGTGGTACCGCGAACTGACCGGCGGCATCGGGAAGCTGCGGATCGCGTCGCGGCGCGTCGACGATCCGGTCGCCCTCTACCACAGCCAGGCCAACCTGCGCGTCCACTGGGTGCGGGAGGTCCGTCCCCAGGGCAAGGAATGGGTACACCGCAACAGTTGGTCTGAGCGGACCCGCAGCCGATACTTCCGGCTGCGCGAGTCGTGGGTCAAGCTCATCGAGGACAACGGGTTCCAGTACCGCTTCCTGTGCCCGCCACAGGTCGCCGGGGGCGACCTGAAGGTCTACGACGCCCGGACCGGCGCGGGATTCAAGCTGCTCTTCCTCCCGGAGATCGAGGCGCTGTCGCTCGCCGAGGCCG
>CAZDHT010000367.1:0-4070 GCA_964505325.1 uncultured Planctomycetota bacterium | reverse complement strand
GGAGCTGAGCCGCCGGGTGAGCAACTGGCGGGCGACGACCGACGTGGATTCGTTCCTGAAGAAGTGGAACGTTCCAGGCATCCAGGGCGTGGACACGCGCGCCCTGACGCGGCACATCCGCGACGCGGGCGCGATGAACGCCGTGCTCTCGACCGAGGACCTCGACGAGCAGAGCCTGGTCGAGAAGGCGAAGGCGTCGCCCGGCTTGATCGGGCGCGACCTGGTGAAAGAGGTCACCTGCGACGAACCGTTCGAGTGGACCGCCGGGCTGAAGGGCGGCGAGCCGTTCCGCGTGGTCGTACCTGATTGCGGCGTCAAGTACGGCATCCTGCGGCAGCTCGTGCGCTTCGGCTGTAAGCCGACGGTCGTTCCCGCCTCGGCGACGGCGGACGAAATCCGCGCGCTCGAGCCCGACGGCGTGATGCTCTCGAACGGGCCCGGCGACCCGGCCGCGGTCCCCTACGTGGTCGAGATGGTCCGCGACCTGATCGAGCCCGCGGGCGGGCCGCCGATCCCCGTCTTCGGCATCTGCCTCGGGCACCAGATGCTCGGCCAGGCGCTCGGCGGGGTGACCTACAAGCTCAAGTTCGGCCACCACGGGGCGAACCATCCGGTGATGGACATGGCGACGCGGAAGGTGGCGATTACCGTGCAGAACCACGGCTTCTGTGTGGACATTGAATCGCTGCCGGAGGACACCGCTGAGATCACCCACATGAACCTGAACGATCGGACGCTGGAGGGCATCCGGTGCAAGGACCGGCCGGTCTTCTCCGTCCAGTTTCATCCCGAGGCGTCGGCCGGCCCGCACGATGCGCACTATCTGTTTGGTGAATTCGTGGACTTGATGAAAGAGCACCGTGCCCAGGCGTGACGACATTCATAAGATCCTGATCATCGGGTCCGGCCCGATCGTGATCGGGCAGGCGTGCGAGTTCGACTACTCCGGCAGCCAGGCGTGCAAGGTGCTCCGGGCCGACGGCTTCCACGTGCTGCTGATCAACAGCAACCCGGCGACGATCATGACGGACCCGGCGACGGGCGACACCACGTACATCGAGCCCATCACGCCCGAGGTGGTGGAGGCCGTGATCGAGCGGGAGCGGCCCGACGCGCTGCTCCCGACGGTGGGCGGGCAGACAGCGCTCAACGTGTCCGCGGAGCTCGCCCGCCGCGGCGTGCTCGAGAAGTACGGGGTCGAGATGATCGGCGCGTCGCCGGAGGCGATTTCGCGTGCCGAATCCCGCGAAGAGTTCAAGGACATCATGGCGGAGATCGGGCTGAGGGTGCCGGACAGTGGCATCGCGGGCTCTTTGGCGCACGCGAAGCACATCGCCGAGCAGATCGGCCTGCCGGTGATCATCCGGCCCAGCTTCACCCTCGGCGGCACGGGCGGCGGCGTCGCCTACAACACCGAGGAGTTCGAGGAGGTCGCCCGCCACGGCCTCGACGCCAGCCCCACCCGCGAGATCCTCATCGAGCAGTCCGTCATCGGCTGGAAGGAATTCGAGCTGGAGGTGATGCGTGACAAGGCGGACAACGTCGTCATCATCTGCTCGATCGAGAACTTCGACCCGATGGGCATCCACACGGGCGACAGCATCACGGTCGCGCCGGCGCAGACCCTGACCGACCGCGAGTACCAGGAGATGCGCGACGCGGCCATCGCGATCATCCGCGGGATCGGCGTCGAGACCGGCGGGTCGAACATTCAGTTCGCGGTGAACCCGGCGGACGGCGAGATGCTGGTGATCGAGATGAACCCGCGCGTGTCGCGCAGCTCGGCGCTGGCGTCGAAGGCGACGGGATTTCCCATCGCCAAGATCGCCGCCAAGCTCGCCGTCGGCTACACGCTCGACGAGATCCAGAACGACATCACGCGCGAGACGCCCGCGTGCTTCGAGCCGACCATCGATTATTGCGTCGTCAAGGTCCCGCGCTTCACGTTCGAGAAGTTCGCCGAGGCCGAGCCCGTGCTGACCACGTCGATGCGGTCGGTGGGCGAGGCGATGGCCATCGGGCGGACGTTCAAGGAGTCGCTCCAGAAGGCGCTGCGTTCGCTCGAAATCGGTGCGCACGGGCTGGATGACATCGGAGGCGGGATGGCGCCCGAGGAGCTGCGCGCCAAGGTCGCCGTGGCCGGGCCGAAGCGGGTCTTCTACCTCAAGCGCGCGATCCAGGAGGGGCTGGGCGTCGACGAGTTGCACAGGCTGAGCGGCATCGATCCGTGGTTCCTCGACAACATCCAGCAGATCGTCGAGCTGGAGGGCGAAATCCAGTCGGTCGGCGGCGATCTGTCGCCGGAGCTCTTGCGGAAGGCGAAGGAATACGGCTTCAGCGATTTCCAGCTTGGCCGGTTGGTGGGGACGAGCGAGGAGGCGGTGTGGCAGCAGCGGCGGCACCTCAACGTGCTGCCCGTATACAAGTCGGTGGACACGTGTGCCGCCGAGTTCGAAGCGTTCACCCCCTACTACTACTCGACGTATGAGCAAGAGAACGAAACATAGCACGAGGTGTTCGCCTGTCCGGACAGGCGAACACCTTCCCGAGGCCCAGGAGTGGGTGGCCATCCTGGACTTCGGCTCGCAATACACCCAGCTCATCGCGCGGCGCGTGCGCGAGCTGGGCGAATACTCCGAAATCCTGATGCCTGACGTCTCGGCGAAGGCGCTGGCCGCGCGCCGGCCGAAGGCCGTCATCCTGTCGGGCGGGCCGGCCAGCGTGCACGTGCCCGGCAGCCCGCGCTGCGACCCGGCCATCTTCCGGCTCGGCGTGCCGGTGCTCGGCATCTGCTACGGCATGCAGTTGATGGCCCAGACGCTGGGTGGCAAGGTCCGGGGCGCGGACGAACGCGAGTATGGGCACGCGATGCTGCACGTCGAGCGGCCCGGGGTGCTCTTCCGCGGCCTGGGCGAGCGGTTCGCCGTGTGGATGAGCCACGGCGACCGCGTGGAAAAACTGCCGCGCGGATTCAAGGTGATCGGCTCCAGCCGAAACTGTCCGGCGGCCGCGATGTACCACCCGTCGCGAAAGCTTTATGCCCTTCAGTTTCATCCGGAGGTCGTGCACACGCCGAAGGGCACGGAGATCCTCCGCAACTTCCTGTTCAAGGTTGCCAAGTGCGCCGGCCGCTGGAGCATGGCCTCGTTCGTCAAGACGACCGTCGAGGAGATCCGCGAGCGGGTCGGCGGCGACCGCGTGCTGTGCGCGATGAGCGGCGGGGTCGATTCGTCGGTGCTGGCGTGCCTGCTCGACCGGGCGATCGGCGACCGGGTCCAGTGCGTGTTTGTCAATAACGGGCTGCTGCGGAAGGACGAACATCGCCAGGTGGTCGACACGTTCAAGAAAACGGTCGGCCTGAACTTGAAGTACGTCAACGCGTCGAAGGAGTTCCTCACCCGGCTGCGCGGCGTTGTCAGCCCCGAGCGCAAGCGCCGCATCATCGGCAGCACGTTCATCCGCGTGTTCGAGCGCGCGGTGAAGGCGCTGGGCACGTTCAAGTACCTTGCCCAGGGAACGCTGTATCCGGACGTTGTTGAGAGCAACAGCGCGTTCGGCGGGCCGTCGGCGGTCATCAAGACGCATCACAACGTGGGCGGGCTCCCCGAGCGGATGAAATTCAAGCTCCTCGAGCCGTTCCGCCACCTGTTCAAGGACGAGGTGCGGAAGGTCGGAGTCGAGTTGGGCCTGCCGGATGAGGTGATCTGGCGGCATCCGTTCCCGGGGCCCGGTCTCGCAGTGCGCGTCATCGGCCCCGTGACGCCGGGCAAGCTGCGCGTGCTGCGCGAAGCGGACGCGATCTTCATCGAGGAGCTTCGCCGGGCGAAGCTTTACCGAAGAATCTGGCAGGCGTTCGCCGTTCTGCTCTCCGGCAAGGCGGTGGGCGTGATGGGCGACGAGCGGACCTACGCGAGCGTGATTGCGCTTCGCGCCGTGACCAGCCGCGACGGCATGACCGCCGACTGGGCACGCGTCCCGCAGAAGACGCTCGCCCACGTCGCCAATCGGATCATCAACGAGGTCAAGGGTGTGAACCGCGTGGTCTTCGATGTCAGTTCCAAACCCCCCAG
>CAZDHT010000366.1:0-4074 GCA_964505325.1 uncultured Planctomycetota bacterium | reverse complement strand
AGAAGGCGGCCCGTCGGCCGCGTTCATGCGGCCTCGGGTGAGACGCAGGTAGCCATCGGCAAGGATGGCGGCGACCTCGTGGCGGCGTTCGTCTGGCATCAGCGCGGCGTCGGTCTTGTGCGAGGGTTTGCCGGTCTGGCGGGTCGTGTGCATGGGCACGCTCCTTTCGGATGCGCCCACAACGACGTCCGCCGTGCGGCCAGCCGGCTGTCGGGCAGGTCAGGTTCGGCGGCCGGCGCCCGGATGCGCTCGGCCTCTACTGTTATATATCCCGTGGAAGTTCGAAATGACGGAATGGGGTGCAGAAAAATGAGTGTGCTAACCCGAGCAGAACGTGTTGGAGGTGGGCCCCGTAGCGCCGCTCCTTCCGGCCCCTTCCAGCGAGGCAGCATGTCGGCGGGGGGCCCGCCTTGTTCTGCTGCACGCCTCCGCGCCAGAGCATCAGGAAAGAATGTCCACCCGTCCGCGCACCTGACGTGGTAGAATCAATACAAGTTCTCGTGTAGGCACCGGCCGCCTTGCGGAGGGACCGTGAGATACACGAGTCCGAAGTCCCGTTTTCGCTATCCAAATCGGGCGGTCCCAAGCTTACACGCCTGCCGCGCGACAAGACACTTGTTCGTTGCCTGTCTCGTTACGCTTGTCAGTCTTCCGCCTGGACATGCATTTGCCGGCGCTGGGTCGCCCCCGCCGCCCCTTGACCCCGGGGCCGTCGCCCGAGCGGCAGCCGCGGCGAACGACAAGGCCAGACCCACCGCGGAGCGCGTCCGCGCCGTCCTCTCCCTGGTCCACAGCGGCTGGTACACCGACGAAGCGACCTGGAACAAGATGCGCGGGCTTCTGGCCGGGATTCTGAAGGACGGCGATGCCCCGCTCGCGGTGCGGCTCGCCGCCGCGCGCGTCGAGAAGGCGATACACGGACCCGATCCATGGGGAGGGGTGGACTTGGAACCCGACGTCTACGAAGCGCAGAAGAAGGAGGCCGAAGCCCTGGTCGAGGCCTGCCTAAAGGACCTCACCGATCCAGCGAAGAGGAATGACGCGGACCCGCTCGTGCCGGGGGTCGAGTTCGAAATGCTCCTGTTCGGCTGCGTGGCGCGAAACGCTCCCGCGCTCCTGAAATGCGGAGAGCGGGGGGCCGAAACCTATGCCGCTTGGCTCCCGGAGAGGTGGGAACGGGGCTACAAGTCTACGACGCACTTGCTGTGCGAGCCGGGTGGGAACGACCCGAAGCAGCCGCCTCTCCTCTATACGGTCAAGCTACGGGGCACGGGGCCGAAGGGGAACGCCTGCTCCATGCAGTGGCGTATCCGACGCGGCGGCGCCATCGAGGCGGTCTCCGGAGACCGAAGCTGGTCTGGGCGGATCCGGGTCCAGGACTGGAAGGCCGTCGGCAAGTGGCTCGCACGGCCTCGAGTGTTCGACTTCGGCGATCGGGCGAAGCCCGACATCGTCAAGGGATGCGTGTCGCTGCTGCAGCACGACGACCCCGTGGTGCGCCTGAATGCCGCGATGGCGCTGGGCGAGCTCAAGGAGGCCCAAACCGCCGAACCGCTCCTACCGCTGCTCAAGGACCCGGACCGCGAGGTCCGTATCCAGACGGCGAAAGCCCTTGGCGCGATCGGCAGCAGGGAGGCGACCCCCGCGCTGATCCGCGCGCTCGGTCCCGACGACCCCGAGCTGTGCCGCGAGGTCATCGACGCGCTCGGCAAGCTCCGCGACGAACGCGCCGTGGAGGCCCTCATCCCCTATCTCGCGCCGGCCAACAAGAAGCTCGACCGGGTTCCTTACCACGCCTACTATGCCCTGTACCACATCGGCCCGCCGTCCGTGCCGGCGCTGCTGCGCGTCGTGCGCGGCGATGATCCGCTCTTCCGGAAGAGCGCCGTCAGCCTCCTGAAGAAGCTGAGGGACAAGAGCTCCGTCCCGGCCGTCATCGCGTTTCTGCGAGACAAGCGGATCGAGGTGCGGCGCGACGCCGCCCGCATCCTGTACGCGATGCCCGACGCCCGCGCCGTCGAGCCGCTTCTCGCGGCGATGGCACGCGATGACGAGGCGCCGGCGCTCTACGTAAGCTGCCTGGCACAAGTCGGCGCACCGGCCTCCGCTCCGCTCCGCGATATCTTCCTCGAAACGAAGCATGAGGCCGTCCGCCGGTCCGCTGCCCGCGGGCTCGATAGGCTGGGCATGGCGGCAGTGGACACGTTCGTCGAGGCGACCGAGTCCGATGATCTGGACTTGCGAAAGAAGGGGTTCTACGGCCTGTCGAGAATCGCTCGCTGCTACAAACCAGGGACAGAAGGCGCAGAGAAGGAACTCGCCAAGCTCCTCCCGGCCTTCCGCCGCGGGCTGAAGGATCGTGATCGCGAGGTCCGGCGCGTCGTTGTATGCCTGATCTCCGACTTGAGCCGTGAATGGAGCGCCGAGTTCAAGTCCCTGACCCCAATCCTCATCGACGAACTCGTCTTGCGAAAAGGCCCGGACTTCTCGAGCGGGGCCGTTGCCAACATGGGGGGTACGGCCGTCGTGCCGCTTGTGAAGGTGCTCCGAGAAGACAAGCCAGACGCCCGATTCCGCGCCCGGTGCGTATTGCACAGCATCCTGAACTATCACGCGGCCGACTGTGCCGAACTGGACGAGATCCTCCTGCTGGAGCTGGCCGGCGATCCGGGGCTCGGCATGACCGGCTCGGAACGACTCGGCCCGGCGGCGGCTGACATTCTTCGACACCGGTGGTGCAAAGACCCCGGCACAATGAGACGTCTCCTGCTGCGGCACATTAGGAGCAAGAAGCCCTTGCTCCGTGCCGGCGCCGCCCGGATGCTGACGCCCGCCGGCGACGGGATGAACGCGCTGATCAAGGCCCTGGACGACGAGGACGAGGCCGTTCGCATCGCCGCCGCCGAGTCGCTCGGCAGGCAAGTCGCAGGAGCGGATCGTGGTCGCGCCGTCGGGCCGCTGGCTCGGGCACTGAACGACAAGAGCCCGGCCGTGCGCCTGTGGGCGGTGCGCTCGCTTCGGAACATCGCCGACAGCCGCGCGCTGTCGCCGCTCGTCGAGCGGCTGGGCGATGAGCAGGACCGTATCCGCGCCGCAGCGGTCGAGGCGCTCGCCGAACTCGGCGACCGCCGGGCCGTCAAGCCGATCATCAAATTGCTGAACGACGGCTCGTGGCGTCCGCGCGCTGCGACGGTCCGTGCGCTAGGGCAACTCGGCGGGCCGGACGCCGTGAAGGCGTTGATCGGCCAACTGAACAGCAAAAACTCCCACGCCCAACACCTGGCCGCCATCGCGCTGGGCAGGGTCCGCCCCCGGGCGGCTGTCGAGCCCCTCATCGCGGCCCTGGGGCACACGCACGGGGACGCGCGCCGTCGAGTGACCAACGCGCTTTTCAGAACCGGTGAGGCGGCGTACGGCCTGCTCGTGCGCGCTCTCGACCACAACGACAAACAGGTCGCTGTTGGCGCGGCACGCGCCCTTGGGGACCGAAGCCCCGACCGCGTGACACGACGCTGCGGGGACAACCCGGAGAAATGGAAAACCTACTGGCGCGACGTGGGGGGCTGGGTTGAGAAGCTGAGCAGCGCGAGCGAGGACGTCCGAAAACTAGCGGAGCAAAAGCTCCTTAGAATGACAACCAAGGCGTTCCCCAACGTGGCTGGGTGGCAGGCGTGGTGGGTTCAGGCTAATCAGGAAGTGAAGCCGGACAAGTAAGGCGTTGAGCCTCTTATCGCGGGCCGGGCTGGCCGGCAGCGCCCAAGTGCCGTTGTTCGTCGCCGCCGCTCATTTCGTGGAAGTTCGGAATGATGGTGGGTTGCGAAAAAACGTCTGCGCTAACCCAGAGAGGTCCGTTTAGCAGAGAATCCGAGAGTTCGAGCGGCCTTTTTCGGCGTCCGAGTGCGACCACCACCTCTGGTTTCTGGACGCGCGGAGTCTCTGCCAAAACAGAGAAAACCGGACGGTCCTGGAACTGTCGCAAAGGGTTGGCACGACGGCCAGATACGCGAAAACCCCGAACGCTCTCGCGCTCGGGGTTCGGCGTTAACTTCGTGGACAACGGAGTTGCCCTTTCTG
>CAZDHT010000365.1:0-4146 GCA_964505325.1 uncultured Planctomycetota bacterium | reverse complement strand
CAGGGCAGGCTTGGCCGTGATTTTCACGGGCGAGACGCCCGTGCCACGAGCAGAAACGACCTTTTGAGATAGTCTCTAAGAGCCGACGCGCTGTTCAGCGGCCCCATTCGATGACACCTTCGCCGCCTTCACCATCGCCACAATCCCGTCCCTGATCGGCCCCGGCAGCTCTGCCAAAGCGTCCACCACGAGAGCCGGGTCAGCGGGCATGCTCTCAGACCTCATCTTTGCCCACAAATCGAGAACCCGCGCTTCGGCGGCTGGAAAGGGGGACATTCAACATTCAACATCCAACATTCAACGCTCAACTCAGAGGTTTGGAATTGGACGTTGGATGTTGAGTGTTGAGCGTTGGATGTTGACTCCGATCTCCTGCGCAGCCTGGCGGCGAAAAGACGCGTGTGCCCGTTTCCGGCGAGCGGCGGGGTGCAAGTTGTGGGCAAAGATGAGGTCCCTCTCCGCCGCCTATGGCCCGACGAACTCGCCGGGAGGCTCGAGCTCCGCCGAGCCGACCGGGGCGGAAAGGCTCTCCAGCGGCTTGTACCTCGGCAGGAGCCGGATGCGCCGCCCCTTCCGCCGAGATACGTCCTGTGTGAAATGGTCGCCCCGGAAGTCCGAAAAGCCGGTGATGTTGTACACATATGTGACGCGGTAGACGTGGCGCGAGTGCTTCCCGGCCAGCTCCAGCATCGGGTAAAAGACCGACTTGTCGCGCGTCTCCCAGTAGTCGCCCGTCTCGGGGTCGATCAGGCTCTCCTCGCGGATGTGGCGGAACAGCTCCGCCCGGAACGTATGAAGGTGGTGGGTCCGCCAGGGCCCCAGGCGGACCCGGTTTCTTGCGATGAGGTCCTCTGCGATGCGAGACCGCTGGGTCTGGGGATTTCGATGATACCGGCCGTTGTCGAAGCGGATGGGGGTATTGTACGTCGTCCAGATGTCCCCGTTCTGGTAGACCTTGTTGAAAAACTTCAAGACGTTCTTGTCGGGCAGCCAGTCGTCGCCGTCCACCTCGATGACAATGGAGCCCGGCTCGGCCATGCGGAATCCGGTCAGGTCGTTGGCGGCGCCTCCCTTCCGCTCGGTGTTGTGGATGTACTCCACGCTGTGGCCCGGATGGTCGCGCAGCCATTGCTCGATCAACTCGTGGGTCCCGTCGTCCGACTCATCGTCCAGGAAGACGTGTCGGACCCGGCGGCGGTCGTAGTCCTGTGAGTACACCGACTCGAGGCAGCGGAGCGCCCATTTGCCCGCGCCGCGCTCGCAGGAGACCACGTGGAATCTCTGCTGCTCCTTCGGCCGGACCAGCGCATACTTGAGCGCCTCCAGCGGCCGGCGGATGCGCCGGTCCATCCGGAAACGGAACTTCTTCACGCGCCTCCTGACACGCTCTCTCAGGGGCAACGCTCCATCAGGCATGGGCGCTTCTCCTCAGGAAACCGGGGACAGATAACTTTCTTTCGCCGGACAACGGACAAGCAATGCGCGGAACGCATTGACCCGGCGAAAAAAGTTATCTGTCCCCGCTTTCGACGTTCCGTTCCTTCCGCTGCCTTCGCCGCGCCGCCGGTCACACATAGCCCAACATGCGCAACTGGGCCATGGTCTGTTCGTCCTCTTCCGGGGTCAACGCCGGCGGAGGGTTCCGCTGCGACAACGCGGCATCCCACGCCGCCACCGCCGCCGCCAGACGTTCCTCCGTGGCGGCATGCTCCGGCTTGCCGGCCAAGTCCGTCTGCTCGGCCGGGTCCTCTTTTCCCCAGGCAAAGAGTTGTTGCTCACCTGTCTCGAGGCACATCACCAGCTTGTGGTCCGTGGACAGGGCGGCGCGCCGTTCCACGCCGCTGTGTATGGAGTCCGCGAAGACGATCCGCTCGTCGTCACCGGGCGGAGGCGTGGAGGAGGTCACCCAGGGCGCCAAGGATTTTCCCGACAGGAGCGAGGTGTCCTCGTCCAGCGCGAGCAGCTCCACGACCGTCGGCGTCAGGTCGGCCAGCGTCACCAGGCCGTCGACGCGGCGGCCGGTCACGCCGGCCTCGGGCCAATGAATGACAAGCGGCACGTGAATCTGCTCGCCGAACAGGGTGTGGCCGTGCTCCACCCCGCGGGTGTAGTAAGCGGGATCGGAGCGATTGTCGCCGTGGTCCCAGAACTCCTCGCCGTGGTCGCTGGTGAAGATCGTGATCGTGGAGCGCAAGGAGCGCAGGCCGCGCCACCTGAGCAGCAAGTCGGCGATGCACGCGTTCACGTAGCGCGCGGTGTTGTCGTAGCGCCGGCGGATGTACTCCTTGTCTGCTGCGGTCAGCTCGTAGCCAAGGGTCCTCTTCGGGTCGAGATGGACGCGCCGGATCTCTCCGGGCGCCTCTCGAGGGGGCATCCATCGCCTCGGCGCGCAATACGGCACGTGCATGTCCATGAAGTTGATCCACAGAAACAACGGAGCGCCCTGGGGAGCCTTCCGGGCCGCGCGCAGGGCGACGCTCACCAGGCCCTCGCCCGTCTGCATGAACGGCCGCTCGCGGCGCTTGCGATGGCTGATCATCCGCCGCGCCTGGTCAAGCAGGCATGCCAGGCCGGCCTTGAATCCCCCGTCCCTGAAGGCCCCCAAGCGGCCACGCCCGCTGCCGGATTCCTTCCGCGACGCCTTGTCGCCCAGCCACACCCGATACTCGGCGAAGCCCCTGTTCAAGCCGCGAGAGGGCCGCAGGTACACGTCGTTGCCCTGGCTGCAAACCGTGTGATATCCGGCGTCTCGAAGCATCTCCGCCAGCAATCTCACGTCCGACCGCAGAGGCGACCTGACATAAACCCCCTTCCTCCTGGGCTTATTGGCCAGGAAGCCGTGTTCGCGCGGCCACAGGCCCGAGAACATGGTGGCGAACGACGGCCCCGTCCACGGAGCGGGGGCGATGCACCGGTCGAAAGCGACGCCCTCTTCCAGCAGGCGCGTCGCCGCCGGCATCAGGTCGGGCCCGTAGGGGGCCATCCTGTCGCGCCGCATGGTGTCAACAGAAATGAACAGGACGTCGGGAAGCTCGGCAGACGACATGGATTAGCTTGTCCCCTCTCCTGCCAGGTGCTCATCTGCTTCGGCCCGTTTATGATAGCGAATGGCACCTTGCTTGTCGAACACGAAATCGCCGCACGCCCGCCCGGCAGACGGCCGCGGCGCGAAATGGGTTGACTTGGCAGGCGCGCGGAACTATAGTGATGAGGTAATCAAGCGGGGATTTGCAGATGGATATGACCAAGCTGTTCGATTCGGGCTCGAAGGCGTTCGAGCGCGGCAACTGGGAGCTGGCCGTCGTGCTGTGGCAGCAGCTTCTGGCGATGCAGCCGGACCACGTCGACGGACGCAAGCTGCTGCGGGAGGCGGAGAACAGGAAATGGCTCCAGGACGGCAGTGGCAAAGTCGCCAAGGTCATGGCCGTCATCAAAGGGGTTCCTGCTATCGCCACCTTCGGAGTCCATCTCGTCACCAAGAACTACGACCGGGCGATGATCGACGCCGAGAAGGTGCTGGCGTACGACCCGGGCTGTGTCTTCATGCTGTGGGGCCTGGCAATGGCGGCGACAAAGGGCGGCCACGACGACGTCGCCCTGTTAACGATGGAGTACATCCGCGACCGGAGGCCGAAGAGCCTCAAGGCGCACCGAAGCCTCGGGCACCTGTACCAGGAGAAGGGCGAGATCGTTCGGGCCATTGAGGCGTGGGAGAGCGTCCGGAAAATCCGCCCCGACGACCGCGAGGCGCAAGTCAAGCTGCGTGACCTGGCGGCGATGAAGACCATGGTCGACGGCAAATACGACACGGCCACGCAGAAGGATGCCACCTACCGGGAGTCGCTCAAGAGCAAGGAAGACTCGGAAGAGCTTGAGCAGGAGCATCGCATCATCCGCACGGATCAAGACCTCGAACGCGCCATTCAGCGGGTGGCCAGCGACGTCGAGCAGAATCCGAATAACAAGCGCTACATTCTTCAGTTGGGCGACCTGCACCGCCGCGCCAAGGACTATAACAAGGCCCGCGAGCTATACAACCGCGCCAGGAAGCTCGACGAGATGGACTTCTCGATTCTCGAGCGGCTGGGCGAGTTACGGATCGACGAGTTCACCGAGCGCGAGAAGCCCCTGTCCGACAAGCTGGCC
>CAZDHT010000364.1:0-4154 GCA_964505325.1 uncultured Planctomycetota bacterium | reverse complement strand
GGATACCTCGGCCTGCGGGCGTTCTCCCGGCGGCGGGAGTCCAAACGCCCGCCCATCTCCATCGTGTTCCTGCTCCGCGCGCCGAGGCGGATGTGGGAAGCGGGCGTGCGCAGCGCCGCGAGCAAAGCGTTCAATGTCACGTTCGACGCCGACGACCCGGACGCCACCACGTGGGTCGTGACGGGCCCCACCCCGCCGATGGACGGGCTACGCGCGAAGGACGCTCAGGTGTTCATCGTGGGCGTCCCTCAGGGGATATTCATGGTTTACAACTTCGCCGTTCCGTACGTGGACCGCTCGGACGAATTCGCCGAAAGCATATCGGACGGGCGACTTCGCTCGGCCATTGCCGCGCACCGGGCGTGGGTCTCGGTGGATGCGATGGGCGACGTGCCGGACGAGGCGAGCAAGGCCGAGGCATACCGAGCCATCGGCAAGTTGCTGGCGGAGTTGGCGGGGCCCGACTGTCTGGCCGTGTACTGTCCCGAGCTCGAGCGGTGCAACGTGTATGATGACGCGCTGGTCAAGACGCTGCGCAGCCCGGATCCCCTGGCCGTGTTCGAGGCACCGACGTTCGCCCCGGTGATCAACGTGGACGACGAGGACCCGCGGATGGTCGCGGCGGTGAAAGAAGCTAGGCGGCGGTGGCCGGAGTTCGTCGCCACATTCAACGCGAACACCGACAAGGAACGGCCCTTCCTCGTCAAGGCGGAGTTCAAGGAAGGAGACACGGTCGAGTTCATGTGGATCTCGGTCACGCGGATCGACAGTGATACCATCCACGGGGTCCTGGGGAACAGGCCGCACGAACTCACCAACGTCAAGCAAGGGCAGACCGTCGCGGCGCCTCTCTCCGCGCTGAACGACTGGCTCTGCGTCAAGGACGACGAGCCCTTGGGCGGCTTCACCGCGAAGGTGATCGCGGAGATACAGAAGGGGAAGTAGCGGGCGGCGTGTGGCCGGAGCGGTGGAGGAGGGGACATGCTACCTTACGGGAAGGACGCGTCGAGTGTTCCGAGTTGCTCAGTCTCTGGATGACTACGTGAAGGCGGTGGCCGTGCGGGCGATCGTGTTCGTCGGCGAGCAGGGGACGACCTATACCATCGAGCGGGACGAGCACGAACACGCCTGCGTGCACATTCTCGGCGAGATCGACGGCGAGCCCGTGGCGGCCGGCCGCATCCGCGCCGTCGACGGCTGCGCCAAGCTGGAGCGCCTCGCCGTGCGGAAGGAGTGGCGCGGCCGCGGCCACGGCGACGGGCTGATCGAGTTCATGATGCACGTGGCCCGCGACCTCGGATTCACCAAGTTCAAGCTCCACGCCCAGGTCGCGGCGAAGGGCTTCTACGCGCGGCACGGCTTCGCCGTCGTCGGGGACACCTTCATCGAGGCGGACATCCAGCACTGCCTGATGGTGAAGGAGGAGTGAGCGCCGCGGCAGACGACGGTCGGAGCATCAGTTCTTGTCGCCGATGTCGATTTTCCCCGCCCAGGGCGCGGACTTCTGCGGGAGATCGGTGAAGTACCACATCAGCAGCGGCACCGACCGCCGTCGCTGGCTGAAATCCTTCATCGCGTGGCTCCGCTCGTACAACGTGAACGTCTGCTTCCCCGCCATCCCGTCGTCCATCGCCTTGCGATACGCCTTGTCGCCCGCCAGCTCGGCCGCGTAGTAGTGCATGTAGGCGAAGCGCGGCGCGGTGGTCCAATTGCCCTGGCGGTGGTGACGCTTGACGATGTTGGGCAGCACCGTGCCGAGGTCCGGGTCGCCCGTGAACTCGTGGTACACACACAGCCCCTCCAGCAGGCTGGCACCGACGGAGTAGGAGTAGCCTCCGTTGGGCCAGCCCAGCCGGCGGGTCCGCTTGAACTCGCGGACGGCCTCCAGGGCAAGCCGCCGGCCGGCGCGGAGGAACGCCTTGTCGCCGGTGGCGAGGTAGCCGTGGACGGCCGCGCGGAAGAGCGCGCCCGCCGCGTGGATGTCCCGATGCCGGAACGTGCCGTCCGGCCGGAGGGCCGACCGCAGGTTGGCGGTGCCCGCCTCCCAGTGCCGGCGGTCGCCGGTGAGGTAGTACGTCTCCAGCATCCCGGTGGGCTGGAACACCATCCACGTCTCGCTCACGTGGGTCCCGCCCAGGTCGGGGTGGCCGACGATGTGGTAGCCGCTGGACGGGACGCGGGGCGCGCCGCGGTGGTCCTTGTGCCAACACACCGCGATGTCCCCCTCGAACGCCGCCGCCTCGCGGAGCGTGTCGAGGTACAGGTCGTCGCCGGTCCGCGCGTACTGCATCGCCAGGATGTGGGTGAAGCCGAACTGACAGTTGTCCCATTGCAGGCCGAGATGCCCCGGGCCCTCCTGGTGATGGAAGCCGTCGCCGAAGTGGATCACGTGATGGCTGTCGATGCCGCGCTTCTTGTCCAGGACCTCGCGCCGCAACGCGCGGATGGTTCGGATCTGCTCGGCCATCCCTGCGTCGATGATCTTTCGGGTCTGGCGGAGCGCGAGCCGGTACCCCTTGTAGTCGGCGGAGACCAGCCGGCCGAATGCCTGTGTCTTCTGGCAGTACCAGCCCGGGTCGCACTTCACAAACAGCGGCTGCTGGAAATGCCGCGTGGCCAGCTCGTCGTCTGCGGAGTCGCCCAGCCCGGTGAAGTGGAACAGGAGATCGTGCGTCTTGCTCATGCCCGGATAGAACTGGACGGGCTCGTCGTTCGGCCCGCGGGCGTCGATGATGTTGAGCGAGAGCGTGCCGTCCGGGGCGACTTCGAGGCTCTTCGGGCGGAGCTGCCAGAACCATCGGATCGTGGCGGCGACGCCGTTACCGACCTCGTCGGCGACCGACACGACCGCCGGGCCTTCGCGGAAGCGCTGCGTCCTGTCGGCGCGCGGCGGCACCCGCAGGCTCGTCTTCGCGCCTGGGCGGCCGAAATACTGGCGGAGCGGATCGAACGCCCGCGATGTCACCCGGCCCTCAGACCTCGGCCGCACGCTGACGTGCACCCGGCGCAGGTCGGTCGCTTCGTCGGGCCACCGGCCGCCGCTGCGGGTGAATACGTACTGCACCCGGACGGCGCGACTGCCGGCGTACACGTACATGCGGACCTGATAGTCGAAGCGACCGTTTCCGCGGCTGTCCTGGTGGCGGCCCTCCGCGACGATCGTCGCGCGGAGCGGCCCCGCGTCTTCCAGGCGGAGCTTGCCGCCCGCGTCGTTCCCGGTGCTGAACGTTTCGCCGTTCGTTGTGGTGATGGTGAAGCCCTTCCCGCAGGCGCCCGGCTCGATCAGCGGGATTTCCTCGTCGCCATCGATCAGCCGGACCGTGTCGAAGAGCGCGAAGCTCTTCCTGCGGACCGTCAGCCGCATGGCGCCCGTGTCAACCAGGAGATGGTCCGGTTTGTCAGTGATCTTCAAGCGCCGGCGGGGCTCTGGTGGCCGCCCCCCGCCGCCTGTGGTGAGTGTGAACCTCGCGGTCCCGTTCCCGGCGATCGCGACGCGGAACTGCACGAGGACCCAGCGAATGCTCTTGTCCGCGGGCCATCGGTTCAGCACGGTGAACTGTGCGGGGAGGACGAGCCCGGCGGAATCGACGACGCGGAACCCGGCCGGGTCGTGCTCGGCGCCCATCGGCAACGGCACGCCGCCCGAGGCAAGTTCACGGTCCCGGGGCATCGGGCCGCGGTTTGTGACCGACAGTCTGATTCGGAGTCCGCCCGCGTCGGCGAACGGCGCGGCCACGAGCGCCACAAGGATCGCAGTTGCCGAAAAAGCGTCCTTCAGCTTCTTGGCCCCCACGGCTTCGAGGGAATGGATCCGGACGGCCCGCCACTATAGTAGACGTTCCGGACGGCCATTTGTTCGGCAGATTCCCGGAACTCCCCGCGAACACGCGGGTCTACTTCAGCACGATCGTCCCCGTCGACGCGCACTCGTTCGAGCAGCCGATCCAGGTGCTGGCTTCGTAGGGCCGCGGGGTGCGGAAGCGGACGACGTTGAAGCCGAGCTCGGTGCCTGCCTTCACCGGGCCCTTCAGTCCGAGCTTGTCGAGCGGGATCGCGACTTCGAGGGTCCAGCCGCGTTTCCACAGCGCGGTCGCCTCCGCCGGGTTGCCGAGGTCGCCGGCCTTGACCGTGAGTTTCTCGAGGCCCGGCGGCTT
>CAZDHT010000363.1:0-4159 GCA_964505325.1 uncultured Planctomycetota bacterium | reverse complement strand
GGTGCGTTTCGTGTTTCGTATCTGCTGGAGAAGAATGGCGTCACCGCGACGATGCTCGCCTATCCCGATCCGAAGGTCGGCGGCGGGTACTTCCTTCTGCTGGCGGGCCTGCCGTCCGAGCTGCCCAAGGGCGCGAAGACCATCAAGCGTGAGGTCACGCTGGTGTTTGACCGGTCGGGCAGCATGCACGGGGAGAAAATCGAGCAGGTACGCGAGGCGGCGATGCAGATTCTCGGCGGCCTCGAGGACGGCGAGGCGTTCAACATCATCGCCTACAACGAAGCGGTCGATCCGTTCGCCCCCAGGCCCGTCATCAAGACGGCCAAGGCCGTGCAGTCCGCGCGCGAGTACCTGAAGAGCATCAAGGCGCGAGGCGGGACCAACATCCACGACGCCCTGCTCGAGGCGCTGCGGCAGAAGCCAACCGGCGGCATGCTCCCCATCGTGCTGTTCCTCACCGACGGGTTGCCCACGGTGGGGCAGACGTCCGAGGTCGCCATCCGCGACGTCGCGGTCAAGGCCAACCCGCACAAGCGGCGGGTCTTCACGTTCGGCGTCGGCGTGGATGTCAACACGCCGCTGCTCGAGAAGATCGCACTCGACACGCGGGCCGCCGCGACGTTCGTCCTCCCCAAGGAGGACGTCGAGGTGAAGGTCGGATCGGTGTTCAAGCGGCTGTCGGGTCCGATCCTCGCCGGGCCGAAGCTCGAGGTCGTCGAGAAGCACGGTGAGCCCGCGCCGCGCCGCGTTCGCGACGTGCTCCCCGACAGGCTTCCCGACCTGTTCGTCGGCGATCAACTTGTGGTGCTCGGGCAGTATCGCGAGGAGAAGCCCCTGAACTTCCAGATCACCGGCAACTACCTGGGCAAGAAGCGGACGTTCAAGTTCACATTCGGCGTCGAGAAGGCCACGACCCGGAACGCTTTTGTGCCGCGGCTGTGGGCCAGCCGGAAGATCGCCGTGCTCGTCGATGCGATCCGGGCGTTGGGGGCGGACACCGGGGCGAGCGTGGTGGCGCCGACCGCCGCCACCAATCCGAAGATCAAGGAGCTGGTGGACGAGATCGTGCGCCTGTCAAAGGAGTTCGGCATCCTGACCGAGTACACCGCGTTCCTGGCGCGCGAGGGGACCGACCTGACGCGCACGGCCGAGGTGCTCGCCGAAGCCACCAAGAACTTCACGAACCGTGCGATGGCGACCCGTTTTGGACTGGGCTCGGTCAATCAGTCCGCCAACTCCGCCGTCATGCGGTCGCAACAGGCGCTGAACATCTCGAACGCCTACTTCAACGCCAACATGCAGCGCGTGGCGATCTCCAACGTCCAACAGATCAACGACCGGGCGTTCTACCAGCGCGGCGGCAAGTGGGTCGACAGCCGGATAATCGACGAGGCCGGGAAGCTCAGGTCGGCCAAGGTCATCAAGGCGGGCACGCCGGAGTTCAAGAAGCTGCTCGAGCGGCTGGTCAAGGAGCACCGCGCCGGCACCGTCTCGCTCCAGGGGGACATCCTGCTGGAGGTCGACAGGGAGGCCGTGCTGATCAAGCGGTAGGCGCAGGAACCGGCGTCCGCAATGAGGGAAGCGACGTGATGAGGCGAGCAGTGACCGCGGCGATGGTGGCGGCGATATGGGTGGCGCTGGCAGCGGCGGCAGGCCACGCCGCCGACGAACTGGCGGGCCCGCCCGGCCAGGGCGCTTGGCAGCACTGGAAGTTCGTCCAGCATCCTATCAACGGCAGCTTCATCGCGATCGACGTGAACCGGCCGGAGAGCTGGCCCGAGTTCACGGTCAAGATCAAGCTGGACGCGGCCGCGCTCCGCTTCGGACTGCCGCGCCTGCACGGCGAAGGCCTCGGGTCTCGGGCAGACGCGTGGGCGCTCGTCGCGGTGCCAGCGTCTCCGAACCACATCACGGGCCTTGGCCTCGAACACGGCGCGCTCTGGCTGGGGAGCGACGGCGGCGGGCTGTGGAAGCTCGACTCCGCGCGCCGCCGGTGGCACAGCTTCGCCGGCAAGCTGCCATCCGGGCGCGGTTCGATGTTCGTGCGCGACGTCCTGCCCGCGGGCGACTTCCTGTGGGTCAAGACGGCGGGCCTGGGGCTCTGCCGGTACGCGATGCCCGGTGCCGTGCCGGCCAAGCCCGTCCGACCGCTCGACCGCATCCGCATCCGCGTGCCGCACGCCGTGCACAAGGACGGCCTGTGGAAGAACGTGATGTTCGTGAACATGCGGACGGGCGTGTGGACCACCATCACGTTCTCGAAAGATAAGGCGCCGAGGTCCGAGACGCTGCGGGACCCGGCGACGCAGCGCGCCTCTCGGCTGACCAAGCTGCTCCGGATCGGCCTCGAGTCCTGGATCGGCACGGATGGAGCGGGGCTGTTCCGTTACAGCGCCCGCACCGGCCGGGTCGACCGATTCAACTGCGCACCCATCCGGGACGTCGTCCACGCGCACAAGCGGCTGTACCTGGTCACCTGGGTCACCGCCCGGCACAAGGCCGGGGTCCTGACGTTCTTCGACCTGGGGACGGCCGCGCTCAAGGAGATCAGCCTGCCCGAGCCGGCGGCGCTGAGCGTGATCGCCTGCCAGGGCCCGTGGGCCTGGGTGGGGACGAACATGGGCCTGTTCGTGCTCGACAGCCGGACGAACACGTGGCACAAGCCGGACCTCAACTTCGGCAAAGTGAACTGCATTGCCTGTGACAGCAAACAGGTGTGGGTCGGCACGGACCGGGGCGTCTTCGGCTGGCCGGCGCCTGAGAACAAGGAGGTCAAGGAATGAACCGACGCGTGATCGTGGCAATGTGCGGGCTGTTGGCGCTGGCAACCAGCGGTGCGCGGGCGGAAGCGAAGCGCCTGCGTACCGTACCGCTCAGCACGACCGCACGCATGCCGGTGAAGGAGGTCACCGTGTTCAAGGACGGCCATGCGTTCGTCCTGCACGAAGGGAAGCTGCCGACCGACGCCGCGGGGAACGTCGTGATGGACTACCTGCCCACGCCGGTGATGGGCACGTTCTGGCCGTACTCGGGCGAGGCGAACGCCAAGCTCACCTCGGTCCTCGCCAGCAAGCGCAAGGTGCTGGTCGAACGGACGGCTCTGAACATCCGCGAATTGCTCGAGGCGAACGTCGGCGCGGAGATCGTGGTCACCGAGAAGCTGAGGGACAAGGAGCAGACGTTCGCAGCGAAGATCCTCGGCGTCCCCACGCGGAGTTCACAGGAGCTGGAGGCCACCAGCCCGCCCAACTCGGGCGACATGCTGCCCCAGAAGGGCCAGATCATCCTGCTGAAGACGGCCGACGGCGTTCGGGCCATGCCCATCAACCGCATCCAGGACGTCACGTTCAAGAACCCGCCCCAGTCGAAGCGGGGCGACGAGGAGTTCCGCAACCTGCTCACCCTCAAGCTCGACTGGGGGAACCGCCGGCCCGAGAAGATGGTGGACGCCGGGCTGGTCTACGTGCAGCGGGGCATCCGGTGGATCCCGAGCTACCGCATCACCATCGACGGCAAGGGCAAGGCGGTGCTGAAGCTCCAGGCGACGTTGCTCAACGAAATGGTCGACCTGAAAGACGTAACCGCCCACCTGGTCATCGGCGTCCCCACGTTTGCGTTCAAGGACACCGCCGACCCCATCTCGCTGCGGCAGACGGTGGCGCAGCTCTCGCAGTATTTCCAGGTGAACGCCCGGACGCGCTACGCCCTGTCCAACACGTTGATGACCCAAACGGCCCGGATGGGTGAGTTCCAGCGCGCGCCGGCCGGGCCCCGGGGGCCGGACCTCGGCCCGGAACTGCGCGGGTCCGTCAAGAGCGAGGACCTGTTCGTGTTCACCGTCGAGCACATCACCCTCCGCAAGGGAGAGCGGATGGTCCTGCCCGTCGTCGAGTTCCCGCTCGACTACAAGGACGTCTACATCCTCGATTTGCCGTTCGCGCCGCCGCCGATGGTCAGCCGCCGGTTCAACAACCGCCAGCAGGCGGAACTGGCGCGGCTGTTCAGCGCACCCAAGGTGATGCACAACATCCGCCTGGTCAACAAGAGCAAGTACCCACTGACCACCGCCCCGGCTCTGATCCTTAGCAAGGACCGCGTGCTCGGACAGGGGATGATGACGTACACCGCGGTCGGCGGCACCACGGACCTCAAGATCACC
>CAZDHT010000362.1:0-4193 GCA_964505325.1 uncultured Planctomycetota bacterium | reverse complement strand
ACTGATCGGTGTAGAGGATGTTGATACCCCACCCGCCTTTTTTGGAGGCCGAGCCACCGCAATGATTGCCATACAGGTTGTTCTGTTTGTCCGCGTCGCTGACGTAGCGGTGTGCGTACTTCCAGCTCGAAGCGCCCGAGGGGATAGTCTTGAGCGCCACGATGTCCGTCAGCAGCGGCAATCCGCCGCGATTGTCCTCCGGCGTCTGGGGGACTTCCCGAAGCGCCCGCTGGGTGCGGAACTTGACACGGTCATCGTTGTGGAACTTCTCGGTATCCTGGTGGACCGGGATCGTGGGGCTTGACGGTTCCCCCTCATCGACGCCCTTGGGATTCCACACCAGGTTCAGCGCCAGGGGGAAGTCCTTGAAGTCGGCCTTGTTCGACCAGTCATGATTGCCGGTGTAGTTCACGCCCGACCAGTAGAGCCGCCAAATCTGCTTGCCCGGGTCATCTCCGCAATTGGAACACTTGCACGTATAGGTGGGGCTCAGGTTGCCAAGGTAGGCGTAGGAGCATCCGGCCCACTGGGTAGGGTTGACGAGCGAACTGGGCTTGGCGGCAGGACATTGCCCGATCGCCGGCTGCTTCAGCGCGGCGGTCATCTGCGAAAATGCCTCGCTCCACTCGCCGGGATGCATTCCGCCGGCCGGGTATTCCCCCCGCTTGACCGCCTCCCCGATGAGCCAGATCCCGATCTGCCGCATGCGACTGGCGCACTGCATTCGGTCGGTGGACCCCATGATGGACGAGATCAGGGGGAAGCCGATAGTGGCCAGCGTGATGATGATGGTGACCACGACCAGCAGTTCAATCAGAGTGAAGCCGCTTCTGTGGCGGTGAATCATCGTCTCGCCTCCGAAAAAGGCGGTCCTCTACCAGTATTCTACGCTTTTCAGACTCGGGGGGTCAAGTCGAAAGCGGAAATAGGAGCGCTGAGCCGGCGTCATCCGAGGAGGACGTTGGCGACCCGCGATATGATCACCCGTTCGTCCAGCATCGTCGGGAGGATGTCGTTGACGCGAAACGCCGCCGCCTGGCCCGACGTCTCTGTCGAGGGAGGCTCCTCGGTGGCGCCCGCCAGGATGAGCATATCCAGGCTGCCGTTGTTGGGTGTGCCAAGCCATGCCTGGCGCACGCCGAGCAGCACCAAGTCGGGCCGGGCGCCGTTGAGCAGGCCCTTTGCGTCCGCGGCCGTGTCCGCCACCGTTACTTTGCAGCCGCTCGAGTCGCGAAGGGCCTTTGCCAACGCATTGGCCGCTGCCTTGTCGGGGTCGACGATCAGGACGCGCTTGTTTGCCAGGTTCCCGAGCTCGTCGGGTATGGCTTTGCCCTGTTCCAACAGGGATTTGATAACGTCTCTGGCGAGGATTCTGAAGTGCCCGGTCGGAAGTCTCGCCGCGCGCAGGCTGCCGTCGGCGATCCATTGGCGAATCGTGGAAGAGGAAACGCCGAAGTACTTGGCCGCGTCCGACGGCTGAATCCAACTCCGCCTCTTCATCACCATGCAGCCCGTCCTTGTCCCACTAATTAGAAGTAAAGCACATGAACCGGCCAATGTCAAATGCGCAGAACGGCGGGGTTTTGTGGGCGTGGGTGAGCCTTTGCCTGGAGATTTGCGCGGAGGCCGGCACGAACGCCGCGGCCTACTTCGCGCTTCCGTAAACCGTGGAATGCCCACAAGAAGCGGCCAGGGACAGGACGGACATAGCGGTCGCGTAGGCCCTGCCGCCATCCTCGCAAATGCCCACCGGCCTCCAACTCCCTCGGTTGGCCTTGGTTTTTTTCGCGCGGAGCCATCCGTCCTGATGAGGAATCAACTGAACCAGCAACGCGTCTCGCCATCCCTGCCAGAAGTCGCCGTTCAGCCGATACGCCGCCAGCGTGGCGGCGTACCAACGGAAAAAGTCACCCGACTCCCACACGACCGGATGTCGATTCAGTTCGCGGGCGGCCTCGGCAAGCCTGTCGCCCGCTCCCACCACCCTCGCCGGCGACCCCAGCACCTCGCCGATTGTCGCGTAAGATACGTTCTTCCATGCCCGCGCTTTGTCGTCCTCCCTGGCGTAGACGCCGGGGCTGAAAGACTCTCGGTACGAATCCAGCCAGGCCAGCGCCGACGTGTGTGAAGCGGCGTCAATAGACAGCCCCGCCGAGCGCGCCGAGCCGGTCGCAATCAGCGCCATGGCGGTCAGTTCCGCGTCTCCCTTCGCGCCGCCCCATGCCCCGGACGCCGACTGCTGGTCCATCAGCGCCGTGCACGCCGCCTTCAGGTCGGGCCGGAACCGCTTGCGGAGCGCCTCGCGGTCGGTCAGCCGGAGTGCCTCGCTCAACGCGGTGATCACCATCGCCTGCGCGTGGAGTTGCCGCGCGCCGGGCGGCGCGAACAAGTCGTCCCCCTGCCTCTGCCGAACCAGCCAGGTCAGGCCGGTCAGCAACGACCGCGACGCCCGGTTCTTCGTTGACGGCCGGAAACCGGTCTCCATGAACGCCAGCACCGCCGCCGCCGTCACCTCCGAGTCGCTGTACTCAGAGCGGGATCCCCGGCCGCGTCGTGCCTCCACGGTGGACCAGGAGCCGTCGCGATTCTGGTTGTCACACAGCCACAGCAGCCCGCGCGTGAGGACCACGCGCAGGTGCCGCTTCGAGTTCTTGATGGTCGCATATCGCGCCTGCGCCAGCGCAGAGCCGCCCGGCCCCCCGCTCGGCAGCGGCAGCGGCGTCGCCCGCTCAACTCTCTTGGGTTCCGGCAGGCGTTCAAGGTCCCGCAGCGTCTCCGGCACTTTGCGGACAACGGACGCCCCGTTGTCACGTTCGACCACCGCGGGATAAGGCTCGATGTCCTCCGGAATGGGCTGTAGCCACTCCGGGTCGTATGGGTCGTCGAGGGTGTCCGGCAGCTCCTTTTCCGCCGCGGTCTCAATCCTGGCCAGCATCTTCTTCGCTTCGCGCGGGCTCGGGCGCCGCCACAGCATCAGCCTGCCGGACGGGCCCTTGTGCGAGCTGACGAACCTGGGATGCTCCGGTGCTCGGGTGAACATCGCCCACGCGACGTACGCCAGGGCGAGCAGGACCAGCGGGTACACGGCGGCGCCCAGCTCGAACTCCCTCAGCCGTCGCCAGGCCGCCGCAAACACGACCAGCCCGGCGGCGCGCTTCAGCCGCTCGCGGCGCTGCTCCGCAGCTACTCCCTTGCGGAGCGCCGCCTCGAAGCGTTCCGACGGGGCCATGGCCGGGACCGCCTCGAGCGCCTTCGCCGTGACCGCCATGTCATCCGCGAACTTCCGGCAATCCGCACAGGCGCCCAAGTGTTCCTCAAGCGCCGCCAGGGCCTCGCCGTCGAGCTGGCCCGCGGCGCGGTCGAACAGCAGCGCCTGAATCTCATCACACGTTTTCTTGTCGCTATTCATGACTCCCTTCCGGCGTCGCCTCGTCCGGGTCGACGCAAAGCACGGAACGAAGCTGTTCGAGCGCCGAGTGAATCCGCGATCGGACCGTGCCGATCGGCACCCCCAGCGCCTCGGCGGCTTCTGCATATTTCAGGCCCTGGTACTTCACCAGGATCAACGTGTCCTTCAGGTCCGGGGCCAAGCCGGCAAGCG
Organism: uncultured Planctomycetota bacterium; assembly: GCA_964505325.1. Lineage (GTDB taxonomy): Bacteria > Planctomycetota > PUPC01 > PUPC01 > PUPC01 > CAZDHT01. The sequence continues at coordinate 592 of CAZDHT010000362.1, read as the reverse complement.
CACGGCGGACCCGGCCAAACTCGTCCTTCACCTCCGGATTGTGCGAAGGGTCCGGACCGTCCGCCGCCACCAGACCGCCGAGAGCCCGACCGCTTTCGCCTACCTCCGCGTCCAATGAGATGGAGTTCGGAGCGTTCTTCCTCGATCGATAGCGGTCGATCCACAGGTTGCGCCCGATCCGGTACAGATACGTCGCAAAGCTGGCGGTCGGCCGGTAACGCTTGCGATGCCGGAACACCCGGCAGAACACCTCCTGACAGCAATCCTCCGACGCCTGCCGGTCCCAGGTCAGCCGGTAGAAGAAGTTCAACAGGGGCACTTTGTACCGCTCCACAAGCTGGGTGAACGCCTCTTCCCGGCCGGTTATCTTGAACTCCAGCATGAGGTCAGCGTCGGACTTGCTCATGAGCGTGGCTGCCCGAGATTACAAACGAACGGGCTCCGAAAAGGTTTGCCCCGAGACATGAATTTGCCCGGCGGGGGCCCCGGCCGAGATGGTCACCTCAAAGCCCTTGGCACACAGGCGGTTACGACACGCGGCCCGTCGCCGGTCCCGCTGGAGTGGCCGAGAACTGCGTCCAATTCACTATAA
>CAZDHT010000361.1:0-4197 GCA_964505325.1 uncultured Planctomycetota bacterium | reverse complement strand
AACGGCCCAAAACGGTGAAATCGCCACCATTGTGGAGATGCTCATCCATGGTTCTCTGCTTCGTACGGCCGCAGGTGTCGCCAAACACCGCGAACATAAGCATAGGTATCTACGCAACACTATACTAGACTACTGCGGGACGCCGCAACTGCAAGGGCAAAGCCTGGCAGAGAACGCGGGTCTGCATGTAGTATACAGGGGTTCGCGACAAGATGGTCGGAGCGGCAGTCTTGACCGAGCGATGGCGGCAGGAGTATAACCATGTGCGGCCACACAGTGCGTTGGGGTACAGACCCCCGGCCCCGGCGGTCTACACGTTCAAGCCGCGCGCATTAGAAGGAGAGACCGAATGAAACGTCATGTCTGGACGTGCGCTCTCTTGCTCGTCGCCACCTCGGCCGCCGGGACCGAAGCGCCGCCGACGTTCGGCCGAAACCCGGTCGCGGTCCGGGCCGGCGATGGCGTGAAGATCACATTCGCCGTATCGCGGGCGACCGACGTCGAGGTCGCAGTCCTGGACTCCGGGGGCAAGGTCGTGCGCCATCTCGCCGCCGGCGTGCTCACTTCGACAGGCTCAGTGCAGGCGGGTGGGAAGGGGACTCCGCCGGCGCCGCTCAAGCCGGGACTGGCGCAGACGCTCGAGTGGGATGGCAGCGATGACTACGGGGAGAAGGCCAACGGGGGACCGTTCACGGCTCGCGTGCGCGCGGGGATGGGCGTGAAGCTGGACAAGATCGTCGGCGGCGACCCCTACGCCTTCTACTCCAAGGAAATGGGCCAGGGCGATCACGCCGCCTGGAGGATAACCGGTCTTGAAGCCAAGCCGGACGGAAAGGTGTATGTTCTCGGCAACGCCAACAACTACGGACCGCCGGCCCTGCGCCAATACGACGCTGAAGGGAATTACCTGAGGACCGTGTTCCCGCCGCCCGCCGGCATGAAGCCGGACCAGGTCAGGGGATGGGGGATCATTGAAAAGGGCGACGGCACTTACGCCTTTCAGTACAACGACCTGAGTTCACCGGCCCTGTCAAAGACGATCATCTGTGGGACAAGAGGAAGAATCGCCACGCTGATCCCGTCTCCCGGGAAGGACCAACTCCTGCTCGTCGCGGGATACCGGATGATGAACATCAACACCGACGGCACGATCCCGGACAAGCCGAATCTGGGCGGACATCTCGTTAACGAGCCGTCGCTGTTCCACCCGGAGAAGAACGGCTGGAAGGTGCCGTGGAAGGTGGGCGGCCCCCTGTTCATCGGCCTTTCGCCGGACGGGAAGCACTTCTATCTGAGCGGGATCTGCGCGGGCACCATCAAGCGGTTGCGCCGCGTGGCGGCCGAGAAGACGGGATTCTGGCGCGACGGACAGGTGTGGAAAGTCGACCTGACCACCCGCAAGGCTCGCGTCTTCTTCGCACTCGATGGGAGCAAAGTGATCGGCGACATGGGCGCACGCGGCCGTTCTCCGATTGCGGACACCCGGTCTAACCCGTACGCCGCCCTCCACGGAGTCGCGGTTGATGCCGAACATCGCGTGTTCGTCTGCGACCGCCAGAACAGGCGCATCGTTGTCCTGAACAGCGACGGCAAGGTCGTCCGCCAGCTTACGGTCGCATACCCCGACGCCATTGCGCTCAACCCGGAGTCCAAGGCGCTCTATGTGACCACCCGCTTCGGCAATTACCACCGCAAGGGGGAGATGAAACTCCTGAAGTTCAACGACTGGAGCAAAGACACCAAGCCCTCTGCCACGTTGCCTCTCTGCACGGTCGGTACCTATCCGCAGCGGTCTTTCCTGGCGACGTGCAGATCCACGAAGGGCGTCTTCCTGTGGGTGGCCTACACCACGCTGCCCGTTCGTGTCTACCGGGACAAGGGCGCCGGCCTAGAGCTGGTCAAGGACTTCTACGCGGCCGGTTCCCAACGTGTCCTCGACCTGCAGCACATGATCGCGGACCCCGGAACCGGGGACGTCTACATCGCCGATGGATGGAACCACTGCTTCAGGATCACGGACTGGACGGCCCCGAAGTTTGTGCGCTGCATGACCGGCGCCAAGACGTCGTTGCGGGCGCTCGATCTGGCGATCGACGCCCGGAACCGTTACCTGTATGGGCGCGCGGACAGGAAGCCGGTCGGCCGGTACAAACTGGGCGGCGAGTTCCTCTCTCCAGCCCCCGCGGCCGGGTCCGGCGGCAACGTCTTCACGCCGCACATCTGCAACGACTGGCGCATCGGCCTGGGCTTCGGCGCCAGAGGATTGGCCGTGGGGCCCGACGGGGGGCTGGCCACGCTGGGCGCGTTGCAGAAAGGGGGAGCCAACTACTCCGGACCCCTGAACTACTTTAAGGCCGAGCCCGCCAAGGCGCCCTGGCAGCCCCTGCCGTTCAAGAAGTTCGGCGCGCCCAAGTCCGCCGGCGTTCGCTTCGACCCACAGGGCAACCTGTACGTCGGAAAGCTCGACGGCAAGCCGAAGAATCCGCCCAAGCGATTCGAGAAGGACCGCGCCTTCATGGGCAGCACCGGCCGCATCTACAAGTATGCCCCCACCGGGTCGCTCAAGAGCGGGGACCTCTTCCCCACGGAGCCCGCGGCGCCGTCGAAGATCTATGACGTCCATTACGGGGCCATCGGGCCGGTCTTCAGCCGCACGCCCCGGTTTGGCGTCGATGACTACGGGCGCATCTACTACGCGACGTCGCTCCTGCCCCGGGTCTCGGTGATAGACAACGAGGGCAACCGGGTCCTCGCGTTCGGCACCTACGGCAACCGGGACTCGATGGGCGGCCTTGACGGCGACCTGATTCCGACCAAGGGCATTCCCATGGCCTGGCCCAACAGCGTGGACGCAACCGATGATCACATCTATGTGTCGGACATAGTCAACATCCGACTGCTGAGGATCGACAGGAAGTTTAAGCTGGAAGCCGCAGCAAAGATCCAGTGACCGCAGGAGAGATTCGCAATGAGCAGCACCGCGCCCATGCCACGACGCCCCAACATCCTTTTCCTGATGACCGACCGGCGCCTCCACATCGGCGACGTTGGCAACGCCCGGATCGTCAGCGTCAAGCTGAACTATCACGCGACCGAGAAGGTCAAGCTCGGAGATGTGCCAGGCAAATGAAGATCCTCTTCGTCGGCAACAGTCACACCTACGCCAACGCCCTGCCCTTCCAGGTGCGGGCGATGATCGACCGCACCGAAGGCGTGGGGACGTGCGATGTACACGCCGTCACCCCGGGCGGCAAGTCGCTCGACTGGCACGCCGGCGAGCCCGGCTCGTGCCAGGCCATCGGGTACCATGACTGGGACGTTGTCGTCCTCCAGCAGCAGACGCATCCCTTCCCCGGCTACGAGGAGCTGGCAGCCGCTTACGGCCGACTGGCCCCGCACCTGGGGCGATCTGGCGCCGAGGTATTGCTCTACGTCACGTGGTCTCAGCGCGACAAGCCGGAAGACCAGGCCGAGATCGACAATGCGTTCGAGCGCCTCGGCGCGGACCGCGGGCTGCGCATCGTACCCGTGTCGAGGGCGTGGCACCAGGCGCTGGCCGACACGCCGGAGGCCGAACTGTACGCACCCGATGGCTCGCACGCCGCGCCGGCGGGGACATACCTGGCCGCGTGTGTGTTCTACGCTGTGCTAACCGGCAAGTCGCCGGAAGGCGCGCCGTCTCGAATCACCGCGCGTGACGACGTGCTCGTCGACCTGCCCGACGACATCGCCGCCGGACTACAGCGGATCGCCTGGTGGGCCGTGTCGGCCCACAGCACGAGAACCATGGGACAATAATTGCGAGGAACCGGATGATGCGGACGATTGTAAGTGCTCTGTTCTGTGCTGTTCTCGGATCGGCGTTGGCGACCGCAGCCGAGGCGCCGTCGGCAAAGTCCGTCACGGTGCTGGACCTGCACCGCGGATCGTTCCGTACCTTCTTGGCGTGGCGGACGCCGGCGCTGGTGTCGGCGGACGGCAGGCTCAAGCCCGTGCTCGAGTCGAAGGGGCGCGGCATGAAGGAGTCGGACCGCAAGCCGCTGCCCGTTCGCCAGTCGGCGGGTCCGGCCGACGATTGGGCCTCGCCCGACTTCGACGATACCGACTGGCCCCGGATGCGCGGGGCGGCCGCAGTGCGGTCGAACAAGGGCTGGGATCGGGTCTGGATCCGGGGGGCGTTCATGGTTTCTGACCCGG
>CAZDHT010000360.1:0-4238 GCA_964505325.1 uncultured Planctomycetota bacterium | reverse complement strand
GAACGCGTCGCGCAGGATAGCGTCGGCCGCGGACGGATCGCACTTGTCCTGCGCCTCTTTGAGCGCGTCCCAATCGACAAGCAGCGCCTTGGCGTAGGCGGTCTCGATGTTCTCCGTCGACTCGACCAGCTCGTCCAGCGGGTCCTTCACGCAGTGGCTCTGGTCGATCATGAACGCGATCTTGTTGACCTTCTGGCAGCCGCGGAGCTCCCCCTCGACCAGCGTACACATGATGCGGAACAGTTGCGCCGGATGCAGGCTGCCGGTGGCCAGATCGTCGTCGGCGTAGTAACTGTCGTTGAAGTGGAACCCGCCCAGGTCGCCCTCGCGGACGAGGTGCGCGATGATCTGCTCGACGTTGATGCTCGGCGCGTGGTGGCCGAGGTCGACCAGCACCTTCGCCTTCGGCCCGAGCATGCGACAGAGCGACCGGCTCCGGGCGTAGTCCTGAATCGCGGTCGAGTAGAAGCCCGGCTCGAACAGCTTGTACTCGATGAGCATCTTCTCGCGGCCGCGCAGCCCTTTGTAGATCGCCTTGCACGATTCGTCGAGCCGGTCGGCCTGGTCGTAGAGGCTCATCTGCCCGGGTGAGTTGGTCCCGTCGGGCAGCCACAGCACGATCGTGTCGGAGCCGAGCTTCCGCATGATGCGGATGCACTCGAACCCGTGCGCGACAGACGCCTTGCGGACGGCGGCAAGCGGGCTGGTCAGCGAGCCGAACCGGAGCCGCGCATCGAGCGGGCCCCTGGCGCGCATCGAGAACAGGTTCAGGTTGATGGTGCCGGGCTTGACGCCGGCCTTTTTGAGGCAGCGGGCGACCAGCGCGATGTCCTCCCGGGTCGAGCCATCCCACGGGAAGTGGAGAGCGACCGTCTCGCCCTTGCCTGTGAGCTTGTGGAACTTCCCCGCCGCCGCGATTCGCTGCGCGACCGTCTTGGGCTCACGTCCCGAGGGGTAGCTGGCGAACCGCGTCCCGCCGCGCCCAAACCCCCAGCTCGGCACCTCGACCGGCAGCGTGGCCACCCGCCTGACAACTTGGCTGATCTTCCTCTTCCCGAATTTCTCGACGAGCAAGTCTAACGCCCTATTCCACGCGCCATCCATGGCTCCGCTCCTTCCTTCTCCGCGTCGAAGCAGGGGCATCTTTGCAGATGCGCGAAAAGATGTCAAGCTCGCCGGTTTCGATCAGTTGTTCGGAGGTGGCTACGTCGGGTCGCGCGATGTGGTGGAGCGTATTGAGCCCCGTCACGGCACGAATGACTTGAGCACGGTAGCCGCGTCGCCGCGCAGCCGGTACGCCGGCAGGGCGGCGGGGATCAGGACGGTGGAGCCGAAGGGCAGCGCGGTCTCACCGTCCCGGGCCTCAAGCACCGCATTGCCCTGGACGACGTTGAGGATGGCGAAGCGGTTCTCAGGCGGCGCATCATCGAGAGCCCCGGCAAGCTCGAGGATCTCGATCACGAACTTGTCACACCGGACGACCTCGTACCGCTTGCCGGGTCCGTCCTGGAGCAGCTTGCGCTCACAGGTGTCTCCGACGGGCGGCTGGTAGTCGATGACGTCGAGAGCCTTCTCGACGTTCAGTGCGCGGGAGTTTCCATTCTCGTCCACGCGGTTCCAGTCGTAGACGCGGTAGGTGACGTCCGAGGTCTGCTGGATCTCGGCGAGGACAATACCGGCGCCGATGGAGTGGACCATTCCCCAGGGGATCATCATCACGTCGCCCGGCTTCGGCTCGACGGTGTGCAGGCACGGGTCGAGCTCTCCCTTTTCGATGGCCTTCGCGAACACCGGGCGCGTGGTGCCCGGGGTCACCCCACGGATGAGCTTGGCGTCGGGCTCGACGTGGATGATGTACCAGGCCTCCTTCTTGCCGAAGCTGCCCTCGTGAGCGCGGGCGTAGTCGTCGCCGGCGTGAACCTGGACGGAGAGGGTCTCCTTGGCGTCGATGTATTTGACGAGCAGGGGGAAGCGGCCGCCTTGGAGAATGGCCTCGTCGCCGACAATCTCCGCGGTGCGTTCTTCGACGAGGCGTCGGATCGACGTGCCCGCAAGAGGGCCGTTGATCACGCTGGTCTCGACGCCGGGGTAGTCAGAGATTTCCCAGGACTCGCCGAACTTTGCGTTGGGCGCGGCGCCCTTATGGAGCAGGCTGGCGAGGCGCGAGCCGCCCCACAGCGGCTTCTCGAGCAGGATGGGTTTGAAGATCAGGGGATAGACTTCGTTCATTCTTTCTCAATCCTCAGGATGGTGGGTTGCGGGGTCGCCTTGGATGCGACCTTCCGGTCGTAGATCAGTGCGATGAGGAATGCCAAGGCCAACAGTGCGATGGCGAGCAGGACCGAAGAGCCGTCGGCCGACAGGCCGAAAATGGGCCAGGAGTGGCCGACGACGGCGCCGGCGATCAGGCCCAGCAATGGCAGTCCAAGCAAAAGGAGGATGCTGCGAAGCGAAACGGCGCGTTCGATGGCGACGATCACCGTCTGGCCCGGCTCCAGCCCCTCGAGGGCTCCGAGGCGCAGACGCATCTTGCCGCCGCCGGCGCTGGCGCACAGGCCGCATCCGCCGCAGCGGGCGCTCTGGTCCATTTCCACCGTGGCCTGGCTGCCGTTCACGGCAATCACTCGGCCCCGTTCTTCGCTGACCAGCGGGTAGCTCCTCGGCCTAACGCCGGAAATAGTCCAGCTTCTTGGCCATATCCTCGAAGCCGTGTCGCGGGCTGGCGAGCACCGGGACGTGGAGGCGCTCGCTGGCCCGCCGTGCGACGCGGTGCATCATGACGTCGGCCAGGACGACCATCTCGTTGTTCGACAGGCCGTCAATTCCGCTGATGACGCACGAGTCGTAGGCTTCCATGTCGCCGGCTTCGAGGGCGCGCCGGGCGCCTTCGCACAGCGACGACTCCATGGCGATGTCCTGCCGGTGCGCGTCCGCCCGTTCCCTCAGGAAGGCCAGGATCGGTTCGAGGGTCATCTGCCGCTCCGCCAGCACACCGACGCTGCTGCCAAACTGCACGGCGGCGTCGGCCATCGCCTCGTCAATTCGCACCACCGGTACGCGGACCGAGGCGCGCACGGTGTCGATCGCCTGGACGATGCTGGGGGAGGCGAGCATGACCGCCTCCGCCCCGGCCTCCTGGGCATTCATCGCATACGCGCAGACGCGTCGCGTGACGGGCTCGGTCATCCTGCCGGCCTCTTCTATCATCCGCTGCATGCCCTCATCGACCATGTGGATCAACTCCACGTCGGCGATCACCTCGTGACCCACCTCGGTCAGGAGGGGCACCACCTTGGCCGATGTGTGGATGAGGGCGACGCTAAAGAACATTTCGACGCTCCCAAGGCGCTGGTTTTGCCTGAATAATTGTACCGGGGGTCTGCGGGGCAGTCAAACCATCACCGCGGGCCGACCGTAGGTCGAGGGGTGCCTCCGGCGCCGCCGCGGCAGAGAGGCTGCTTCCCCGGGCTGGGCTTGGTTTCAGGAGCCGAGCTTCTCCTTGGCGCGGGCCAATACAACCAGGTGTCCCTGCTCCTCTCGGGCGAGCTCGTCGACGGTGCCGCGGTCCTTCTCCGGGACCATGCCGCGGAGTTCGTTCATCAGGACGAGCGTGTCGCGCTCGAATCGGAGCGCCAGGTCGAGGCCGGCGGCGGGGTCGGCGGCGCGCTCGTTCGCGATGCGCCGGGCGGTCGCTTCGTCGGGGAAAGCCCGGCTGTCGAGCATGGCGCGAAGGTAGGCGATGTATTCGCCCGGGTAGGTCTCGGTCGCCTGCACGTTCCCGAGGTCTTCGAGCATCTGCTCGAAGCGCTTCTGGTGGTGGCGCTCCTGCTCGGCCAGGTCGGCATACTGCCGGCGCAGCTCGGCGTCGGCGGTCTTCTCGGCGAGCACGGAGTAGAACGCCACCCCCGTTTTCTCGTCTTCCACTCCCATCTGGACCAGTTCGGTGACGTCGAAAAGTGGGCTCATCGGCTTTCCCTTTCATGACTCGGCCAGGTCGGTACTTGACGGCATAGTATAGGGCTGGCGGGGAGACCTGCAAGGGCATTTCCTCCCGATTTTATTGGGCGGCCGGCATCGTGGTAGAGTACCGGGCCGGTCGTGTCTGCTCCTCGTTGTGCCTTGGGAACAACCGCGAACGAACCAAATTCATCTTTGCAAGTCGGAACATCAACGCAGTCTTTAGGCATCCAAATCCATACCTCATACTACGTGCTAAATTGATGGACGATGCTTCAGGG
>CAZDHT010000359.1:0-4299 GCA_964505325.1 uncultured Planctomycetota bacterium | reverse complement strand
AATGGGTCCGGCTGCCGGCCGACAAGACCCAGACGACCTATGACTACAGCCAGCCCGTGTACGTGCCGCCGCGCGGGCAGGTGCTCCAGTGGGGCGGAGTGATGGGGCGCTATCGCACGAAAGGTGCTCCGCGCAACGACGCGATTGCGTTCGACGTCGCCAAGCTGCAATGGACGTCCGACTATCCGGTCTCGCCCAAGTGTCCGCGTCCCCCCGGCGGGCACGGCGCGGCACCGCGCGGCGTCAGCTACTACGGGCTGGGCGAGATGCTGCCCGACGGCACGCCGTGGCCGTCGCTCATCGTCAACGGCATCTGCTACGATTCGAAACGCGACCAGCTCGTCTACTCGATGGCTGGGCTGATGGCGGCGTACGATCCGAAGGCGAAAAAGTGGCTCGACTTGAAGGCGAAGACCGTCATCGACGGCGTAGAGTACAAGGGCCTGCCGAAGATCTACGCCGTCGGCACGTGCTACGACCCGGTCAACGACGAGATTCTCCTGTTCCCGCATTGGGTCAACGGCGGCCCGCGGAACACCGACCTCCGCGACGCGACCGGCGAGGTCCGCAACCACCTCGGCACCCTCCGCTACAGCTTCAAGGACAACACCTGGCGGCGGGTGAGCAAGCGCGATCTCGGCGCGTCGAGGATCGTCGGGGCGCGGCAGATGGCCCTGGGGATGATGGCAGGGGTGAGCAGGGCGCTCGACCGAGCACATGTCCTGAACCGCCGCCCGGACAAGAAGACGGCGGCGAAGCTCGCGCAGGAGATCGAGTTGCCCGTGAATCTCCTGAGGGCGAAGCTCCTCACTAACGAGGGCGGCTTGGTCTTCCGCGCGATGGCAGAGCCGATCACGTCCGCGGCCAAGCACATCAGGGCCGGTCGGATACGTGAGGCGATCAAGGCGGGCTCTTCGGCGCTGCGCAACCTGGGGCGCCTGCTCGACAACGACTTCATCATCGAGCCGCCGATGCGGTGCGCGGCGCCGATGGTCTACGACCCGAAGAACAAGGTCATCGTGCTGTTCGGCGGGCACAGCGGGCTGGTGCGCTGCGACCTCCGCGCCAGCGGGCACCTGGGGAGCCAGCCGGGCGCGCTCAACGATACGTGGCTCTACGACTGCAAGACGCGGCAGTGGCGTGAACTGAAGTGCAAGACCGCGCCGCCCAAGACGCGCATCCCCAAGCTCCTCTACGACCCGGCCAGCGGGCTGATCGTGCTGGCCACCTGGCAGGACGGCGACTCGCGGCGCAAAATCCCGAACAAGACGAACATCTGGACGCTCGACGTTGCCAAGGGCGAATGGCTGCACCGCGCCGAGCAGGTCTGGCCCGCGGGGATCAGCCGCCAGGCGGCGTACGCCTCATCGACGCAGGTCGGGAACCTGGCGCTCGATGAGAAGGCGGGCCTCCTTGTCTTCAACCAGAACGTGCACGCGGGCCCCGAGCTGTGGGGCGAGACGCTGGTGATGAAGCTCGACGTGAGCGAGCTTCCCGCCAAGGCAGCGCCGGCGTACGGGCCGGACCCGCCCGTCACGCCGCAGACGTTGCCGCCCGAGGACCCCGCCTGGGTGAAGCAGATGAAGGCGCTCCCCGCGAACCAATGGACGCCGCTGAAGCTGAAGACGCACGCCACCGGCCGCGACTGGGGCAACGCCGCCTGCGATCCGATCGCGGGCAATGTCTACTACTACGGCGGCGGGCACGCGACCTACCAGGTCAACGACGTGGCCATCTTCGCCGTCGGCGCCAAGACATGGGTCCACGCCGCCGGCGACCACAACGACTACGTCCCCGCGGTCAACTGGGGCGGCATTACCATGGGCTATCGCGGCGGGATGCACGCCCACCACATGCGGAACCAGTACGTCGCGCTGGACAACCGGATGTACGTCGGCGTCGGCGGCGGCAGCAAGCTCAACCGTTACGGTAACATCGAACGCGGCCGCCGGCCCGGCCCGCGCTGGACGTGGTTCTACGACGTCGACCGCGGCGGTGTCTGGCGGCAGCGGAAAGTGGCTGACATCGTCAAAGGCAAAGGCGTCGACGGTGTGTGGGGTGCGGTGCACGTGGCGAGCCCCGATGGCCGTATTTTCGGACTGGTCGGCGACCGCACGCAGTACTACGGCACGACCTATCCCAACTTCTACGTCAGCATTTACGACATCTACACCGAAAGGCTCGAGGTCCGGAAAGTGCCCGCACCGTTCCCCGTGCGCGTGCCCGAGTGTCGGCCATTCTGCTACATTGCCGACCGCGACCGGATTTTCTTCCAGGAGTTCGCCGGCGAGCGCGGCAAGGTCCGTTCGCACCGTACGCTCGTCTACGACGTCAAGACGAACCGCTTCATCGACCTCAAGCCGAAGAGGCTGCCGCCCGGCCTCGCCAGTACGGTCGAGTACCTCAACGACCAGAAGGTCGTGTTTGCGATCATCAACCGTAAGGAGCCGTGGGTCTACTCGTTCGAGAGGAACACGTGGGCGCCGCTGCCGACCACCGGGCCGATCCGCTACACCGCCCCGTACGGCCAGGTCGTGTACTCCGCGAAGTACGGTGTGCTGGTCAGCCCCCGCCCGCCGACGACCATCATGCGGCCGGACGTGGGGAAGGTGAAGTGGGAGGACTAGTGCGCCTGCGAGCGTGCATGGTCCGAGACATGGCCGGAGGGGGGAGGGGCCGGGAACTCAACCGGCTCTTCCTGCCCCTATCTGCAGCCCCCGAAGCGGCGGAATCCAGGTCATTTGTAGCCGAGGGCATCCTGTCCGCCGGAGTCCGCCTGAGCCGGACGAAGGCGGATGACCTCAGCCATCTCCAGACGAGAATCGAATGACCCGGCGTGGCCGCCGGCTGCCTGCGCAGCGTTGACGGAGGCGCGCATTCCAGATGCGGCGCGCCACTTGGTCAGAGGCGCGCCACTACATCGGCGGGGTCGGCGGCGCCGTCAAGCGGGAGACCCGCCGGCGAAACAGCGCGCCAGGGTGATCGACCACGACCCCAGCACCGCCAGCAGCACGGCGGCGTAGATGCTCCACCGCACGCGCTCCGACACCCGCCACCTCTCTGCCAGCGCGGGAAAGCGCCGGCCCAGGACAAACAGCACCAGATACCCGCAGGCGAACACGTATGCGAATGGCGCGAGCGGATTCGCCCGACAGGCGTCGCCGATCCGGCCGTGCCCCATGGCCACAAAGCCGCGAGTCATTCCACATCCCGGGCAGGGCAGGCCGGTCAGATTGCGGAAGATGCAGGGGGTGAACGGCAGGTGCGCGGGCGCCTCCGTCGCCGCTGAAACGATCAGCACGCTCGCGATGAGCGCCGCCGGCCAGGTTTCCGCGCGCCGGCGCGGGGCCTCACAGAGGGGTATTGTCGTCGCACTCACGATTTCAACAGAGAGTTGCCCTGCGCGTCCTTCATCAGGCCCATTCCGACCATCAGGTAGTCGACAATCCACCAGATCAGGCAGCCGCCGCCGGTGAGCAGCTTCGCGATGCCGAGGCCCGTGTAGCCCAGGTAGAAGCGGTCGGCGCCGAACGCGCCCAGCAGCCAGGACAGGATGAACGCCACCGTGCGGCTCTTTGTCGGCGTGCCTACCGACGGCTCCTCTTTGAGCGAGCGGCCCTGGGCGTCCTTCATCTGGCCCGTGCCGATCAGCACGAGGTCGATGATGCTCCAGATGCCACAGCCGCCGAGCGTAACGAGCTTCAGGATACCCAGGCTGGTGTAGCCGAGGTAGAAGCGGTCGATCCCGTAAGCGCCAAGAAACGCGGACAGAACGAACGCCACCGACTGCGATTTGTCTGACGTCCCGGCCGCCATCCTTGCTGCTGCCGGTGCGGCCCCGGGCGCCGGTGGAGGCCCGGCTTCGACCGGTGATCCGCCGGCCGCCGGCACGTCGATCACGGCGCCGCACTTCGGGCACTTCCCCCGCTTGCCCGCCAGCTCGTCCTTCACGTTCATCGTCGCGCCGCAACTGCTGCATTGCACCCGGATCGCCATCACCCCACTCCTTTCAGAAAGACCTCCGGACCTTGGCCCGCTCCCAGCCTGGCGTCTCAGAGCCCATGTCGGAATCTCGGTGGGGCGGACATTCTTGTCCGCCACCGGGCAGGCAGGAAGGGACTCCACCGAAGCGGCTATGTCCCTCTCGCGAAGGCGGATGCCTGCTCCATCCTTTGCCAGAGTTCCTCAAGTCAGAAGCTGGGCCACAACCGCCGCAATCGTAGTCCCCGGCCCATGCAATGTCAAGCAAAAGAAACGTGTGTGCTTAGGGTGAGCGAAAAACAGGCCAGGCAACGGCGT
>CAZDHT010000358.1:0-4300 GCA_964505325.1 uncultured Planctomycetota bacterium | reverse complement strand
CTCGCGCGTGTACAGGGTGTTCGGCGCGGGCGCCATCGACGCGATCAAGGCCAACCCCTACCGCCTGGCCGATGAGGTGAAGGGGATCGGGTTCAAGACCGCCGACCGGATCGCCGGCAACATGGGCTTTCCGCACGATTCTCCGGAGCGGGTCCGCGCCGGGGTGCTCTATGTGCTGGGTGAACTCGCCGGGGCGGGCCACACTTCGTTCCCCCGCGAGAGGCTGGTACCCAAGGCGTCGGAGCTGCTCGAGGTCGAGCTGGAGCTGGTCGAGAGCGCCCTTGGCGAGGAGGAACAGGCGGGCCGCGTCGTCGTCGAGCGGGATCTCGACGGGATGCCCGTCTACGCGCGGGCGCTGCATGCGGCGGAGTTCCAGGTGGCGCAGCTTCTGCTCGCCATCGGGCGGGCGCAGTCGGAGCTGCGTGAGATCGACGCAGCGGCGGCCGTGAAATGGGCGGAGAAGCGGAACCGCATCGAGCTCGACCCCACCCAGCGAGAGGCGGTCGAGGCCGTCCTGACCCACAAGGTCACCGTCATCACCGGCGGGCCCGGCGTCGGCAAGACGACCATCGTGAACTGCATCATCCCGATCCTTCGCACGAAAGGGATGCGGGTCCTGCTCGCGGCGCCCACCGGCCGCGCCGCCAAGCGGCTCGCCGAAACCACCGGCCACGAGGCCAAGACCATCCACCGGATGCTGAAGTGGAATCCCAAGACCGGCCAGTTCTCGATGAACGCCGACAACCCGCTCGACGCCGACGCGATCATCGTGGATGAGACCTCGATGATGGACATCCTGCTGATGCGCGACCTGCTGCTGGCGGTCCCGCTGACCGCCGTCCTTGTGCTGGTGGGCGACGTGGACCAACTCCCGTCGGTCGGCCCCGGCAACGTGCTCCGCGACATCATCCGGTCCGGCTCGTTCCCGGTCAAACGTCTCGAACAGATCTTCCGGCAGGACGAACGCAGCCCGATCGTCTGGAACGCGCACCGCATCAACCACGGCCGCATGCCCGACCTCACCCAGCGCGGCGGCGCCGACAAGGAAGGCTTCTACTTCATCGAGCGGACCACGCCGGAGGAGGTGCTCGAGACGGTCAAGGAACTGTGCACGCGCCGAATCCCGCAGCGGTTCCGGATGGACCCGGCGGACGACATCCAGGTGATGTCTCCGATGTATCGCGGTCTCATCGGCGTGACGAACCTGAACGACGAGCTGCGGAACTGCCTGAACCCGGACGCGCACCCGGTGGTCAAGCGCTTCGGCCGCTCGTTCGCGCCGAACGACAAGGTGATGCAGATCCGAAACGATTACGACAAGGACGTGTTCAACGGCGACATCGGCCGGGTGGCCGACGTCGACCGCGTCGCCGAGCGGCTGGTCGTGCGGTTTGACGACAAGCACGTCGAGTACGGCTTCGATGAGCTCGACAGTCTTCAGTCGGCCTACGCCATCTCGGTCCACAAGTCGCAGGGCAGCGAGTACCCCGCGGTGGTCATCGCGCTCGCGTCGCACCACTACATCATGCTTCAGCGGAACCTGCTGTACACGGCGGTCACGCGCGGCATCAAGCTGGTGGTCATCGTCGGCGACAAGAAAGGTCTGGCGACGGCCGTGCGGAACGACCGCATCCGGCGGCGGTACACCAAGCTTGCGGAAAGGCTGACACTGGGATGACACGCCGGCGCGTCCGACTTCGGATGGAGCCCACCTGGACGCTCGGGGCAAACCCGCACGTGGCCGCGTTCGCCCGGTCGGGCGGGACGGGCCGCGAGCCGGGGGCCGAGGCCCCGTTCGCACGCGACGTGCGCGGCTCGAAGGGTTCGCCCGCCTACCGCGCCCACATGTACCACACCAAGGTCCCGCCCGAGGCCATAGCACCCTATATAGAACATTATGCCGCCCCCGGCGACACGGTTCTGGACCCGTTCTGCGGGTCGGGCATGACCGGCGTCGCCGCGCTGCGTCTGGGGAGGCGGGCGTTGCTCTCCGACCTCTCGCCGTTCGCAACGTTCCTGGCCTACAATCACTGTGCTCCCGCCGACGCCGAGGAACTGCGCTCGGCGCTCGGACGCGTGCTGGATTCGGTGCGGGCGGAGTTGGACCCGATGTACCGCACCGAATGCCCGGAGTGCGGCCGAGCATCAACTATAAAGTCTGTTATATGGAGCGACGTACTCCGCTGCCCCGCTTGCCGGCAGAGATATGTGCTGTGGGACGTGGCGATGGACGCGGGCCGTCGCGTCGGCCGCCGGTACCGCTGTCCGTCCTGCGGCGTGGAGATCGTCAAGAGCCTGAAGGACTGGGTCGGCAGCCGTGCGGTGGCGGCGTTTCTCCACTGCCCGAGCGGCTGCGACGTGCGGGAGGTCCCGTTCAGGGCGCGGCGCTCCGTCGTCTCCGCGTCCGGGGACGGCGCCTGGTTCCCGACGGACGAGATTCCGCGCGGGCTCGACGAGCTGAGCCGTGTGCGGCGGAGCGGCGTCAGGACGGTCGCCGACCTGTTCACCGCTCGCAACCTCGCGGCGGTGGCGCGGCTGTGGGCCGCCGCATCGAGGGTGCGGCCGGCCGCTCTCCGCGCGCGGGCGCTGTTCGCCGTCACCGCGATAATGGTCCGCGCGTCGCGGCTCATCAAGTACATCCCTTCGCTGCGGATCGCGCCCGGCCCGATACTCGGCACGATGTACCTGCCCAGCTTCAGCGCCGAGATCAACGTGCTGGAGCTTTTCGAGCGCCGCATCCGGCGGCTGTGCCGCGCGGCGCAGGACCTCCGCCCGCTCCGCGGCGCCGATGCCCTCGACGACCTCTGCATCTCGACCCAGAGCGCGAGCGACCTGCACGCGGTGCCCGACGCGTCAATCGACTACGTCTTCACCGATCCGCCGTTCGGACATAACATCATGTATTCCGAGTTGAACTTCCTCTGGGAAACCTGGTTGGGTTGGCGGACGGACCGGAAGTCTGAGGCGGTGGTGAGCCGAAGCCAGGGGAAGGGGGTGGCGGAATACGGCGAACTGATGGCGTCGGCGTTCGCCGAGATCCGGCGCGTCCTGAAGCCGGGGCGCTGGATGACGCTCGTCTTTCACAACACCCAGGCCGACGTGTGGGCGGCGATCCAGCGCGGCATCGAGACGGCCGGGCTGAGCGTCGAGGCGATCCAGACCCTCGACAAATCCCACGAGACGTTCAAGCAGGTCACGGCGGAGGGGGCCGTGGGGTATGACGTGGTGGTGAACTGCCGCAAGCAGACGGTGTCGCGCGGACAGCGGAAGGCGGCGCCCGAGCCGGTGGCGATTCTGCAAGGGCTCCTTGCCGCCGCGCCGGCGGGGCGCTGCAAAGAGCGAACCGCGCGCTATCTGCACGCGCGGCTCACCGGCGAGCTGATGAAGTCGGGCACGGCCGTGACGCTGGACTACAAGGACGTGCTGCGACTGCTGGGCGAGAATTTCACGGCCCGGGGCGGGTACTGGTCAACATGGCCTACGAAAAAACCAATGCGATAACCATCCGGTACGCGGACTACAGCGATACGAGCCGCGTCCTCACGTTCTACACCCGGCGGTTCGGGCGGGTGTCGGCGCTTGCCAAGGGTGCGAAGCGGCGGTACAGCCGGCTCATCGGGCACATTGACCTGCTGTCGTTCGGCGAGATCGTGTTCATCTCCGGGCAAACGCGCGACCGGCTGCACATTCTGACCGAGGCCTGTGCGTTCGAGACGTTCCCCGCCATCCGCAAAGACCTGGCGCGGCTCTACGCGGCGTGCCACGCGGCTCAGCTTGTCAACGCCATGACGGCGGAGGACGACCCGAGCCCGGAGCTGTTTGACCGTCTGCTGGACCTGCTGCGCTGGCTGGGGCGGGGCGTCGAGCCGGCCGCGCCCCTGTTTGCTTTCGAGGCGCACCTGCTGGTGCTGACGGGGTTCATGCCCGAGCTGTCGAGCTGCGTTTCGTGTGGGAAGCCGAACCGACAGAAGACCACCGCGTTCTCGTCGGCGCTCGGCGGGATCCTCTGCGAGCGGTGTTCGGCAGGTCAGGCCGACGTGGTGCCGGACGTGCCGTCCGGCGCGCTGAACCTGCTGGACCGGCTGGCGCGGGGCAAGCTGACTCGGCTGGATCGCATCAGAGTTGCTCCGCAGGTCGCCGCCTCGGCCCGCACGTTCCTGAACCACTACGAGACCTACATCCTGGGCAGGCAGTTGGGAACGACGAAGCACCTGTGAGCGGGAAGAAGTGCCGGCGGCTCTTCAGTCGTAATCTTGCTCGTAATCCTGATCGTAATCTCTGGCTGTGTCTGCGATTGCGA
>CAZDHT010000357.1:0-4346 GCA_964505325.1 uncultured Planctomycetota bacterium | reverse complement strand
GAAACCGAGACGTGACGCCCCTTCAGGGCTCCACGGTAATCGGTCCCTGGTTCCTCCGCTCACACAGCGTCACGGACAGGTCGGCCAGGCCGAAGGGGAGCAGGCAGAGGATGGCGGCGAACCAGACGAGTATCCTGGCCACCAGCATCATCGGCACGATCCGCTGCCGCATCGGCAGCGCGGCCGGGGCAGCAAATCCCGCGACGACCGGGGCTGCCAGCCAGATGGCGACCGACACGATGAACATGGCGAACGCCAGGTCGCCGCGCGACCGCGTCTTGCGTGGGTCGAAGCCTGCCAGCGCCACGACGCACACGACCGACGCCGCGACCATCAACAGCATCTGCACGATGTAGCCCGCGCCGACTATCCGCATCCCGTCCTGCTTCATCAGCTCGAACGGCATGGCGAGAGAGGTCGTGGACGAGCCTGCGGCCCCCATCGGGATGACGAGGCTGACGACGTAGAGCACCCCGCCGATGGTGCCGATGGCCGGCCCGGCGCGGAACCGCGCCCGGTAGTGCATCGTGCGCAGCCCCGCGAACAGCCCCGTGCACCCCAGCAAACCGCACAGCGCGCTCGAGCCGAGGATCGATCCTCCTGATCCGACCGTGTCGCCGTAGAACGTCCCGATGCTCCGGTCGGCCAGCAGAACGAGGAGCGGGAGGACCCCGATGACGCTGAGGCCGATGCCCCGGTTCAGCTCCGTGGTGCCGAACAGCAGCGCGAACAGCGCCAGCCCGGCGAGCGCCGGATACGCCGCCAGGAACTTGAGCATTGGCGACGCCGTTTTCTCGCTGAGCATCTCGATGTTGACGAACGACAGGCGGCCGTACGATATGACGGGCATCAGGAAGCCCAGGCCCAGCACCAGGGCGGCCAGCCAGGCCAGCGCCTTGCGGCGGGCGGCTGCCTCGGCGCTGTACGCTCCGCTCATCAACGTCGTGGACGTCATGCGCGCCTCCTTTTGCCACACAGAGCTTGCGAGCCCGGGTACGCGTCTCCGGCCGCACAGCCCGAGGTCGTTGACCGACGCAAAGCAGCCTGGATGTCCGATCGTGGGGTGCGAGCATTGTAGCGTCTCCGCGCCGCCGGGGCAACCGTGCCGCCCGCTGGGCTTCGTGTCTTCGTGGTAGGGCAAGTCAGGGCGAGCTTCGGCTTTGACTTCGGCCCCAAGGCGGCGTATCATGAGATAGCATATGGTCTAGTTGCCAAGAGCCCCAAACACCTTGTGCCCTGATGGGACTTGAACGTCAATAGAGGGGTAATGATGCGCAGCCAACAGGTGACTCTCGCGTTCGTCCTGATGGTCGGTCTGTGCGGATGTCCGCAGCAGAAGGGCTCGCTGCACGACGCGGCCAAGGACGGCAACACGGAAACGGTCAGGAAGCGCCTCAGCGAGGGCGTCTCGCCCGATGTGAAAGACAAGGTCGGCCGGACCGCTCTGGAGTGCGCCGTATCCAACGACCGGGCCGGCGTGGTGACATTGCTGCTCGAGGCGGGCGCCGACGTCGATGCCCGCGGCCGGAAGGGCAGCGCCCCACTCCACACCGCCGCGTTCAAGGGCCGCCTCGAGATCGCCCGACTGCTCATCGACAAGGGAGCCGACCTGGAGGCCCGGAACCGCCGCGGAATGACCCCGCTTCAGCTCGCCGTGGCGCACGGCCACAAGGACGTCCTTGCCTTGCTCATCGCCAACCAGGCAAGCCTGGACGTCACCACGCCGCAGGGCTGGGCGCCTCTGCACGCGGCGGCCGCAGCAGGGGCCAAGCCGATCGTCGAACTCCTCATCGCCAGCGGGGCCGACGTGAACGCGACGACGAAGACCGGCTGGACCCCGCTGCACGGAGCCGCCGCCAACAACCAGACGGAGGTGGTCACCCTGCTCCTTGCCAAGGGGGCCGACACGAGGCGGCGCAACAAGAGCGGCAAGACCCCGGCCGACGAGGCCCGGGAGATGCACCATCCGGCCCTGGCAGAGCTGATCGAGAAGCACGCGGCGGGCGGCTGACAGGGGCGGAAACGGCGCGGTCTCTCTGGGTTGACTGCGCCCTGCAGCGGGGGATATACTTTAGGGGAAGGCGTCGCGCGGTGAGCCGAGGCGGGGCCGTTCGCGCTCCCGCTCTGCCCACCGGGCGCGCGATATGCGTGCACAGAGGAACTATGAGAACCCAATCCAAGCGTCACGGATTCAGCCTGACCGAACTTCTGGTCGTAGTGGGCGTGATCCTCATCCTGGCGGCTCTGCTGATGGTCGGGGTGGACTCGCTATATTCCCACACTGCGCAGCTCCACTGCCAGCACCGTCTGGAACAGATCGGATACGCGTGCCAGATGTACGCTTCGACACATCACGGGGCGCTGCCGGAATCGGTCAGTCGATACGGCCTTCCCTGGTACGAAGCCTTGGTCGGGGCGGGCTACCTCGATACCAACGAGGTGATCTCGTGCCCGTCGGCGGAGTCCGAACTGGTGGCCGTGGTCGATCCCGGCGAGACCGCCTGCGACATCCTCGAGGGCCTGCGATGGCTCAAGAGGAATCAGAACACGGGAAGCGGCGGCTGGGCCTGGGACGGTGCGTCAACCGCTGCGGCCGACGACGCGGTGAGCGGGCTGGCTCTGTACGCCTTCCTCACCGCCGGCTGCACGGACCAGCAGCCCCCCGAATTCGCCTTGACGGTCGAGAGCGCGACGCAATACCTCATCTCGAAGAGCGACAACGGCGTCTTCTACCGCGGAGGCTCCGTCTGCATGTACACCACCGGCATCTGCACGATGGCCCTGGCCGAGGCCGCGCGGATGGCGGAGAACGAGTCCCTGCGAGAAGCCGCACGGGACGCCGCGGAGGAGGGCATCGAGTACATGGCCAGCAGGCAGGCGACGTCGACCGGCGGCTGGGGCTATGGCGGCGGCGGCCATGACATCTCCGTCACCGGATGGTGCCTCGAGGCCTACGCACAAGCGATGGCCTCCGGCATCGACATCCCGGCGAATGCCCAGACCAACATCAACACGTTTCTGAAAGCGTCTATCCGCGAGAACCGCCATCACTGCAACCGCGTCTACTGCAGCAAGGGTGGATGCGGCTGGGGGGCAACGGTCACCGATCACAATACCTGGCTCGCCTACGTCATCGACCTGACGCTCAAGTGCCCCAACTGCGGGGAGCGCGTCTACGCCTGCTGGGTCGGCGGATCGGACTTCCTCGACGGGGGCAAGTGCCCCTCCTGTGGCGGCAACACCACACCGTACCCCCCCAGCGAATACGGCACCGGCTACGCGTACGCTGCGTGGTACGCGCAGCCGTTCCTGGCCGGCACTGCCATCGGCCTCGCCTGCCGGCGCCTGGTGGGCGAGAGCATGAACTCGCCGGCCTGCCAGGGCGCCCTCCAGGTCCTCAGTGGCCTGAACTACATGAACAATGCGAACGGCACGTACTACAACGTCTACTACCTCACGCTCGCCATGTCCCAGATGGATGACAGCCGGTGGAACGCCTGGAACGAAGCCTTCCGGCCGGCGCTGCTCGAGCGTCAGATCAAGGACGGCGAGCACATGGGCAGTTGGCCCATCAACAACTACTGGAGCGCCGTCCGCGGCGGCCGGGTCTACACGACGGCCATGGCATGCATCACCCTCGAGCGCTGTGTCGTCCATCACTGGGCCAAGCGCCTGGCCGTCGGGCAGTGCAGCTACGGGTACAACAACCGCCTGGGCAAGACCCGCGAGCGCACCTCGGCCGACACCATCGTCGTGATGGATTACGCCAAGTGGGAGATCGACCGCGACGACAAGAACGTCGAATACAACGACGACATCGGCCACATCGCCGCCCGTCACGGCGGCAAGGCCAACGCCCTCCTCGGCGACGGCCACGTCCGGGCGTTTGGGCCGGACGACATCACCGACGGGATGTGGACCCCGACCGCCGGCGACTGACCCCGCCCGCCAGCCTTCGTGCCTCTTTGTGTCTTCGTGTCTTAGTGGTAGGGTCCCACGGAACCTGACCACAAAGTCACAAAGAGCGCCAAGTCACACCAAGCTGAAGGAGAGGAATAGACGCAGATGTCGCAGATAACGCAGACGGTGTAACGTGGGAGAAAAGGGAAAAGGGAAAAGGGAAAAGGGGAAAAGGGGAAAAGGACTCACCACGAAGCACACAGCCTGCCCTGAGCGAGCAACGCGAGCCGAAGGGAAGGACACGAAGGGGGAGCGGCCACGGCCTGAAGGGAAGGGCACGAAGAAAAGAAATGGACACTGATTGACACTGAAGCGACTGATGGCCGCCGCAGGCGGTCCGGCCGGCCCTTCGTTTCCTTCAGTGCTTCTATCAGTGTCGATCTGTG
>CAZDHT010000356.1:0-4379 GCA_964505325.1 uncultured Planctomycetota bacterium | reverse complement strand
GGAAGAGGTACAGCAGGTCACGAACGGTCCGCACGCCGAGGCGCTCGAACATCTCTTGGCGCTTCGGCCCCACTCCGCGCACGTATTGCAGGCTGTCGTTCAAATCCGCCATCGTACATCCGGTGAACAGTCATCAGCGACCGCTGGATTACCGCAATCTGGCCCGGGTGTCAAGGCCGTAGGCTGCGCTGGCGGCTGCCGCTGGCGGTTCTCGGCCGCGCCTTCGTGACAAACGTTTTACAGGCGTTTTGCACTTGTCTGACCACGGCGTGCCGAGAATGCGTTTGAATGACCATGGGGGAGTACGAAGTCGCGCCGTAGGCGGGCCGCGGTGGGCCGTCGGCGCCGGTCGAAAGGAGGTGATCAGAGCGTATTGACGGCAGAGCCGCAGACGGGATATCATCAACCCTGGCCGCAGCCGCTGGAGCGCGGCCCAAGAGACGGGAGAAGCCCGATGCATAATCGAACGGAGCGAATGATTTTCGTGACGATCGTCGGTGTTGCGCTGGCGGCGGTGGTGACCGCTTGCGACGCCGCCCAGGTGAAGCTCAACGTGGGAATGGCGAAGCCGGCGCTTCTGGCCGATCAGAAGCAGACCACCTTCCTCAAGGTGTCCCTGACCGGCTTTGCATGGACGGACAAGACACGACGCACGCCGGTGAACGTGGCCATCGTGATCGACAAGTCCGGCTCGATGACCGGCGAGAAGATCGCGAAGGCCAAGGAAGCGGCGATCATGGCCGTCGACCGGCTGGATGGCAATGACATCGTCTCGGTGGTCGCGTACGACAGCAACATCCGCGTCCTCGTGCCCGCCACCAAGGTGGCGGACCGGTCGGCCATCCGGGCCGCGATCAACCAGCTCTCCGCGGGCGCCACGACGGCGCTGTTCGCCGGAGTAAGCAAGGGCGCCGCCGAAATCCGCAAGTTCCTCGATAGGAACCGCGTCAACCGGGTGGTCCTGCTCTCGGACGGCCTGGCCAACGTCGGCCCGAGCTGCCCCGACCAGCTCGGCGCGCTCGGCTCTTCTCTGATCAAGGAAGGTATCTCGGTCACCACCATCGGGCTGGGGACCGACTACAACGAGGACCTGATGACGCAACTCGCACGGAAGAGCGACGGCAATCACTACTTCGCGCGGAACGCCCGGCAACTGGTCCAGATCTTCAAGAACGAGCTGGGCGACGTGCTGTCCGTCTGCGCCCAGGAGATCACCGTCCAGATCAAGTGCGCCGACGGGATCCGGCCGGTCCGTGTCCTTGGCCGCGAGGCCGAGATCGCCGGCCAGAACGTTGTGGCAGTGCTGAACCAACTCTACAGCGCGCAGGATAAGTATGTCCTCCTCGAAGTCGAGGTCCCCGCAACGGCCGACGGCAAGACTCGGCCGGTC
Organism: uncultured Planctomycetota bacterium; assembly: GCA_964505325.1. GTDB lineage: Bacteria > Planctomycetota > PUPC01 > PUPC01 > PUPC01 > CAZDHT01. The sequence goes on along the minus strand of CAZDHT010000356.1, from coordinate 2,989 downwards.
GCCGACGTGGACGTCTCCTACGCCAACATGGCCACCAGGACCACCGAGAAGCTGTCCAGCAGGGTGGCCGTCCGGTTCACTAAGTCAAAAGAGGTCGTCGAAACGAACGTTAACCGGGACGTGACGGTCTCGGCGATCATGCTGACCGCGACGGACGTAAACAAGAAAGCCGTGGCGCTGCTCGATCAGGGCAAGAAGCAGGAGGCCCAGAAGCTGCTGCTTGACAACGCGCGGATCCTCAAGGAAAACGCGAAGAAGTACCGCTCGGTCACCCTGGACGACTACAGCGCGGCCAACCACAGCGATGGGGTGAACGTCATTTACTTCGACAGCCACGTCGAGTTCAAGGCCTCCGCGCTCCGGAAGCGGATGACGGAGTATCAGTACATGAACGACTACCAGCAGATGATGGATAACTACGAGTACCTCGACAGCGGAGAGGCGGGAAAGACGAAGTGACCGAGGGCAGGGGGCCGACTTGAAGCCGAAGCTGATTGCGATTCTCCTGCTCCTCGTGCTCCTGCCGCTGGCGCTGCTCGCCGGGCTGGGCGTCAAGGTGGCGCGCGACGAGCAGGAGATCGTCCAGCACCGCTTCGGAAAGCTCCTCGCCGCCAAGCTCAGCGACGTCGACGCGACTATTACCCGGCTCATCGAGGCGAGAGAGCGCGAGCTTCTGGACTTGTTCGTCACCGTCGGAGACTTCTCGGCGGACCCTACGTCGTCTATCCGCGCTCTGTTGCGGAAGACCCCCGCAGTCTCCCAGATCTTCATCCTGGGCCCGAACGGCGAGATGTGGCATCCCCCCCTGTCCGGACCGATGAACGCGTCGGAGCGGGATTTCCTCGCCCGGACCCGGCAGGTGTGGGAGGATGCCCACGTGTTCTACCAGCAGCCGGAAGGGAACGGCGCGCCCACCTCGGCGGCCGCACGAGGATGGTACACGTGGTATTGGGGCACCGGCATCAACCTTATCTTCTGGCAACGGGACACGTCTGGGACGGTGCTCGGCGCCGAGTTGAACCGGGCCCGGCTGCTTGCGGACATTATCGCCGAACTGCCCCACGCCTCCGGGCCGGTCGAGCCCCGCCTGCCGGACGCCCGGGTCGTGCTGGCCGACTCGAAGGGCGCCGCCATGTACCAATGGGGGGCCTACGAGCCGGGCAGGAACGAACGCCCCAGGGTCGGCCGCCCGGTCAGCCGGCCGCTCAACTCGTGGAAGCTCGAGTATTACACGTCCGGCTCGGGGTTCGCCGGCGGCCTCGGCGGCGGCGCGCTCTTCAACCTCGTCTCAGGCGTGATCGTGGTGGGGATCGCCCTGGCCGGGCTGGCGGTGTACTTCTACCGCGAAAGCTCGCGGGAGATGCGCGAGGCGAGGCAGCGAGTGAACTTCGTGAACCAGGTCTCGCACGAGCTCAAGACGCCCCTCACCAACATCCGCATGTACGCGGAGCTGCTCGAGCGGCGGCTCGACGACACCGACGAAAAGACGGCCCAGCACCTGGGGGTCATCGTCTCCCAGAGCCAACGGCTCAGCCGCCTGATCACCAACGTCCTCACGTTCGCACGCCAGCAGCGGAAGAAGCTGAAGCTGCACACGACCGCCGGCAACGTGGACGACATCATCCGCTCGGTGCTGGAGCACTTCCGGCCGTCTCTCGAGGCGGAGGGCGTCGAAATCGCGTGTGCCGGCAACGCCGGGGCAACGGTGAAGGTGGACGCCGACGTCCTGGAACAGGTCCTGGGTAACCTGTTCGGCAACGTCGAGAAGTACGCCGCCTCCGGCGGCTGGATGGAGGTCCGAAGCGAGCAGCACGGCGACCTGACGATCATCACGGTCGCGGACAGGGGCCCGGGGATCCCGAACAAGCTGGACGAACTGGTGTTCGAGCCGTTCCGCCGGGTGAGCGACAAGCTCACGGACGGCGTCGCCGGCACGGGCATCGGCCTGGCCATCGCCCGCGAGCTGGCGCGCCTGCACGGCGGCGACCTGACGCTGGAACCGAGCGACACCGGCGCCCGCTTTCGGCTGGTCTTGAACACACCGGCGGCGGAATGATCCGCCGCGGAGAACGGGGAACGACGATGAAGGTCCTGATTGCCGAGGATGATAGGAACACGCGCGAAGGGCTGGCGGAGATTCTGGAAGCCGAGGGCTACCAGACCGTCTGCGCCGGGGACGGCAAGCAAACGCTCGAACTCTTCAGGAGGGAAGCGCCGGACTTCGTCTGCCTCGACGTGATGATGCCGAAGGCCGACGGCTACGACGTCTGCCGCCAGATCCGCAAGGACGATCCGGCCGTACCGGTCATCTTCATCAGCGCCAAGTCGGAAGAGATCGACAAGGTGGTCGGGCTCGAGCTCGGCGCCGACGACTTCATCACCAAGCCGTTTGGCGTGAAGGAAGTAGTGGCGCGTATCCGCGCCGTAACGCGGCGGTACATGGCGTCGCAGCAGAAGAACGAGCTGCCGCGCGCATTCCGGATCGGCGACCTCGACGTCACCCCCGCCGAACTGCGCGCCCGCCGCGGCGAGCAGGTCATCGACCTCAGCCTCCGCGACGTGAAGATGCTCCAACTCTTCGCTGAAAACCCGGGAACCGTCCTCGACCGGAACACCATCTTCGACGCGTGCTGGGGGATGGACTACTTCCCGAACAGCCGCACGCTCGACCAGCACATCTCGCAGCTCCGCAAACGCATCGAACTCGACCCCAAGAACCCCGAGATCATCCACACCGTCCACGGGGTCGGGTATCGGTATGAGTAGCTGATCCAATCACGACGAAGAACACGAAGGGCACAAAGAGAAAGAAGCAGGGGCGTTCAGTTGAACGCCCCTGCCAACTGTGCTGCGTTCTCGCCCACTGCAGGCCGCCTCGGTGAGGCGGCGATGCGGCCAGGCCACCGGCCCGGCCTACAACTTCCCCCGTGCCATCTTCGCCGCGGTCTCGCCGCCGTTGAGGAGATACAAGAGCGGGAGCGGTCGGTCG
>CAZDHT010000355.1:0-4384 GCA_964505325.1 uncultured Planctomycetota bacterium | reverse complement strand
CGTACCGGGTGCAGGTCCTCAGCCGGGGGAGCAAGTACTGGCCGAGTGCGCGGACGGCCGTGACTGCCTCGTTCAAGGTGGTGGACGACGCGAAGGCCCGCAAGGCGGCGGAGGCCGACATCGTCAGGCGGACCCTGGCCGGCGAGCCGTTCGCGGCGTATCTGACCAAGCAGTTCGAGATGCCCGCCGTCGACACCGCGCTGCTGAACGCCCTGGGTTCCACAGACCCCGACCAGGTCATGTTCGCCGCCCGGGCCCTCTACCCGCATTGGCGCTTCCCGCTCGGCGCCGAGGCGGTGGCCGCCGCTGCGGCCAGGAAGCACGCCGGCGTTCGGGACCGGGCGAAGCCGCAGGCCGTACGCAAGTGGATGCTCTCGCTCCAGTGGCTCACCATGCTGGCCCAGCAGATAGAGAATGTCCGGGCCGCCAGGAACGAGACCGCGAAGGCATCTCGACCCGCCGCGAAACCGGCGGCGATTGACTGGAGCAAGGACGGCGTCCATCGGTCGGGCAAGTGGCAGTACGACTACCGCGTCGAGCGGGACGGGAAAGGCAAGGCCATCGGGTGGTGGGGATACCTCTACTACGACTACCGATGGGTCGACGTTCTGCTCAAGCCGAAGATCAACGACTGGGTCGAGACGCCGTGGGGCGTCCTCTACTGGGTCGGTGTACCGCAAACGCCGAAGGGGTTGCACGCATGGATGCGCACGCCGAGCAAGGACATCAAGCGCCAGGGGAAGCGTCTGTCCATCCCTCCCGCGCCGTTGCCGTTCGACGTCGACGCCGCGGCCCGGATGCTGGCCGATCAAGTGGGCGGGACGTGGGGGAGGCACATGGAGGCCGGGGTCGGCCGGTTCGTGACCTCGGGTCGGCTGCCCAAGGGGACGAAAGACAGCGGGACTTACGCGATCTTCCCCTTCCGCGCAGGCCTGGGCGACGCCCGTATCCGCGCCTACCTCCGGCGGCGATCCGCGCCGTTCCGCCTGCTCGCCGCGGGCCGGGACTTCACCATTCTGGTGTCGGGCAAGCCCGATCATCCCCTGGCGAAGGCGGTGATGAAGGCCCTGGGCCTCGCACCGCCCGCCGCGCCCGAGAAGCGCAAGGTGGGCAGCAAGGCGCCATATGCCAGACTGTACAAGATGTGGGATGAGAGGTCGAAGGAGCAGCCCGAACCAGCGCGTGCACCTGCCGAGGATAGCCGGCCGACAGAACAATCGTTCCGCCTGTCACTGCCGGACGGATCCGTTGCCGTCGTGACTCCGGACATGAAGAAGGCTGAGTTTGAGATCACGACTCTCGCCGTGCTAGAACGCGATTGCCGGCTTGCAATCAAGGATGAGAAACAGAAGGATGTGGATGTGCTGGAGCGCACAATTCGTGTCCTCACAGGGGTAAGGAGTACATATCGGGACGAGAATGGGAAGTGGCACAGATACCAGAGCGAGCCGGCGCCGGTCTTCGCCACGATGAAGATTCGCGATCTCGGCACGGTGAAGATCATACGCCTCAGCAAGGAGGAGGATGCCGAATAGCCGGCTGGTGCTGACCCCGTGGAGCGCGGGGCAGCACAGCCGTGACGTCCGGCAAGTAATATGAAGGACCATTGTGCCTTTGTCCTGATTGCGCTTCTCATGCTGGGAGGATGCCGTGCTAACACTCCTGCGCTCACGGAGGACGCCGTCAGAGAACGCCTCGCAAGAGCTGGAATCAGGCCCACCTACGTCCGCCTTCGGGAAGACGGACGATGCTCCCTCGGTTTCGATGAGAAATCTTCCGGTACCGAGCACCTCTCTGAACTCGGATCGCTACCAGTGTATGCGCTCTCGTTCAGCTCGTCCCATGCGCTGGCCTTCTCTCAACTGAAAGGATTGAGACTCGAGATCCTCACTATCGACAGGCCCACAGGAGCTGATCTCTCTTCGCTGCGCGGGATGCCGTTGAAGAGACTCTACATCTACGAGAGTGAAATAGGTGACATCTCCGGCCTCAAGGGAATGCCGCTCGAAGAGCTCACTCTATGGAAGTGTCCTCGTGTAAAAGACCTCACCCCGCTTCGGGGCATGCCCCTCAGAAAGCTCCATATTGTCAGCAAAGGCCTCGAGAACCTGTCTCCTCTCCAGGGGCTTCCCATGGTCAACCTTGCGGTCAACGGCTGCCCGCGGGTGTCGGACCTTGCGCCTCTGACGGGCATGCCTCTCAGGCAACTCGCCATTGATGGCACAGCAGTGTCGGCTCTGTCCCCGTTGAAAGACCTGCCGCTTGAGATCTTGACCGCAAGCTCTACCCGAATTGCGGATCTTTCTCCCCTCAAGCGCGCTCCGCTCACCTATCTCGCGATTCACAATACGAAAGTCTCTGATCTGTCTCCGCTGGAGGACATGCCGCTCCGGCATCTCGGTATTTGCTTTGTCGACACGGATGACCTGTCTCCGCTCAAAGGACTGCAACTCAGATCACTCGACTTCCGGGCAGAGCGGGTCACCGAAGATTCGATTCGCATTGTCAGAGACATGCGTTCACTCAAGAGAATCATGTTGGAGCCGGCCAAGGAGTTCTGGGCACGGTACGACCGGTTTCGCCGACACGGGTCGGAGAGCGGAGAACCGGACGGCGCCAAACCAGCAGTTGGACCATGACGCAGAATGCCGGGAGGTCAACCGCGCCGTTGGAGATACGGACATGAAGACGATGAGAGTAGTGCTACTGGCCGTTCCTGTGCTTGCGTGCCTCTCGGCGCCAGCCTTGGCCGCAGACAAGACCAATGTCCCACTGACCGAGAAGAGCCTTCATTGGACGGACACGAAGGTGTCGGTCAGTGTCTTCCTTGTTCAGAGGAAAACCACGCCTCCCGGGTACGCCAATGCTTTCTCGCTCTTTGTTGCGGGTGGAGACGATCTCACAATCGTCTACAGAAGCCGTGTAAACAGCACCATTCCCATTGTTCGAGTACTGAAACCGAAAGCGACATCATCGATCAAGGGCATGCAGGAATTCGAATTCAAGCACGGCTTCTCAAAAACGACGATCTGGATGGCCATCGTATTCGAGAAGGACGGCCGTCGGATCGAACAGCTCACACGCACGTTCTACGGCAGTATGGACAAGGTGGTCCCGAACAACAAGTTTCTTGAAACACCTGGAAGAGAGAAGCCCCAACAACGACCTCCACGCGACAAGAAATAGCCGCGCGAGCGCGGCGTCCTCTCGCGCGTGAGGTCACGCGTTAGGAGTCGAGGAGAATGAAGATACTAATTTCGTCACTAAATAGTTTGCATTTCTCGGGGCGGTAGTGTATGATACTCCTGTATGAAGAAGGATGCGCGGTCGCTCAGCCCGGAAGCTCAGGAAGCTCTTCGCCGCCGGGCGGTCGCCGCCGTCCTGGGGGGAATGAAGCAGGTGGAGGCGGCCCGCGTCTTCGACGTGACGCGGCAGGCGGTCGGCATCTGGATGCGGAAGCACCGCGAGGGCGGCGAGGCCGCGCTGCGTGCGGGAATCAAAGGCCGGCCTCGCACCGGCGGCCGCCTCAAGGGCTGGCAGGCGGCGACGATTTGCACGCTGATTCGAGATCGCCATCCGGAGCAGCTCAAGTTGCCGTTTGTGCTCTGGACGGCCGGGGCGGTGCGCCAACTGATCCGCCGCCGGTTCGGGATTGTGTGTTCGGTTCGGACGGTTCAGCGGTATCTGAAGCGGTGGGGTTTCACGCCGCAGAAGCCGCGCCGCCGGGCGTGGGAGCAGGACGACGCGGCGGTGGAGCGCTGGCTTCGCGAAGAGTACCCGGCGATCCGGAAAGCAGCGAAAAGGCAAAAGGCACGCATCTACTGGGCCGACGAGATGGGCGCGCGTTCCGACCACCAGGCGGGACGCTCGTACGGCCTTCGGGGCCACACGCCGGTCGTGCCGGGCACGGGCCAGCGGTTCGGCTGCAACATGGTTTCGGCGATCACCAACCGGGGGCACCTCTCGTTCATGGTGTTCAAGCGACGGTTCAAGGCGTCCGTGTTCATCCAGTTCCTGCGGCGGCTCCTGAGGCAGGCCGGGCGCAAGGTCTTTCTCATCATCGACCGGCATCCCGTCCACCGCAGCCGCGCCGTACAACGATGGCTGGCCGCCAACGCGACGCGCATCCGCGTGTTCTACCTGCCGAGCTACAGCCCGGAACTCAACCCCGACGAGATGCTGAACAACGACGTGAAGGCAAACGCCGTGGGCCGCCGCCGCGCGCACAACCGGAACGAACTGATGCGGAACGTGCGGGGTTATCTTCGGAAGCGGCAGCGGGACCCCAAGTTGGTCAAGCGATACTTCCATGCCGAATCCGTCCGCTATGCCGGCGCGTAGCGCTTGGGGTCACATGTCAACTATTTCGTGTCGCACGTAGTAA
>CAZDHT010000354.1:0-4400 GCA_964505325.1 uncultured Planctomycetota bacterium | reverse complement strand
CGTCCGACGCACGGAGCGCGGCAAATCCGCCTGGGCCGAGGACGTGGCCTTCAGATGGGACACGATCCTGTACGGCCCGCAGGTGACGCAGAAAACCGGCACGGTCCGCCTGGCTGCGACTCCGCCCCGCGGCGCAAACAAGCCCAATCCGCGTTTTCGAAAAGGCGACAAGCTCGTCGTCCTTCAGATCGACTATCCGAGATGGAAGCTCAGCGCGGCGGTGCGTTGGTCCAAGGCCGCGGAGGAGGCCGCGCTTGCGGCGCTTGCGCCGGGCTGGGCGCAGCATGGCGGGCGAACGTTTCTCTGTCCGTGGTGCACGGGGCGCGAGTTCACCGAAGAAGTAGGGAAGTGCCGGCGCTGTGGTGCTCAGACCGCCAGTGGGATGAAGAAGTTGTGTCCGAAGTGCGCCCGCACGCTCGGCCGGTGCGCAGCGTGCAGCCGCAAACTCGGCCCGGCGACGCTGGGCGTCGACCTGGGGCTGTCCACGATCCCGCCGACCGCCAAGGTGAAGGACCCGCGGCGCATCGCCGTTGCCCCAGGCACGGCCCCGGAGTTGTGGGTGTGGGTGGACAGCCGCGCGCAGGCCGCCCCCGAGTTCCAATGCTGGGAGAACAAGCTGGACACCTGCAACACGCTGTGCTTCCTCGTCGAGGGCCCGGGCATCCAGGGCCGGACGGTTGCATTCTTTGAGCGGCGCATTCTGTGGATGTACAAGTCCATCCCGCCCAGGCCGTTGAAGGGCTCGGCGTCCGGCCTTCTGAAGCTGAGGCCGAAGGAGCTGTTCCGGCGCCACGGTTCCTATACCGTGCGAGCCGTGGCGGGGCGGCTGGTCTCGGAACCAGTCACGGTGGTCGTGAAGCCGCTCGGGGCGGTGGCCGAGCCGCAGCCCGGCGCGGGCCCGGTGGACGCCGAGTGGCAAGCCGGGAACAACTTCATCAAGCGCGTGCGCAACGGCAAGGTCATGTGGATGATGCGCCTCAAGTTCCCCGTCGGCCAGGTGAGACAGCAGGGGGACCGTTGGATCGTGACCTCGAACGACGGCGCGACGGAAGTGCACATTGACGCGGCGACGGGCAAGATGCTGCGGATCAAGAAGCTCCGCTAGGGTGCGTGGGCGTCTGGGCCGAACTGGAGATGAAGGATGGAACGGGTCCGACTGGCGGTCGTCGGGGTGGGCATCTGGGGCACGGCGCACGTCCGGGCGTACGTCCAGCATGCGTCGGCCGAGCCGGTCGCCGTGTGCGATCTGGACGAGGAGCGCGCCCGGCAAGTCGCCAAAGAATGGAATATCCCTAGCCATTACACGTCGCTCGATGAGATGCTCTCGCAGGAGAAGATCGACGCCGTTTCCGTTGCGACGCCGGATAACGCGCACACCGACATCGTCATCAAATGTGCCAAGGCGGGGGCGCACATCCTGTGTGAAAAGCCGATGGCGACGACCGTCGAGGAATGCGAGGCGATGATCGCCGCGGCCGAAGAGAACGACGTTTGCCTGATGGTCGACTGGCACAACCGCTGGAATCCTCCGGTCTATAACGCGTGGCGAGCCATCCGAGACGGCGAACTCGGCGACTTGCGGTATGTCTACTATCGCTTGAGCGACACGGTCTACGTGCCGCTGAAGATGCTGCCCTGGGCGGGCGAGTCGAACGTGATGCTGTTCCTCGGCAGCCACGCGATGGACACCACCTGCTGGCTGATGCAGAAGAAGGTAGTCCGGGTGACCTGCCGGCGGATGGAAGGCGTCCTCAAGCGACTGGGAGCCGACACGCCCGACATGTACGTGACGGTGCTGGACTTCGAGGACGGCGCAGTGGCGGTCATCGAGAACAGTTGGCTCCTTCCGCAGAGTTCCGCGGCGCTCATCGACCACAAGGCCGAGATCATCGGGACCAAGGGCACCATCTATCTCGACCCCACCCACTGCCGCTCGATCGAGAAGTACACGGAACGGACCCCCGAGGGATTCCCCCACGTGTCGTATCCCGACATGTTCGTGGCGCCGGAAGTACACGGCCGGTGGCGGGGCCTCGCCATCGAGAGCATCTACCACTTCGTCGAGTCGGTGCGGGACGGCACGCCGCCCCTGGCGACCGGGCAGGATGGGCTGCTCAACACGCGGCTCATCGTCGCCGCGGAAGAATCCGCCGCCAACGGATCCGTTCCCGTCGAAATCGCCTGAAGCCTGAAGCCTGAACCGGCGGCTCCGGCGCGAGGGCGCGGCCGCCGCGGCGAGGGGCCTCGCTATCTCCGGGCGACGATGATCGTGCCTTTGATATGCCTCTTGCCGCGGTAAAACTCGACCGCGACCCTCGTCCCCGGCTTGGTGTTGAGGACCGCCCGGGCGAGCGCGCGGGCGCGATCGATCTTCTTCGCCCCGTACTTGACGATGACGTCACCCCGCTCGAGGCCGGCGTCCTCGGCCGGGCTCCGGCGCCAGAACGGCGTTCGAAAGCCGACAACACACGCGCCCGTTTTCACCTTCAGACCCAACTCCTTGACGAGGCGAGGGGTCACGTCCTTGACGTGCGCGCCGATAAAGCCGCGGGTGACCTTGCCGTCCCGCTTCAGCCGCTCGAGGCCCTCGGTAACGGAGTTGATCGGTATCGACAGCGTGATGTCGCCGGTCTGCTCGAGCACCGCGTGCATCATGCTCGTGAGGCCAACGACTTCGCCCCGCGCGTTGAACAGCGGCCCGCCGCTGGAACCGGCGCCGATGGTGAGGTCCATCTGAATGAAGTCCTGAAACGGACCCACCATGCGCCGTTCGAGTCCGGCGACCACGCCGACGCTCAGGCTCTGGCGGTGACCGAGCGGGCTGCCGATGGCGAAGATCGGGTCGCCCGGCCGCAGCGCATCCGAATCGCCCAGCTTCGCCGGAGCCACCTTCTCGCCCTTTTTGAGCTGAAGCTTCAAGAGAGCGTAGTCTTCTTCTGCATCCGACCCGACCAGAACGGCGCGAATGACGCGGCGGTCATCGAGGGTGGCCCAAAAGACGTTGCGGCGGGCGACCACGTGGTGGTTGGTGATGAAGTGACCCTGCTCGTCGATGATGACGCCCGACCCGCCGGCTTTCGGCAACCCGCTGAACAGAACGTACACGGGATAAGCGAAGAAAGACAACACGTCGCCGGGCGTGTCAAGCAGCGGGAACGGATCGATCATGTCGACTCCCCGGTTCAGCAGGCCCCTGCCCAGCGTTTCGGCGGCGGTGACCATCACCACGGACGGCGCGCATGTCTCATACATCCCGCGGGGATTCAGGTCCTGGGCGAGCGCGCGACCCGGCCCGGCCAGCGCCGCGACGCACACGCAGACCGAACAGGAAACGAAACATCGGATCGCAGCGCGGTTCTTCACTTTCACCCCTTTTTCATGAGGTCCTCGACGTGCTTGTCGAGTTGCTTGACCTTTTTCTCGCTGATCAGGAAGACGGCCGGGATGCCGCCGCCGGTCGCGTAATAGGTTTTCATCTGCTTATCTTTGTCGTCGCCGACCTTCTCGTCCTTGGCTTCGTTGCCGATGCGCAGAACGCTGGCCAGTTTCCCTTCCGGCTTCACTGTCACTGTGAGCAGCGGCTTGTCCAGGCCGTACTTGGCCAGGTCCTTCTTGTCATAGGCCACGTATTTCTCCAGGCTGACCCAGCCGGCTTCTTCGACGAACTTCTCGATCTTCTCCTTGTCCGGGGCCACGTTCTTGTGACTGACGATCTCCCACTCGTTGTTGACCCGGGCCACCTCGACCTTTGATCCGTCACGGTGGACGGCCGACACCCGGGAAGTGCCCGCCCGCGTGATGTTCATCACCCGCGTGGTGAGCAACTCCTTGTCCAGCTTCTTGATGACATCCCCCGGCATCACGAAGACAATTCCGTCCTCCGCCACCACAGCGTACCGGCCGCCTTCCTTGTTGCCGGGCACGGGCGCGCCCACCAGGAGCGTCTTGGAGACGAGGATCGTCTCGGGGTTGTCAGGCTTCTTCGGCTTGTGGCCCTTCTTGTCCTCCTTTTTGGCGTCGTTCTTCTCTTTCTTCGGCAGCTCTTTCTCGACGATGATGGCAACCTTGCGGTACGGCCTGCCGGTCTTGGGCTTCAGACCGTACCTGGGATTGTCGAGATCGCCTTCGCAGACCAGCTCCTTGGCGGACAGCGCGCTGATCGCCTCGAGCAGGCCGGCGATGTCCGACGAACTGCCAAGCACCGGCATCGGCTTCGTCAACAGCCAGCTCCCGCCCGGCACCTTCTGCGCCGCGTAGTCCGTCCTGCCCCCCTCCACGCGCAGGGACTTGACATTCTCCGCCTTGAAATCGAGCACCAGCTTGTCGCGAAACAGAAGGTGGCCCTTGTCGAGCTTGTCGAGAATGTCGGCCTTAATCTCGTAGACGTTCGTCTCCGAGGG
>CAZDHT010000353.1:0-4454 GCA_964505325.1 uncultured Planctomycetota bacterium | reverse complement strand
TAAGACGCCCAGACCACACGCCGACCGTCGGGGGAGATCTTGGCGACCAGACCGTCCCGGCCACCGGGACGGGTTGCCTGAAAGGCGCCGCGCGTGACGTAAGGACTGTCAACGGACACGCCGATCATGGACACATACACGTTGCCCCGTTCGTCGATGACCATGTCGCGGATGATACTGTTATCCCCTGACCCCAGGTATGTCGACCACAGGACCTTCGAACCATCGGCCGAGAGCTTGGTGATGAATCCGTCCTGCGGGCCGTAGCCGACGGCGGGTCTGTTGTCGCCGGCGAATTTCTCCTGGAGGACACCGGGCGTGGTCGGGAACCCCTCGCCGGCCCGCCCGGCGATGTAGACACACCCCTGGCGGCCGACCCGGATGGAGTACGTGCGATCGTGGTTCGGCCCGCCTACCAGTGTAGACCAGACCATCCGCCCGTCGGGGGTCAGTTTGGTGACGTAGGCGTCGAACGGGCCGCTGTTGCCCGCGGACTTGCCGCTGCCGTCGAACTTGCGGCTGTACGCGCCGCGTGTGGTCGGAAAGTCCCGCGACGAGGTGCCCCCGGACACGTAGATGTTCCCCTTGGCGTCCACGGCCACCGCGCGGGCGCCGTTCGCCCGGCCCGACCCGCTCAGGTACGTCGAGAACGACAGCTTGAACGACGCCGGCGGTCGATCGCTTTGACGAGGCGACTTCCGGCCGGGAGGCGCTTGGCCCGCAGAGGGCGTCGACAAGACGCAACAGAGCAGAGCGACGCAGACCACGTGAAGCACAATGGCCGCCTTCTTTTCGAGCATCACAGTTCTCCTTCACAGGGCCTGCGCGGCCCGTCAGTTGACAAAGAAATCCGCGTAGTCAATCCAGACGTTCCCGCTGAGCGGCTGGCCCTCGGGGCAGACCAGCTCCAGAATGACCTTCTGCCAGGCTGGCTGGGTCGCGGCCCCGCCCACGGCACCGGCTCCGACCGCCGGCTGCGGAAGTTCCACCTTCAGGTCCGACCACTTAGACCCATCGATCCGCTGGGAGAATATCTGCTTGCCTTCGACGTACACTCGCAGCTCGAAGACTCGCTCCTCCGCCTTGACGCCGATGCGCAGGTACGGGCAGCCGCCGAAGTTGGTCAGCGTCAGGTGCGGGGAATGGCCGCCGAGCCGGGCCAGGTGCTCCACGTGGTAGCCGTCGGACTTGTACTTCTCGGGGTGCGGCTTGTCCTTGATCGATTGCGTGTAGAGCAGCTCCTTGCGGCCGTGGAACGCCGGGACGAACTTGGCCCCGCTGCGGTGCAGCCGGCCCTCCCGGTTGTGTATCCAGTCCGGCGGGACCCGCCCGCGAGGCCCCACCAGCGTCCAGCACCCCAGACAGTACGGCGTGAACAGGTCGCAGCGGGCGGCGAGCAGCCAGCCATCGTCGACGGCCTTGGGGGAGTCGAACTTCTTGCCCGCAGCGGCGGCGATGAACTTGGCCTTCTGCCGCTCGTAGTCCACGTCCAGCACCTTCAGTCGCGCTTGGGCCCGGGGCCCGTACTTGCGCGAGTCGGCCTTGTTCTCCAACGTTCGCAGCAACAGGGCGTAGATCGTGGCGGCCTCGTCCTTCTTGCCGAGCCCCTCCAGTGCCCGGCCCAGCAGCAACATCGCCTCGGGCTGATCGAGGTTCCGCCAGATCAGCCGGTACCCGAACTTGCGGGCCTTGTCGTACTGCCGGCGGGCGACCAGATAGCGCATGGCCTCCACGCCCTTCAGAACTTTGGTGGCCCCGCCGGCGGGCGGCGGCGCCAGCAGGCCCACACCGCCCACGATCACCAGCAGTGCGCCGGTGCGGATGATCCGCCCAGACCTTGTCAAGCGAGTCCCCGAATGCTGCATGGCAGTGTCCCTCCTCATGCCCGTGCCCGGAATCCCGCAAGCGTTCTGTGCCCGAAACAGCCCCGTGCAACGCGAGCCGCATTGCGCCCTGATTTCCCGGATAGGCCCCATGCCCACCAGCACAGGGGGCCCTTTCCATGAGTGTACCGCGTTTCCGGACACCAGCAAGTGTTCGCCGCCAGCAAGACTGAGACAGTGGGAAGTATTCTTACGAAGAGGTCCCCCTTCGGGAGCCCGGTCCGGGCGTTGATCCCGCTCGGCGGTTTGGTAGAATAGGGAACGGTCGGCGGAGGAAAGGAGGTCCGGAAGTGACAAAGGTCTTGCTCGATACCGATATCGGAAGCGACATCGACGACGCCGTCTGCCTGGCGTATCTGCTCGCGCAGCCGGAGTGCGAGCTGCTGGGCATTACCACGGTCACCGGCCAGGCCGCCGAGCGCGCGATGATGGCGAGCGCGTTATGCAAGGTCGTGGGCAAAGAGGTCCCGATCTTCGCCGGTGCGGATGACCCGCTGCTGGTGGCTCAGAAGCAGACGGAAGCGCCCCAGGCCGCCGCCCTGTCCAAGTGGGATCACGACACGGAGTTCCCGCGCGGGCAGGCCATCGAGTTCTTGAGAACGACAATCCGTGAGAACCCCGGCGAGGTCATCCTGCTGACCATCGGCCCGCTGACGAACGCGGGGCTGCTGTTTGCGGTCGATCCGGAGGTCGCATCGCTGGTCAGGGGCTTGGTGATGATGTGCGGCGTCTTCGGGGAGCCGGCCGAGGGCCGCAAGCCGCTGGAGTGGAACGCCATAGGCGATCCTCACGCGACCGCCATCGTGTACCGCGCCCGCCCGCCGCTTCACCGTTCCATCGGGCTGGACGTGACCCGGCAGGTCACGATGAAAGCGGATGATGTGCGGAAGCGGTTCACCTGCGATCTGCTCCGGCCGGTCCTCGACTTCGCGGAGGTCTGGTTCGCGGGAAAGGCCGGCGCCATTACGTTTCACGACCCGCTGGCGGCCACGACGATCTTCCGGGACGACATCTGCTCGTTCGAGCGGGGCGCGGTGGAAATCGAGCTGGGCGATGCGCAGCTTCTCGGTCGCACGAAATGGACGCCCGGCGGGCCGGACCCCAGGCACGAGGTCGCGTTCGGCGTCGAGCCCGGGCGCTTCTTCGAGCACTACTTCTCGGTGTTCCAGTAAGAAATCCGCGTTTTGCTGTAATGTCGCCTCCGCCGGTGTTGTATAATATTGCGGCACCGGAGATAGGAAAATGTGGGCGTCCAAACTGATCCCCGCCGCTTGTGCTCTCGCCTTGGTTGGCCTGATGTCTCAACCACTTGGTGCGGCAGAGGATAAGGACGAACACGGCGCGTTCCTGAAGAAGGTGGCCGACGAGATGAGGGTCATCCAGCAGGCCCGCGAGCTGTACGACAAGTACGTCCCCCGGAAGCGACCGACGCCCGAGGAGACGCTCCTGACCGAGGAGCGGCTGAAGCACCGGCTCCGGCATCTCGCCTTCCCGAAAGCCCAGCCCCCCAAGAAGGCGGCGGAGCCATCCGTGGCGGAGCGCGATCTGGTCGAGGCCGCCCAGGAGTTCGCGGAGAAGGAACGACAGCGCGAGAAGGGGCTTCAAGCCGACCGGATCCGGCGCCTCATTACGTCCGCGAAAGAACACATCCGCCGGGGCCGGTGGGTGGCGGCCGGCCTCGCGCTCGAGGCGGCACTTCGGATCGACCGGACCAACACCGAGGCGGCAGGGCTGCTCAAGCAGGTCCGCATCGACGAGGTGCAGGCGGAGAAACTGCGCACCGCCAGGCAGACGAACCGCGAGACCGCCGCAGCCTGGCGCGCCGTCAACACCTCCCGGGTCCCCTTCGCCGCGACGTTGACCCTTCCGCGGGACTGGGCGGAGCGGTCTGCGCGGGCCGAGGCCGAGCTCGCCCAGGTGGCCACGGACAAGGAAGCGGCGCAGCGCGCCGCCGTGAAGAAAGCGCTTCAGAAGAAGATCTCCATCGATGCGCTCGAGATGTCCGTCTCGGACATGGCCGCCTACTTCCGCCAGGTCGGCGGGGTCAACATCGTGGTGGAAAAGGAAGCGGCGCCGCAGACGGTGACCCTCCAGCTCAGGGACGTGACGGTCGAGTCGGCGCTGGACTGGGTCACCAAACTGACCGGGCTGGCGCACACCATCCGCAACGGCTGTGTCCACATCGGCCCGCCGGACAAGGTCAAGCCCGAGGTCGTGGTCCGGGTGTATGACGTTTCGGACCTGCTCCACGTCCGGCAGTCATTGGCTCGCGGCCAGAAAAGGCACCGCCAAGCGCTGGACAATAATGTCATCCTGGACCCGACCGAGGAAGACGACGTGAAGAGCCTCGACGAGCTGGCCGATGAGCTCATGGACTTCCTGAAGGCGGCGACCGGGAAGAAGCAGTGGGACGACGTGCAGGGAGATGCCCGCATGAATCTCAGGCTCGGCAGGCTGGTCGTCAACGCCGAGCCGAACCTGCACGAAAAGCTCCTCAAGGTCCTCGAGAACGTCCGTCCGTAGTCTACTCACTCCAACAAGCTGTTTCAAAACGGTGGGGCAGACATTCCT
>CAZDHT010000352.1:0-4455 GCA_964505325.1 uncultured Planctomycetota bacterium | reverse complement strand
CGAGCGCCCGCTGTGCCTCGCCGCGGGCGGAGATGTTCAGGTCGTTCTTGGCGAGGAACTCGAGGGCCTTGCGCGCGTCCTCGCCGCCCAGAATGCCCAGGGCGTGGGCGATGTGCACGCGGTGGCTCGTCCGCAGCTCGGTCATCCGCTTGACGAGCGCGGGCACGACGGACCGGTCGCCGATGGCCGCCAGCGCGTCGGGGATGTACCGGTCGCCGGGGCTGTAACGCGGGGCCAGCTTCCACTTCGCCAGCAGCACGGGGATGGCCCGCTTGTCTTTGTAGTGAGCGAAGACGTTGCAGAAGCCGAGGGTGTGGAGGCTGTGGCAGCGCGGGAAGCGCTGGATGCAGAAGTCGAACGGGTCGGTCCCCACCGGGCACTTGGGCAGCCGTGCGTCGCTGGTCCCGATGCGGTCGATGAACCAGTTGTAGTACTCGGTCTTGTCCTTGGGCGGATTGTCGGCGTTCACCGGTTGTTGCGGGAAGAACCCGGACACCTGGCTCTCGTCCTGGGGTATCTTCTCCTTCCTGGCCATGCGGTTGTCGCGCGTGTAGGGGTTGGGATAGGCCTTCTTGAAGAAAGCCTCGGCCTCTTCAGCCGGCATGGACTCGTCGGGCTTGGCCGACGCCAGCGGCACCAGCTCCACGCGCAGCGAATGCATGCGCAGCGGATGCTCGGGCAGGTTGAACGAGGTCTTCCCGCCGAACTTGTCCAGGTAGTACGGGTTCTTCAGCTTGTCCTTGGGAAGCCCGATGACGTCGACCGCGAAGTAATGTGGGAACTTGGCAATGGCCCGGCTCACGGTCTTGGGCACCCCGTTCACCTCGTAGTCGAGCGTGAACCTGAGCGCCAGGCCCGGCCGCATCGAATCGCCCGATATCTGGATGACGTTCTCCTTGGGCATCAGGTTGGGCAGGCAGCGCATGTTGAGCTGACGATGGACGGTTACCTTGAAGGCGTTCATCCCCACCCCGTCGACCTTGCCGGCCGTCCTGAACTCGGCCTTGACCAGGAACGTGTAGTACGAGGTGATCGAGGGCTGCTTCCCCCAGTAGCGCTTTTGGCCCAGCTCGATGTTCACCGACTCGACGCCGACTTCCTGTTTCTCGCAGAACGCGGTCCAGGTCTTGCCCCGGTCCGTGGAGAAGGAGAGGCGGCACTGGTCGCCGGGGGCCGTCTTGAGGAGTTCCGCTTCGACGACCGCCTCGACGGCGACGTACGGCGAGGCCAGGCGGTAGATGAAGCTGCACAGCTTGCCCGGCTCTCGCGGATGGAGAACGGCGCGGCCCTTCCCCGCCGGCGAGCACGCCGTGTTCGCGGAGCCTGTCCACAACGAGCCCTGGAAGGACTTCGGGTCCGTCACTGCGACGAGCGTCTGATCCTCCTGGCCGGCCACGCACGCCTTGAAATGACGCGCGTTGTCGCCGACCTTGCCGGCCCAGCTCAGCATGCGCTGCGTCTTCTGAATGTAGCCGTCGTTCTTCCACTTCCTCACGACCGCCTCGCCGGTGCGCAGGCTGGTGCGCAGCGTGTGCGTCATCGGCGGGACGAAACGCCTGTACTCCACCCCGCGCATCACCGGCAGGCGGCGGGTGCCGACGCGGTTGTCCCGCGGGTTCCAATAGTACGAGTGGCCCTGCGGATTGAACGAGTGCATCCGCCACACGCCGTCCTTGTCCGGCCAGCGGAGCGCCGCGGTGCTGTGGCCGCGGCTGGGCTCCTGGTAGCCGAGGAACCCTGCGGCGCGCCAGAGGTGCGCCATGGTGCGGCTCATCCCGCCGCACTCGTGCACGCCGTAGACCAGCAGTTGCTTGTCGCCGCGGCGGATCTCGATCTGGTCGGTCTTCGGATCGCCGCTGAACCGGCGCCGGGTGCCGTAGGGATTCCCCTCGAAGACGCGGCTGCCGCCGGTGCTCTTGAGCATGTGCAGCCACTTCCACAGGCCCATGGCCTTGGCCGCCGTCGCGTCGGGCGTATCGTCCACCCCCTCGATGCGGAAGATGTCGCGTATGCAGGTCTCGAGGCTGTAGCAGTCGGGCCAGCGGCTGTTGCGAATGCGCAGGTTCACCAGCGCCTCATCCGGGCCGACGCTCGTGTCGTAATTGGTTTCCGGCGGAAATTCCGCCGCCGGTGCAGGCCCGGCCAAGAACATGGCGGCGGCCAGTGAGATGATCCGAACTCTCATTGCTTCGGCCCTCCTGGTTGTCGGGCGACCCCGGTCACCCAGGTCGCGCCGCTGAGTGACTCTGTGAATCGGACGGCGAACAGGACCCGTCTCGCGCCCCCCACGTCAGACCTCCACCGGGTCATTGCTTTGCGCCGATCACGATCCGGACCGGCTTGTCCTCGACCACCACGGTCCTCTTCTGCGGCTTGCCGCCGGGAAGCTGCCAGCGAATCTCCACCTCACCCGCCTCCAGCTTTCCAAAGAACGCCTCGGACGTCCCAGGCGACACGTTCCAGGCGCCCAGGCAGCGCCGGTCGGTCCATCCGGTCACGGTCAGCGGCCCGGCGAAGCCTTTGCCCAGGGGCAGAGCGACCCGCACGCACAGCGCGCTGTCCTCCGCCACTTGCCTCGGGAGGAACCACACCTCGCCGTGGTGAGAGCCCTTCTTGCCCGGGCCCGCTTCGCGCGGAGGGCGTGCCTTCTCCATCACATGATGTCGCAGCACGAGGATCATGTCCTGGGCACCGTCACCATTAAGATCGCTGACCAGGCCCGCTTGGCCGCCTATGATCTCCTGCCGGTTCCCCGGCGCTTCGACCGGCTCCTGTTCTCGTCCCTCCGCCGGCGGCCCCGCCACGAGCTCCCCCAGGGTGAGCTTGTGCGCGTGGCCAAAGCTGCGGAACCCTCGATTGAAGAAGACCTGCGGCAGCATGCTGGCGTAGATGATGAGGACGTCCTGGAGGCCGTCGTTGTTCACGTCGCAAACGCCGCCACAGATCGCGCCGGGCTTGGAGATGTAGGCCATCTCGCCCGAGAGGCCGAGCATGTTGTGGAACGTGAGCCGGCCCCTGTTGTGCCACAGCCGGCAGAAGTCTTGGGACGCGGCGAATACGTCGAGAAGCCCATCCTGGTCCCAGTCGCCGACGAACGAGCCGGACCTCCCCTTGCCCAGCCCTACGGAGCAGCGAACCGAACGGGCGAACCCGCCGTCGCCCTTGCCCTTGTAGAACAGACTTCCTGCCGAGGCAGGCTGGAGAATGTCCGGCACGTGATCGTTGTCGAAGTCGGCCACCACGCACCGGCCGAAAGGCCCCAACTGCTTGGCCAGGCGCGGCTCTGCTCCGAGGACCCTCGTGACGAAGCCGCCATCAGTCCCCGGCACGAGCAGCACTGCCGCGCCGGTCGTGCTCACCAGAATGCCGGCTCTGCCCCGGACGCCGACGTCCAGCGCTCCCAGGCCAACGCAGTCCGCCGACGTGTAGACCGTCTTGCCGGGCCCGGCGAAGGCTCCCGTCGCGCTCTGGAGTCGGACCGTGACTTCCCTCCCGTCAAACGAGGCGAGGTCCAGCCGGCCGTCGGCATTGAAATCGCCCCACGCGGCAGAGCGAGACTTGGCCATCAACTGACGCGCGGCGGTAACATCCCGGAACTTGCCCGCCTTGGCGTCGAACTGAAACAAACGATCCCCGGCGCCGCAGAGCACGTGGAGAGCGAACCTGCCGTTCCCGCCAAGGTCCACGGCCAGTGTCTCGTACACCGCGCCGTTCATCCGGCTGACGGTCTGTGCCCCGTCCCACATGCAGCCCGAATCGATCGGCACCTTGATCTCCGGGTGCTTGAGGAGTAGCTCCACGATCTTGAGGAACATGTCCGTACCGCCCGCCCAGGTGCCCTCCATGTCCACGGAGATCTGGTCCATGTCCCAGTAGCCTTTTTTCTCGCCTTCGTCCAGGCGGATCCATTTGCCCGCCAGGTGCAGAAACGCCGCTTCTTCTCCCTGCTCGTCCTCACCGATGAACAGCAGGACGGGTGCTTCGCCCAGCCGGGCGATGTCCTGTTTGACCAGCTTGGCGTGCTCCGTGTGTGCGGTGATGGTCAGGTCGATGACCGGCGCGGTCTTGGGCTTGGCACCCTTCAGGGCGCGCCGCACCACAGACCGGACCAAGCCCTGCGCGTCGGCCGGCTTGAGCTTGAGAAGCATAATCTGCGTGGCCTTTTTTACGATGTCGTTGGGGGTGAAATCCGGGTTGATCTTGGCCACGGCGGGAACGGCGAGTATCAGGAGCGCCGCGACCGCGACGGGAACAACAGAGCGTCTCCTCAGCTGCATTCGTCATCTCCTCGCGCTGCGGTGTTGATTCGGAGAAGCGAGCCGGACGCTGTGATGTCCCCCAGCATGGGCGCGACGTGCTTGTCCATCATGCCGACTGGATTTGTCCTGAGCCGGGAATCGGACATCACTTGACAGGCGAGCCGCAGCCTGTCAATTCACCTACATCCTAGCCCAA
>CAZDHT010000351.1:0-4457 GCA_964505325.1 uncultured Planctomycetota bacterium | reverse complement strand
AACGCCGGCGGACCCGGTGACCTTGTACAGTCCTCCCAGAATCAGGAAATAGGCAGGATGCATCCACTCGATGTGCTCCGCAAAGACGCCTTTCTCCTTCACAGTCAACCCGTTGCTGATCGAGTAGCCCTCGTCGCCTTGGATCGGCCATGAGGCGATGCCGTAAAGCCTCAGCGCCGCAGCAACGAAGATGACACCAAAGAGGACCCAGAGCTCCGCCGAAGAACGTTCCTCCCGCAGGAGCCCTTGTTCCAACGGCTTATCCATGCTTCTTCTCCTGCCTAACCGCCTGGAGGTGAGCGCGAGCAGGCCCGTTAGCTTCCGGGAAACACCGTTACCGGCTTCGGAAGATCCTGGAGCAAGAGCCCCCACGTTTCGCTCCTCGGCTTCGGCCGTGCCCGCCCGATTCCACGGCTGCTCTACGCATCACATTATCGGCCTGCGGCGGCCGCAGCGTTAGGCGCTCCCGGTGCCATCGTCGGCTTCCAACCCTCGCTTGCTTTCGACAGGAAGTACAGCGCGAAATGCGTGCCGCGGAACTGGCACCCCGGGCCATGCACGCGCGAACTCGGCTTCTGCCGCGAGAGCGCCTTCCACGCCCAGTCCGCGTACTGATGCTCGCCGGTCACGCGGTAGGTCATCGCCGCGCCCAGCGCCATGTTGGGATAGCTGCTCCGGCCCCTGTTCTTCGGATAGCCGGCAACGAACGTGTCGATCACCGCCTTGTCGCCGCTGACCCAGTAGTAGTGGCACAGCCCCTCGTTCGCGATGCCGTCGTGGAAGCCGCCCTTCCGGTACTTACCGCTCTTGAACTGCCCCATCGCCCGGTACGCCATGCCCTTCAGCCGGTCGAAGTACTTCTTGTCGAGCGTCCGTTCGTAGGCGTTCCACAGGCCGATCATCTGCGCCCCGATGCCGCGGGCGGCCCAGCCGCGGTCGGCATCATGGTTCAGCAGCTCGTTGTTCGCCAGCATCTTGCAGTGGTCCAAGCTGCGCCGGTCGCCGGTCAGGTACCAACGGGCGTAGACCGACTGTGACTTGTGGTGGTTGTACTCGTTGCTGACGTACGGCGCGCCGTTGTCCGTGGCAACGAAGTTCCGCGGCGGGCAGTAGCGGCACGCGCCGATCAGCTCCTTGCGCGGATGGTAGTTGCACGTGTGTACATCGCCGGTGAAGAGCGCGCTCGGGAAGTACCACTCAAGGAACGTCTTTTCGCCCGTCCGCAGGAACGCCATGATCATTGCGTTGGAGTAATCGTAGTAGTTGCCGGCCCAGGACTGCTTCCACTCGAGCGTGTGCCTCGGCGAGACGCCCCACTTCGGCCAGCCCCAATGGAACCGGTCGCCCCAGGCGTAGATGCCGTAGCTGTCGCGGGTGATGCCATTGTAGGTGTTGTTGTCGAGCTTCTCGAGGAGCATCTGGACCGACTTGAGCTGCACGCCGTTCCACTTCTGCACCTTGGGCCAGTCGTCGCCGAAGAGCGTCGGGTCGTTCTCGACCGCGTAGCCGAAGCAGTGGGTGTCGCGGCAGTAGTACTTGCCCGGCGCCCAGGCGCGCAGCGGCCGCTGCGTGCCGGCGAAGAAGTCGTTGAGCTGTTTCTCCTTGACGCCGAAATGGTGGAACAGGAACGTCAGGTAGTGCGTCCGCGAGATGCCCATGAACGCCTCCAGCGGCCGCTCGGCGCCGGGGAACAGGCCGATGCGGATCACCCTGTACTCCCCGTTTGTGGTAACCGCCAGCCGCTTCGGGTACATCTGCCAGAACCACTTGACGCCGACGGCGAGCTTGCCCTCCAAATCGATCCATCCGGTGGTCAGCGGCTTCGTCGACTTCCCCTTGCCCTTCACCGGGCCCCTTCCAAGTATCTCATGTGTGACGGTGAAGCTGTCGCTTGTGTCCTGGTGAATCTCCCCCACGTGCCCGGCCCTCAGCGGCTCCTTGTCCGTTCCGATGGCAACAGGGCCGGTCGCGCCCTTCGTCGGCACGTCGAAGGAGATCTTGTCGATGAGCAGGCTGTCGGACGGCCTGGCGCCCTGGGCGCAAACGAACGTGTGGCTCACCCGCACGATCGGCGAATCCGCATAGGCATAGAACCGCACGATGTAGTCGAGCGCCGTGCCGCCCTTCCCCATGTGCCGGCCGGCCGCCTTCACAACTACGCGCCGCGCCCCTTGCTCCTCGATCTCGACTTTCCCCTCCGGGTCGTTGGTCGAGAGGAACTCCTGGCCGCCGACGGTGACCTTGCTACCGCCGCCGCCGGTCCCGTCGATGACAAGGTTCTTGTCGTTGAAACGACGCTTCCCCGTCGCGTCGAACCACGCCTGGTGAAAGCCGTCAAACTTCGGGCCGAGCACCACGAACTTGACGTAGCGGTTCTGCACCGTGACGGCGTTGCCCTCCTTCTGCGCCTTGATCCCGGCCGCCTGCTGAACGCGAGTCGGCCGGTCGGACTTCATCAGGCTCACCCGCGCCTTCTGCCGCGCAAGCACCGACTGGTTCCACGTGATGTGCACCCACTTCACGTGCGTCTTGTCCAGCCACTTGCACACCTCGGTGACCTGACAGGGGATCCGGTTCCCCGGCTCATCGACCAAATACAACTGCGAGACGTCCGTCACCTTTCCTTCCGGCAGCGGGACGCCCATCGTGATCGGCTCCCTCCCCCGGTGAACGCCCGCTTCCTCCTCGACCGTCAGCGTCACGATCTTCTCATCCGCCGCCGCCGACACGCCCAGCACCAACAGCACCGCCACCGCCACGCAGAAAACGCGTTTCATCCTTCTGACCTCCTCTTATGACCGGGGCCACCTGCGGGCGCCGATTGTAGCACCCTTGCGCGTCCGCGCAAGAGCGGAGGGGCAGAGCATGCGCGCTCGGAAGCACGGGTTCCCCGGTTCCGCCGGTTTCCCGTTTCGTGCCGCGGCTTGACGACGATTCTACTTGACCGCGCGGCTGCGATGCGGTAAATGTAAGGCCTCCGGCCGGGCTCAAGATCAAAGGAGAAGACGATGAGACGAGCGAGTGTTGTCGCGATGCTGTTCCTCGTGCTTCTGGCCGCATGCATGCGCACCGGTCACGCTGCGACGAGGCCTGCCGGCGCCAAGCTGTGGGTGCCGCTGACACTCACCGAGCGAGCGAACGCGGCCCGCTTCAACGAGCCGGTGACCGGCGGCGTGCCGCTGCCCGAAGGCCTCATCGAGGACCCCGGGGCCCTCGTCCTGCTCAGCCCCGACGGGCGGCCCGTACCGGCGCAGTTCGGCGTCGCCACCCGCTGGTATCCGGGCAAGTCGATCAAGTGGGTGCACGTCGACTTCCAGGCATCGATGCCGGTCAACGCCAAGCTCACGTACCATTTGACCGACGGCGGCAACAACCCGGCACCCAAGACGCCCGTGGTGGTCAAGAAGGACGGCGACGTGGTCACGATCACGACGAGGATGCTCAAACTGGTCATCCGCCGGGACAAGTTCAACCTGTTTGACGAAGTGTGGCTCGACGACACGCAGCTCGTGAAGAGCCACGGCGGCGGGATGCGCCTGTTCCATGCCGGCACCGGCATGCCGAACTACAAGACGTTCAGCCCGCTCAACGACCCGAACTGCACGCTGGAGGTCGAGGAGAGCGGCCCGATGCGCGCCGTCGTCAAGATCACCGGCAAGCACATCTCCAACGATAACATGCCGGGCGACAATCACCTGCTCGATTTCGTCTGCCGGATCCATGCGTACGCGGGCAGCGGCGTGGTCAAGGTGGTCTATTCGATGATGAACCGGCAGGGCAAGAGCATCGGACAAGGCGTTCCGCTCGACCGCGCGTGGTTCTCGATGCCGCTGGCGCTGGACGCGGGGACGCGGACGTGGGCCGCCGGCCTGCCGAATGGAAAGGCGATCCACCCGGGCACAAACGTGGCCGAGGAGATGACGCCGTGGCGCAAGGACCTCGTCGGGCGGCCCGGCCCGGAGGTCAAAAAATACCACGAGGCCGGACTGGCCGACTGCTGGGTCCACGCCGACCGCAGCGACCGTATCACGTATCACGGCGACTTCTTCCGCAAGCGGCTCCCGGTCGTCGCCAAGGGCAAACGTGACAAGAAGGGCTGCCTGACGGCCGGCTGGCTCGACCTCGCCGACGCCGACAGGGGCTGCGCTGCGGGGATCAAGTGGTTCTGGCAGACCTGGCCCCGGGCGGTCAGGGTCGATCCGTCGGCCCTGATCGTGATGCTGCACGCGAACTTCGCCAGCCGCCCGCCCCTGATGACCCGCGCCAACTGCCCGCGCGCCATCTGGTACCCCGGAATGAGCCAGACCAGCACCACGATGTTCTACTTCCACGGGAAACGCGACATCCCGAAGATCGTCGGCGCCTACGCCGGCCTCAACAAGCCGCTGCGCCCCATCGCGCCGGCCTCGTGGTATTGTGAAGAAACCCAGGTGTGGGGCCGCCTGGCCAGCTCGAGC
>CAZDHT010000350.1:0-4460 GCA_964505325.1 uncultured Planctomycetota bacterium | reverse complement strand
GATCGCTCTGGACGATTCGTGGGACGTGATCGTGGCCGGCGGCGGACCGGCGGGCTGCACGGCCGCGGCCGCCGCGGCACGCGAGGGCGCGAAGACGCTGCTCGTCGAAGGCACCGGCTGCCTCGGCGGCATGGGCACGGCCGGCCTCGTCCCCGCGTGGTGCCCGTTTTCGGACAAGGAAAGGATCATCTACCGCGGCCTTGCCGAAGAGGTGTTCAATGCCACGAAGGCGGGAATGCCCCACATCGACCAGGCCGCGCTGGACTGGGTTGCCATCGACCCTGAGTTGCTCAAGCGCGTCTACGACGACATGGTGACGGGCGCCGGGGCCGCAGTGCTGTTCCACACGTCGCTCTGCGCGGTCGAGGCCGAGGACGGCGTCGTGTCCGCCCTCATCTTCAGCAGCAAAGCCGGCCTCTCCGCGTACAAGGCCAAAGTCTACGTCGACTGCACGGGCGACGGCGACCTCGCCGCATGGGCCGGCGCCGAGTTCGAAAAGGGCGACCCGGACAGCGGCGACATGCAGCCCGCCACCCACTGTTTCATCCTCTCCAACGTCGACACCTACGCCTACCAGCACGGCCACCGGCCCCGCGGCAACCGCAGTCCGGGCGAGCCGATCAAGGCCATCCTCGACTCGGGCAAGTACCCGGAGATCAAAGACGCGCACCTCTGCAACAGCCTGATCGGCCCGGGCACCGTCGGCTTCAACGCGGGGCACATCTGGAGCGTAGACAACACGAGCCCGGGCAGCGTGTCCGAGGCGCTGCTGATCGGGCGGAGGCTGGCGAAGCAGTTCCGCGACGCACTGGCCGAGTATGTCCCCGCGGCGTTCGGCGACGCGTTTCTCTGCGCGACCGGCTCGCTGATGGGGATCCGCGAGACGCGGCGGATCATCGGCGACTACGTGCTCACGCTCGACGACTACCTGGCCCGCCGCAGCTTCCCCGACGAGATCTGCCGCAACAGCTACTACATCGACATCCATCGCTCGCTCGATGAAACGGAGCTGGAGAAGCAGGGCGAGCTCGACATGGACGTGCGGTGCGCGCACTACGGCCGGGGCGAGTCGCATGGTATCCCGTACCGCTGCCTGACGCCGAAGGGGCTGCGGAACGTGTTGGTCGCCGGGCGCTCGATCTCGTGTGACCGGGCGGTGCAGGGGAGCGTCCGGGTGATGCCGGTGTGCCTGGCGATGGGCGAGGCGGCAGGCATCGCCGCGGCGATGGCAGACAATAATGTGCACGCGGTCGACACCGACAAGCTGCGCTCGCGCATCAAAGAAGAAGGCGGCTATCTGCCGTAGGGGCGGTTCGCGAACCGCGCCTACATCGTGCCGCGAATCGTCTCGACAAGCCGAGGAAGCGCGGCGGCAAGCGCGTCGAGCGGCCGGGCGATGCACGCCGCCGCCGGCATGCCCGAGTCGGTGAGCGCGAGCACGTCGTCCAGCGCGATAGCATGCGCACCCACGGAGCCGCACACCGCAACCACCGGAATGCCTGAGCTCCGGGCCAGGTCACTGACGTAACTGACCACCTTGCCCTCCGCGGACTGCTCGTCCAGCCGCCCTTCCCCCGTGATGACCAGAGAGGACCGCTCAATTTGCTGCCGCAGCCCGGTGAGTTCGTCGAACAGCTCCATCCCCCGCCGGAGCTTGGCGCCGGCGAAGACCGCCAGCCCCGCCGCCAGGCCGCCGGCGGCGCCGCCCATCTCCATCTCGCCGTATTTGCCGCCCAACTCCGACCGCACCAGACCGTCGAGCTGCGTCAGATGCCGCTCGATGAGCGAGAGCGACTCCTCCGTGCCGCCCTTCTGCGGGCCATAGATCCACACCGCCGAGACGGCGCGCGGCCCGAGCAGACGCGTGCGAACGTCACACGCCACGGAGATCCGCACATCCGTCAAGGGATGCTCGGCGGGAGCGCTGATCTGGGAAACGTCGCCGAACTCGCTGATATGCGGGCCCAAGAGTTGCCCGGCAGAGTCAGCGAACGTGAAGCCCAACGCCTGCGCCATTCCCACCCCGCCATCGACCGTGGCGCTGCCGCCGACGCCGACGATGATCCGGCCCGCGCCGCGCCGGGCGGCGTCCAGCAACAGCTCGCCCACGCCGTAGGTCGTCGTCCGCAGCGGATCTAGCTCGTGGCCGGCCAGGAGCGCCAGGCCGTTGGCCTGCGCTGACTCGAGGATGGCGAGCCGATCGTTGGGCGACCAGATGTAGTGTGCCGCGCGCGGCCGCATGAGCGGATCGCTGGCCGCGCACTCCACGCGTTGGGCGCGGAAGTGAAAGCCGACCGACTCGGCGAAGCCGTCGCCGCCGTCCGAAGCGGGAAAGTTGGCGATGTCGAGGCCGGGGAACTCCGGGCGCAGCAAATCACGGAGGAACCCCCCGAGCTCCGTGGCGCCGATCGAGCCCTTGAAACTGTCGAAGACGAGAGTGACGACTCGTTCGCGGTTGATCATCCGGAAACGCTCGTCCCTTCGGCCCGATGCTGCGACCGGCTACAGGATCGGCAGGTATTTCTCCAACTCGTATCCGCTCACGTGCGTCCGGTAGCGGTCCCATTCGATCTTCTTGTTCTCGATGAACTTCCCGAAAATATGATCCCCCAGCGCCTCGCGTACCAGTTCGCTCTTCTCCGTCTCCGCGACGGCCTCGGCCAGGCTGCCGGGGAGTGTCTCGACGCCGCGGGCGGCACGTTCGGACTCAGACATCCCAAAGATGTCCTGCTCGACCGGGTCGGGAAGCTCGTAGCCTTCCTGCACGCCTTTGAGGCCCGCCGCGAGCATCACGGCGAACGCCAGGTACGGGTTGCAGGCGGGATCGGGGCAGCGGAACTCGGCCCGCGTCGCCTTCTCCTTGCCCGGCTTGTACATCGGCACGCGCACCAGCGCCGAGCGGTTCCGCCGCGCCCACGAGATGTACACCGGGGCCTCGTAGCCCGGGACCAGCCGCTTGTACGAATTGACCCACTGGGCCACCACCGAGCAGATCTCGGAGGCGTGCCTGAGCAGCCCGGCGATGTACGACTTGCCCACCGCCGACAGGTGGTAAGCGTCGCTGGCGTCAAAGAAAGTGTTCGAGTTCCCCTTGAACAGCGACATGTGGGTGTGCATTCCGCTGCCGTTCTCGCCGAAGATCGGCTTCGGCATGAACGTCGCGTACACGCCGTTCTTCATGGCCACTTCCTTGACGGTCAGGCGATAGGTCATCGCGCTATCGGCCATGGTCAGTGCGTCACGGTAGCGCAGGTCGATCTCGTGCTGGCTGGGGGCGACCTCGTGGTGGCTGTACTCGACCGGTATGCCCAGCTTCTCCAGCGCCAGCACGGTCTCCCGCCGCAGGTCGCTGGCCACGTCCAGCGGGGTCAAATCGAAATAACCCCCGGCGTCGAGCGCCACCGGCGGGCCCTCGGCGGCCTTGAAGTAGAAGTACTCCAGCTCCGGCCCCACGTAGAACGTGTATCCCAGATCTGTGGCCCTCTTGAGGACGCGCTTCAGCACGTGCCGCGAGCATCCCTCGTACGGAGTTCCGTCCGGCTGCATGACATCGCAGATCACCCGCGCGACACCCGCATCTTCGTGCGCGCGCCAGGGCAGCACCACGAACGTGCTAGGATCGGGCAACGCGATCATGTCGCTTTCCTCGATCCGCGCGAAGCCCTCGATGGATGAGCCGTCGAACCCCATACCCTCCTCCAGACCGCTTTCCAACTCTCGCGGCGTGATGGCGAAGCTCTTCAGAAAGCCCAACACATCCGTGAACCAGAAGCGGATGAACTTGATCTTCTTGTCCTTGACCTCCTTGAGCACCTTCTCCCTGGCTTCGTCCGGCATGCTTCCTCCTCCGTCACAAGAGAACCCGATTGAATCAAGTTTGAGCCGGGCGCCTTACGCCCGACGCCCCTGCACCGCAGGGCTGCACAGCAATTCCCGTGCCAACAATAACCAGTATCTCTAAATTACTACTTTCTAAGACGTTATGGATTCACTCGGCTGCGTCGGCGGACAAAGCATCCTACATTCACGTGGGAACACTGGCTTCGTCCTACGTTTTCGTAGGAACTGCCGGCCTGCCCCGGCGCCTCATCCACGCCGCGTGATGCTACCACGAAGCTATCGCGAAGTCAATCCATTTGGCCGCCGCCGCGGGATTCGGCCGTTTCACGAGCGGCGCAGACGTGTGGCTTGCGCTGGAGCAGGTTGTCGCTACAATGTGCCTTCGAGTAACCATGGACATCTGTATCGGGATCGCGACTGTTGTTGTTCTCGCCGTCGGCCTGTTCGCGCTGGGCCTGCGGCTGACGAGGCCGCTGTCCAACCGGGTCACGGTCGTGATCGAGCTGCTGATCGTGATCAGCATCGTGCTGTACGCTCGGGCGCTCTGCGACAGCGCCCACCACGCCAGCGGGCTACCGTTCGACAAAGGCGGCGTTCTGTGCAAGACGCGGCGCAGCGTC
>CAZDHT010000349.1:0-4462 GCA_964505325.1 uncultured Planctomycetota bacterium | reverse complement strand
ATCGCAGCATGAAAATCTGTGCGCGAATTACAGATACTGCACGTTAGCAGTGCAGTGCAGAGAGTATAACATGCAACGCCACAACAGCTTACGCGGGAATTGAGCTACTCCCTGGCGCCTGCGCACCCTGCGCGTTGCAGAAACGCCCGAATATGGCTGTAAGTCCTTTCTCTAGAAGTACCTCTGCGATCTCTGCGACCTCTGTGGTGAAATATCCGGGTTAGCGGCCCTTATGCAGTGCGAAGCTGCGCCATATCGGCACATCCGGTCAACTTCTGGTGAGGAGTCTCAAAGCTCGTGAACAAATCCAAGCCGCCCCGCCGGCGCGGGCCGCCCCGTTGTCCCGAAACGCCGGTTCACCTCCGGCCGCGCGCCCCATTTGGCCGGCGTGCGGTCGGGCTTCTGGTGTGTGAGGACGGTCTGGAGTCGGTCGCGCGGCATCACGGCGCGGCTTCCTTTTTTCTCGCGAGTGGCTCCACCTGCCGGATGAGCTGGTATCCGCCGAGCACGTTCCGGACGTTGGTCCGGCCGTGGTTCATCAGCATCCGCTGGCCGATGTAGCTGCGATATCCAGTCGCGCAGTAGATGGCGACGGGGCGGTCGGCGGGGACCTCGTCCAGGCGGTCACGAAGTTCGTCGATGGGGATGCCGATCGCCCCCTCCAGGTGCCCGGCGGCGAATTCCTTTTCCGAACGGTCGTCGATGAGGACGGGCGGCGTCTCACCGCCCAGTTCATCGAGCAACTCGGCCGGCGTGACGGACGGCGTCTGCCCCCGCCGCTCATTGGCGGCCACAAACCCCGCCATAACGACCGGGTCCTTCCCCGAGGAAAACGGCGGCGCGTAGCACAAATCCAGTTGCTCCATATCCTCGACGGTCATGCCGGCGGCGATGACGGTGGCCAATACGTCGGCCCGCTTGTCCACCCCGTCTGCGCCCACCACCTGGGCGCCGAGCACCCGCCCGTCGCCGGGGTCGTAGAGGAGTTTCAGCAGCATCTGCCTGGCCCCCGGGTAATAGCCGGCGTGGCTCGGCCCGAAGACGTAGACCACCTTGGCCGCGATGCGCTCCCGCCGGGCCTGCGATTCGGTGAGGCCGACGACGGCGGCGACGGTTCCGCAAACACGAACAATGGCCGCGCCCAGCACGCCCCGGAAGCGGAGCCGCTCCCGATCGTCGTCGGGCACCCCCGCGAGGTCCATTGCGGCGTTGCCGCCGGCGATGCGCCCGGCCTTGTTGGCCGGGCCGGCCAGGGGGATGTTGACGGGATGACCGAGGACCCGGTGCATGGCTTCGCAGTTGTCTCCCGCGGCGTAGACCGCCGGGTCCGACGTTCGCTGGAATTCGTCCACCTGTATGGCACCGGTCTTTCCCAGGGTGATTCCGGCGGCCTCGGCCAGCTCGACGTTGGGCCTTACACCCACGGCGAGGATGCCCAGGTCGAAAGGTACTTCGTGGCCGGAGCGGGTCACCGCGAACGACCGTCCGTCCCGTTCCACGATCTCGGCCACCCCGTCGCCGAGGATCACCTGGCAGCCCGCCTCGATGAGCGCGGCGCGCAGCGGCTCCGCCATTTCGGGATCCAGGGAGAGCATCAATTGGTCGGCCATCTCGACCACGGTGACGTGCAACCCTTTGCGGAGCAGTTGCTCCGCCGTTTCCAGCCCGATGTACCCGCCGCCGATCACCAGCGCCCGCGGCGGAGTGTCGCCCGGTCCCGGCGGGCCGATCTTGCCCAGGTGCGCGGTGATGGCGTCCACGTCGGGGACGGTCCGAACGGTGAACACGTTGTCGCGGTCCAGGCCCGCGATGGGCGGGACCACGCCGACCGCGCCGGTGGCCAGGATCAGCCGGTCGTAGCCCATCTCCTCGACGGCGCCGCCCGACGTGGCGAAGGTCACCGTCATCCGGTCGCGGTCAATGGCGGTGACGGCCGTGTCGACCCTCACGTCCACGTTGAACCGCCTGGCGAAGCGGGGCGCCCGGGCAACGAACAGGCGGTCGCGATTGGGTATCTCGCCGCCGACGTAGTAGGGCAGGCCGCAATTGGCAAAGCTGATGTAGGGTCCGGCCTCGATGAGGGTGATCTCGGCCTCTTCGTTCATCCGTCGAGCCCTGGCGGCGGCGGAAGCCCCGGCCGCCACCCCGCCGACAATGACGATGCGTCTGCTCACAGCGTGCTTCTCCTTACATTACATTGCCTTGCCCGAAGGAGGGCGCATATCCGGCGCGCGGCGTTATTGCCTACTCACTCTCCTTGGCTTTCGGTGTGGCCGATTTGGAGAAGAGATCGGCGATGAGATAGCCGACCCCGGCCAGGACGGGAATGAACGCCATGTCGTCCGCCGTGCCGCCCGCGACCATCAACGTGCAGCCGGCGTGGATCAGAACCGCGCCTGCGATTGCCTTCATCGTCTGCACCCTCCGCTTTCAAGTCGAATTCAGTTCCTGGGTCAAGTCCGCCACGAACACCCGTCGCGTCCCGCCGACGAACGCGTTGAACGTGATCCGCGCGTACGTCCGGTCCCACGCCGGGTGCGGGTCGACGCGCAGCTCGCCGTTCGGGCCGCTGTAGTCCGGCACGGTGTTGATGCGAACGATGTCCTTCTCCGTGCCCGCGGCCACGTCGATCAAGCGCAGTGGGATGGTGCGGTCGTCGAACGTCATCGGCTCGCCGGGGTAGGCGTCGGTCACGATGTGCCGGCCGTCGGGGTGCATGCTGGGATGCCCCGAGCCGAGCACGGCCTCGGTCATCGCGCCGTAGTCGCTGCCGTCGTACCGCGCGCGGACGAGCCGCATCCCGTTCTCCCGGCCGTGGATCGCCAGATTCATCATCACGTAATCGCCGTCCGGGCACCAGTCGGGGTGGTGGCCGCGCTTCAGCCACTCGTTGGCGTCGATACACATGCGGATGTCCGAGCCGTCGGCGTTCATCGTCACCACGTGCGGGCGCAGGAGCCACACCTTGCCCTCTTCGATCCCGCGGGCCTTCCAGCGAAGCACCAGCATCAGGCGCGTGCCCTGCGGATTCCACTTGACGTGCGCCGCGTAGAACGCGCCGCCCGAGTAGATGTCGGTGCGATCCTTCAGGTTGGTGGCCTCGAAGACGTCCTTGAACGAGACGAGCAGGCGGCGTCGGCCGGTCGCCATGTCGGTCACGTACACACCGTCGTCGTCCACCGCCTCCACGTTCTCGGGGATCACGCCCGGCGGGGCGAGCACGCCGTAGCCCGCCTGCGTGCGCGCGGTGCGGAGCAGGCACGGGCTCGCCGTCCGCGTGCCGTCACGCGAGACCATGTAGTGCGTGCCCTCCAAGTCCCGCCGCTCGCCGGTCAGCGGGTCCATCACCACGCCGAACGGCCTCCACCGGTGGGGCAGGCATTCCTGCCTGCCCATCTCGACATCATTGAAGCAAAGCTGCGTGTCATCCGCGCCCCACTGCGTCTGGGCGCCGAGCTGCGTGTCCCAGCCGGCGGTCTCGGCCACGGCCCGCTCCTCGCCGGTCTCTAGATCGACCAGCACCACTTGCGCCATCTCGCCCGGCTCGGGCATGCGGTCCTCGCACGGCAGTCGCGTCAGCGCCACGTAACGGCCCGACGGGCTGATCGGCGACGTGTCGAAGAAGCGATGGATGCACCGGCCCTCGTTCGGCGTGATGCACCACACGGGGACGGCGGGATCGAACTCGGTATAACGCGGGAAGCGGTCAGATATCTCCACGGTTATTGCGTCCTCTTGACGTCTCTACTGGAAGTTGATCTGCCGTTCAGACAGCGGCGCAAGGAGCGGCAGGTTCTCGTTCACGCCGCGCTGATACCAGAACGCGACGCTCGAGTAGTCGTTCGCCTTGTCGTTGCCGTGGCCGTGTTCGAGGCAGACGCGGATCGACTTGCGGAACCGCAGCGGATCGGTCACGTAGAACCGGTACGCACCGGTCGTGCCCCACCAGCGATAGCCGGCGCGGTTCTCGATGCAGTGGAAGCCCGTGTACGGCCCGGTGTACTCGTTGCCCGGGCACGCCCCGCCGCCGAAAATCTCCTCCGTGCCCGTGCCGTGGACCGACGGCGGCCAGGTCTCGCCGTCGATGAAGACCATGTCGTCGCCCTCGCCCCACCAGCCGCGCTCGTGGTTGACCACGGTGAGAAAATAGCCAACGAACTGCCCGTCGCCCGCCACGTCGAGGATGGTGTAGTTCTCCTCGCCGGTGAGGTTCTTGATCTCGTCCTCACCCTCCGGCTTCGACACCGCTTGCGTCGGGTTCTCGCGGTTCCACAGCGCGTGCAGCCGGCCGACGTTCTCGTCGGACGGCGTGTCCCGGATTTCGTAGTCGATGTGGAACCAGATGCCGAGGTCAATGTCGCTCTGGTTTTCAAGCTCGATGCGGGCGCCGTTTGCGAACGGCATCGGCAGATAGCAGTTGAACCCCCACGAGCCGTGCGGGTCGTCGCGGAAGCCGGGATTG
>CAZDHT010000348.1:0-4465 GCA_964505325.1 uncultured Planctomycetota bacterium | reverse complement strand
CCCAGGCCGGACCCTTTCTCTTTGGTGGAGAAGAACACGTCGAACACCTTGTCCTGCACGCCTTGGGGGATTCCGCCTCCCGTATCGATGACCTCGATGTTGACGGCCCCGCCGGCCAGGGACGTTCGGAGGATGAACTCGCCGCCCTCCGGCATGGCCTGCTGGGCGTTGAGGATGACGTTGAGGATGGCCTGCTTGAGCAGTCTCGGGTCGGTCATGCACTTGGGGAGGTCTTGCGAGTATTGCTCGAGCAGTTCGATTTTCGCCCGGGCGAGCTCGGGCTCGATGAACTCGGCGATCTCGGCGGCGAGGTCGTTGACGTCCGTCGGTTGCAGTTGGAGCTTCTCTGCCCGTGTGAAGCGGAGGAAATCTTCGAGCGTCTGCGTGAGGCGCTGGACTTCTTTCTGAAGGATCTGCAGCTTGCGGCAGGTGCGCCGCTCCTTGGGGGTTTGCGGGTCGGCCCACTCTTCTTCGAGGAGTTGGAGGTTTAGATTAATGGTGCTGAGGGGGTTCTTGATCTCGTGCGCGAGTCCACCGGCGACGGCGGTGATATATTGCCATCCGCCGGCGGATGTTGGTTTATTGGTCGGCATGACAACCTGGACTCACGGGGACAAAAAGGCCCGGACGTGTCGGCCGTGCGGCCCGCCCGGGCCGTTTCCCGCTCCAGCTTCAGGCTTCCAGGCGCTTTACGTTCTCGGCCTGGAGGCCCTTCTCGCCCTGCACCACGTCGAACTCGACCCGATCGCCCTCGTCCAGGGTCTTGAACGAAGTGTCGCTTACGATCTGCCTCCAATGGACGAAGACGTCTTCGCCATTGTCCTGGGTGATGAACCCATAACCCTTCTCAGGGTTGAACCACTTAACGGCGCCAGTTGCCATTCTCTACCTCTCTTTCTGAGCGGGACGATCAGGCTGGCACACCTGCGCCCGCGAAGTTGCGACACCGGGCAAAACTCTGGAACCTGTCCGTTCGTTGTCCCTTGTGTCACGAAACGAAAACGTCGGCCTCTATCAATGCGTTCGCCAAACGTGCGTAGTATTATCCCCATGAGCTGTGCGCGCTTCAACAGAAAAATCTTACTTTCCGCTCTCCTCGCGCAGAACCGCCTTCCGGCTCAGCTTGATTCGTCCTTGGTTGTCGACGGCGAGAACCTTGACGCGGACGACGTCGCCTATCTTTACCTCGTCATCGACGCTCTCCACATATCGGTCGGCCAGTTCGGAAACGTGGCACAGGCCGTCTTGGCCGGGCAGGATCTCTACGAATGCGCCGAACTCCTTGACGCCGGTGACGCGTCCCTCGTAGATCTTGCCCACCTCGGCCTCGGCGAACATCTGCTCGACGATGTCCTTGGCGGCGAGCGCGGCGGCGGAGTCCACCGACGACAGGGTCACCGTGCCGTCGTCCTCCACCTCGACGCGCGCCCCGGTGTCCTCCTCGATCTTGCGGATGGTCTTCCCGCCCGGACCGATCAGCTTGCCGATGGTGCCGGGGTCGATCTTGAGTTGCAGCAGACGCGGGGCCAGGTCGGATATGCGACTTCGCGGCTCGGGCAGGGTCTTCAGCATCTCGCGGAGGATCTCCATTCGTGCGCTGACAGCTTTCTCCAGCGCCGCGCGTACGATCTCTTCGGTCAAGCCGCTGTTCTTGACGTCGACCTGCAGCGCCGTCATCCCGCGTTGCGTTCCCGCCACCTTGAAGTCCATGTCGCCGTAGTGATCTTCGTCCCCGGTGATGTCGGTGAGCAGATGAGCGTTGTCTCCTTCAAGCACCAGGCCGATGGAAATGCCGGCCACGGGGCGCCGGATCTTGACGCCCGCGTCCATCAGGCACAGCGTCGCGCCGCACACGCTGGCCTGCGAGGTCGAGCCGTTGGACTCGAGGATGTCGGCCACGAGGCGGATGGTATAAGGGAACTGGCCCTCTTCGGGCAGTACCTTGGACAGCGCCTTCTCGGCCAGCGCGCCGTGCCCGATGTCCCGCCGGGAGGGGCCGCGATCCGGCTTCGACTCGCCCACCGCAAACGCCGGGTGATTGTACTGGAGCATGAACTTGCGCGTGTATTCGTCCTGCAGCCCGGCGATGATCTCTTCGTCCGTGCTGGTACCAAGTGTGGCCACCACCAGGGCTTGGGTCTCTCCGCGCTGGAAGATGGCGGACCCGTGCGTTCGAGGCAGGACGGCGACGTCCGCGCTGATCGGGCGGATGTCATCCAGCCCGCGGCCGTCCCATCGTTTGCCCTGAACGGCCATGCTTCGCAGCAGATGGCGGCGCAGCATGTCGAAGCACGCCCCCACCGCGGCGGGGGTTGCCGGCTGCGGCTCGTCGGCGTCACACAACTCCTCGACCAGCGATTCGAGTATGGCCTCCTCGGCGCGCCGACGTGCCGGCTTGGTGGGCAGACTGATCTTGTCGCGAAGTCTGGCTTCGGCCTTTGCCTTCACCGTCTGGTAAAGCTGCTCGTTGAGGGGCGCCTCGGCCGGCAGCTCTTTCACCACGCCCGCCTCGAGCGCCAGTTCCTCCTGCATGTCGATCACGGGCTTAAGCTCCCGCTGCGCGAACATGATCGCGTCGGCGATCTCCGACTCCGGGACCTCGTTGGCTTCGCCTTCCAGCATCACGATGCGATCGCGCGTGGCAGACACCACCAGGGCGAAATCGCCTTCCTCCACCTGCTTCACGGTCGGGTTCACGACCAATTTCCCGTTTACACGGCCCACGCGGACCGTCCCCACCGGTCCGTCAAACGGGATGGGGGACAGGCACAGCGCTGCCGACGCCCCGACCACCGTCAGAACGTCCGGATCGCAGTCTTCGTTGTCGGCGGAGAGCACGATCCCGCTGACCTGGATCTCGTTCCGGTAACTTTCGGGAAACAGCGGCCGGATCGGGCGGTCGATCAGCCGCATGGTCAAGGTCTCCTTGATCGTCGGCCGGCCTTCCCGCTTGTAGTAGCGGCCGCCGGGGATTTTCCCCACGGCAAACAGCTTCTCGCGATATCCGACGAACAGCGGGAGGAAATCCAGTTCCTCGCGGGCCGCCGCCGCCACCACCGTGACGAGAACGACCGTATCCCCGTACTTGACCAGAACCGCGCCGCTTGCCTGCCTCGCTACATTACCTGTCTCAATGACTAACTTCTTGCCGCCGACCTCTCGTTCAACTGCAAATGCCAAGCTTTTCCTCCTGACACCTCCGCAAGAGCTTTCTTCACCAGCCGTCTTCTCACTTCCTCAGTCCCAACCTCTCGATCAGTTGACGATACCTCTGCCAATCCTTCTTCGTCAAATACTTCAACAGGGCTGAGCGCTTGCCTACCATCTTGAGCAGCCCGCGCCGGGACCCGTGGTCCTTGCCATGCGTGCGCAGATGCTCCGCCAGGTGATTGATGCGCTCCGTGAGAATCGCGACCTGAACCTCCGGCGAACCGGTGTCGCTATCGTGAACACGAAAATCCCTTATGATACTCTGCTTCTTCTCCTTCTCTGTCACCAGGCTCATCAAACCAATCCCAACGAATCACCGCTGAGCAAACCCATGTTGAGCGTAACCCGACCACAGAAAGGCCGCGCCCCAAACATGACTGCGACATTATAGAGTACGCCGCGGCCTATTGCAACCAAAAACTGCGCACGCCACGGGCGCGCGGGGGAAGCAAGCCGCCGCCACAATCCGCCGTGACACAACCGCGAGGGAAGGACTCGGAGAAATGCCTCGCCGTCGTAGCCGTGGACGAGACGGTTGCGGAGACCAACGATGTCAGCCCACGGGATCCCCGGCCGCTGCTCGCGCTCGCCGGGCGGCACACGGCCCGCCGCCTCGCCGATCATCTCGAGCAGCCTGACGAGCGACAGGTTCAACTGCCGATCCGAGTCGAGGTCGGCGCGGGCCCGGCCTCGCACCATCTCCACCGCCTCGCGGGCGTAGTCGAGCATGTGGCGCAAGCGGATGGCCGGGTTATGCTGCGTCATATTGGACCTCGGCTTCGGTCAGGACCCTGTCGCGGAAGTAAGGGCTCAGGCAGCCCGGCGTGTTCAGGTCGACGTTCCGCCCGAGCAGTCCGGAGAGCTCGCGCTGGATGGCGAAAAAGGCCAGGCCGGGCGTTCGGCCGGGTTCAAACTCGACCAGTACGTCCACGTCGCTTTCCGGCGTGAAATCATCCCGCAGGACCGAGCCAAACAGCGCCAGGTGCCGGATGCCGTGCCGACGACACAAGTCCTCGACTTGTTCCTTGGGTATCTGGATTCGGCACCGGCGCATGCAACCGTACTCCTTCGAGTTCCCGCCAATCAGTTTAGCCGGTGACGCCGCCCCGCGTCAACACGTCACCGGCCGCCGAGTGGATCCTCTGAACGGGGGGTATTTCGGACCAGTCGCCGCCTGCGGCGTCGGGCGGCACGCCCCCCGTGGCACGGCCGTCCCGGCCGTGATCGCCCACGGGCGAGACGCCCGTGCCACGAA
>CAZDHT010000347.1:0-4476 GCA_964505325.1 uncultured Planctomycetota bacterium | reverse complement strand
CAACGTAGAGGCACGTGATGTTCCGGACCAGCCAGCCGTAGACGAACGGCATCGCCGTGGCGAGGACTATGTATGCCCAGGCGGCCGGCTCGGCGGTCAGCTCCGCCAGATGCCCCCGGAAGAGGAGCGCCGTGCCGAGCAGGACGACCGACGCGATCGCCCCGACGTGTTGGAGCACCCTGGCGGCAGGGTCGCGGAAGAGCGCCGCGATCAGCAGCATGGACAGGTACAACAGGTGGACCGGGATGGCTCCATAGGCGGACGTAAACCAGGTCCCGGAAAACCAGGTCGTACATGCCCCGATGATGAACGCGGCGCCGAGAAAGGCGGGCACTGACTTCCGTCTCCGGAGAGCCAGCGAGAGCTGCATCAGGCCGAGCAGCAAGAGGGGCAACCCTTGTGGCGCCGCCAGGGTGCGAACGGTGAGGGTGCGCGGGCCGATGATCGAACAGAGGAGCAGGGCGGCCGTCAGCCCGTGAGCGGCGAGCCGGGCGCCGCGCATCCACGCGTAGGCGTAGAACACGGCGGCTCCGACCGCCGTCAGGAAGACAGGAGAGCAAAACGTCGTGGTGAACTTTTCGAGGAAGGCTCTGTAGGTCTCGTCAGGAGGCGTCCCCTGGAATGACATCAACAGAGCCAGCAGCGGGATGGCCAGGGCGACGTTCCGCAGCCATCGTTTTGGAGTGACGATTCCCATTTCGAAAAGGATGATCGCCATCGACAGAGCGAACGGCACGAGGAAGTACAGGCCGAAGATCGTATCCATCCGGAACGGCGTGGCGGCGCGTTGGATCCATTCCAGCCCCGGCTCGCCGTGGAAGGACAGCGTCAGGTAGTACGACCGTACACACACCGCCAACGCCAGCACCCCGAACAACAGCCACGGAAACCACGGCCAGCGCCACGGAGTGCCATTGTCGCGCACGTACTCGGCGCCTCGTCGGACCGCGGGCATCACAAGCAAAAAGGCCAGACCGGCGACCGTCGGGAAGCAGAAGATCGCCATCAGCAGCACGAAGTCGGGCGCGCGGGTGAGCAGCGCGCGGAGCAGAATGGGATAGCCGAAGAAGAGCGCCAGGATCGCGTAGTAGGGCAGGCGGAACAGCAGCGGCAGCCGGATTCGCAGCCCGTCAAGCAGCCCCTCGGACAGGACAACCGCAAATGCAAAACCACAGCACAGGAGCCAGATGCCGGCGGAGCCTCGCCCGGCCGCTGCCTCGCGATTGATGATCTCATCGAAGCTGACGGAGGTGGCCAGGAACAGGAGCACGACCACCAGCAGAATCCCCCGGCCATCCTCCCACACCTTTCCCGCCCGCACGATCACGAATCCCGCCAGGGCCATCACGGCGGTGTAGCCGGCCAGCACGCCCATGAGGGTCCACGCGTTCGCCGTCTCGGCGCTGGCGCGGAACGTCGCGTTCAAGCCGGCCAGGATCAAGCACGCGCTGATGAGATAGAACGGGTTATGCGTGTATAGTGTCCGGCAGATCAGCTTGAAGAGCGCGGTCAGCGGGCTGTCGGACCATACTGGTCTGGGCGGCTGCGCGCCTGGATAGCGCCGTCGGGAAGCGGTTGCGGCTTCCTCGGCAGGCAGGCACTCGTGTCGGAGGCGGTCCAGCTGGTCGGTGAACTCATGCCCGCACCGCCGGCACCGCCGGCGCGCTTCGGCCGATCCTAACTCATCAGGCCCCGCCCCGTTGCCGGGCTCGCCGGGCGCATTCCTGTCCGCCATGGTTTGGCCCTCCTAATCGCCGGGACAGACCGGCATACGTGATAGATCACCTGTGGCCGGCTCCGCGCAGGGCGCATAGTATCCCTGCGGCGGAGAGTGTCCGTCTTCAATCGTCCGCGTGGTGATTAGGCTTCGGGTTCCTCGACCGCCGCTTGGTCGTCCGGCTCGAGCCGGGTCAGCTTATCCGTGTCAGCGTGAAGCTGGACGTACCCACACGCGGCACATACTCGCGCCCGCGTGGGGACGAAGGAATCACCGAAGTGCCAGAACTTCGTCGTGTCGGGCTGGAAATAAAGCCTGCCGGCGCCGCGGAGGCGGCCCTCGATCAGGACGCTGTGCCCGCAGGCGGCGCACCGGCCGGCCGCCGCCTCCGCCTCCTTGCGGCCGACGGTCTTGTCGATTACGGCGTCGAGTCCTTCCTTCGAGAAGCGGGTCGCGCCGCCGACCTTGTAGAAGGACAGAATGCCGTCTTTCATCCAGCGGAAGATGGTGGGTTGGCTGATTTGCAGGTATTCCGCTGCCTCACGAATGCTGTACCAGCGCCGCGCCCTCGAATCGTCTGGACCTTCGGAGGCCGATGCATTTCCGCCCATCGTTTGCTTTCTCCTGAGCTTTCTGTCTTCGTTCCAGGACAGCCGGCATCTGCCAGCTATCGCCGTCTATCATATGCTACCACACGCTATCGCAAATGTCAAGCAGATTTTGATGATTTTTTTGGGCTGGGTGTGCCGGCACTACCGCGGTCGAGAGAACCTGGGGTCAGACTGCCAGCGGAGCGGATACTCCTTGAGTTCGAGGTCGGCGGAGATGTTGTACGTCGGGGTGGCTTTGGGGTCGGGGCTCTTCGCGCCGGGCGCGCCGGGATCTTCGACGTACTGCTCGGGCAAGTGGTAGTAGCATCGCACCATGGGCACCTCGTTGCCCTGTTCCCTGACTTGGTTCTCGAACACCTCGCGCCACGTCCTGCCGGAATCGTCCAGACCGCAGGGATAGGCGTTGGCCGCGTACAGGTAGCTGCACGGAACGCGGTCGGCGGCCGTTTCCGCGTCGAGGCCCGGCCCGTCGAGGTCGACGTTGGCGAAGTGCCGGTCGGTGTAGTAGGGCCGCATCCACAGCGGCCGACAGCCCTTCGCACCGTGATCCCTGTCGGCCGGGCATTGAAGCTTGTCGATCCGGTTCTGCATCAGCGGGAGCAGAGCGGCGAGGTAGGGCGGAAGCTGGCTTCGGTAGGTCTGCCGGTAAATCGACATCGCTCCCATGATGGTCTTGAGGTTGTCCTGGCACCGCAGGTGTTTCGCCTGGCCGAAGAGCCGCACGCCCACAGCCATCACCCCCCACACCACCACGCCGATGGTGACCACGATCACTGAGTAGCCGAACAGCTTGAGGAACTTGCCCCGAAAATCGATCGATGGGCCGGCCTCAGTCATCGGTCGTACCTCGAAGGCTACGCCACCTTGTCGGCGAGTTCCGCAACCCGGCGGCCCAGCTCCCGACATTGCTTCTCCACCCGCGCGTCCGGCGCATTGATCGACACCGGGCCGTAGTGATCGCCCTTCGAGTTGCCGCGGATGATCATGCCGTGGATGAGCATGGACTGAAGGACCGCCATGATGGTGGTCTCGTTGCCGCCCCCGATGTTGGCGGACGAAGCGAACGCCGCGCCCACCTTGCCTTCGAGCTGGCCGTGATAGCGGACGCTCTCGTCGAACAGCTTGCGGACCGCGGCAGCGGGTGCGCCGTAGTACGTCGGCGAGCCGATGATGATCGCGTCGTAATCGAGCAACTGCCCCGCGTCCACCTCGCCGGTCGGCTTGACCGTCACCTGGCCGTGCGCCTTCTCGGCACCGTCGGCGATGAGCCGCGCCATCTTCTCCGTGTTGCCGGTGGCGGAGAAATACGTAATCAGGACCTTGGCCATTATCGCGCTCCTTTCACTGACTGAGGTATTCGTTGATCAGCACTTCAATCTCACTCGGCTCCTGGTTCTTCCACAGGCCGACGATCTTGCGCTCGCGCTCCGCGTTCTCCACCGAATCGGACGCATGGGCGCCGTTCTTCATCAGATCGTTGCCGTACACGCTGCGAACCGTCCCGGGCGCCGCGTCTTCCGGATTCGTCGAGCCCAGGCAGTCGCGGATCTTCCGGATCGCATCCGGCCCGCGGTACAGCAGGGCCAGGCACTTCTCCTTGCCGGGCCGTCTCTTCTCCTCCGGATCGGTGACCGTGTAGGGGTCGCCGCCCGACATGTATTTGACGATGCGGTAGAACTCGTGCTGCGCGTTGGCGTCCTTGAGCAAGTCGGCGACAGCGTCAACCGTTTCGTCCAAGACGGGGAACTCGAAGCCGTCGCGGAGCAGGGCGGCGACCCGCTCCGTCACGCCCTTCTTGAGCCGGTCCACGAAGAACGTTCGCAGCGGCCGGTAGAACTCCTCGGCCTGTGCGACGGTGAAACGGAGCATGGTGGCGCCCACGATGCACAACCCCGTCCGCGAGAACATGTCAATGATGTTGCCGGGCCGCGAGCTGCCGGGCTTGAAGTTGTCCGGCTTCAGGATCACCAGGGTGCTCTCGACGGCGGCCTCATCCGGGAACGACACCACGTGCTCGAGGATGCCGCCGTCGCGGTTGGCATACTTGGCGAAGAGGCGGAGGTCGTCGGCGATGGTGGCCTTGTCGGTGCCGATAAAGACGGCCGGCTCGAAGTGCTTCATCTCGCCGGTGGTGGAGCCGATGAAGTC
>CAZDHT010000346.1:0-4477 GCA_964505325.1 uncultured Planctomycetota bacterium | reverse complement strand
TGTATCGATCTAATCCAACTCTGGAATTGCGATGGACGAACGCGAGACCCTGACCTGCCGGCCATGTCATTCAGGCTCTTGACCAGCCCGTGTGAATAGGCGGAAAAACCGCGGTGGACCCCATGAATGTCTTCGCACAGATAGACCCCTCCGGGAGAAAGATGAGGGAGCATTTCTTCGAATGTGACGATCTGCTGCTCAGGCTGGTGTCCGCCGTCATCAATCACAATATCGATCGCAGGGACTTTGTCTTTGAATGATTTCCAGAATTCGCGATCTGCTTGATCGCCTGTGAAAACAGTTGTGTACTCGTTTTCATACGCTTTGCACTCCTCCTGTTTGTCCACGCCGTAGACGCGACACGCAGGGCCGAAATAGTCCCTCCACATTTCGAGGCTTCCGCCGGAGTGAATCCCAATTTCAAGTATGCGTACGTTCTGCCCCACGAATTTCCTGAAGTGGCGATGATAAATGTCGAAGTAGTGGATCCACTTCCGAATGCCTCTTCCCTCCTTGTGACAATCGAAATAAGACTTCAGGGGATTCGAAGGCGCGGACGACGCCGGGGGCCCGGAGAGAGCAGGCGATGGGTGACCGGCAGCGGGGGGTTCCCACTTCCGAGAATAGTTGAGACCGCGGAGAATTGTCGGCAACTGGGCCAAGAGCTTGAGGCTCGGTCGTCGTTGTTGCATGAAAGCTCTCGCTATCCGCGGTTCTCTCACGAACACTCTCGCTATGCTGCACAGGGCCCTGAGTTTGCTGACCAGAGGCACAATCGTTTCCTCGATAGTGGGTGTTTCTTGTGCAAGAGAGCGACAGTTGCCTGTTCCGCTGCCTCACGGATAGCGGATGCCTCCCACGCCGCATGAGCAGCCCAGTGTTGCTTCAAGGTCGAGTTCGTGAGTTAGAGGTGTTACCTCTATGCGCGTCACAGGGCGTACTTGGTCTTTCCGCCGACGATCGTGCGGACAGCGCGGCCGCGGACCTGCTTCCCGTCG
Source organism: uncultured Planctomycetota bacterium (assembly GCA_964505325.1). GTDB lineage: Bacteria > Planctomycetota > PUPC01 > PUPC01 > PUPC01 > CAZDHT01. Next base: position 3,479 of record CAZDHT010000346.1, on the reverse strand, counting down.
AACGGGCAGTTTCGGCTCTTGGACCGGAACGCGGTGACGTCGATGGTCCAGGCGACGTCGGGGTCGATGATGGTGACGTCGGCGTCGGCGCCGGAGCGGAGAGTCCCTTTGTCGATCCCCAGGATGCGGGCGGGGTTCACAGTCAGCTTGACCACCAGCCCCGGCCAGTCGAGCACGTCGTCGATGAGCTCGGTGATGGCGACGGGCAGCAGCGACTCCATTCCGATCACGCCGAACGGCGCGCTGCTGAACTCGAGCTGCTTCTCCTCGGTGGAGTGCGGAGCGTGGTCGGAGACAATGGCGTCGATGGTGCCGTCGCGGAGGCCGTCGCGGACCGCGTCCACGTCCGCCTGGGTTCGCAGCGGCGGGTTCATCTTGTAGACGGGATCGTAGGTCTTGACGCATTCGTCGGTGAGGGTGAAATGATGCGCCGTCGCCTCGGCGGTGACGGTGACGCCGCGCCGCTTGGCCATCCGGACGAGCTCCACGCCGCCCGCCGTGCTGACGTGCGCGATGTGAAGCTTCGCCCCGGTCAGTTGGGCCAGGATGACGTTGCGGGCGATGGCCACCTCTTCCGACGCAGCGGGGATGCCCGGCAGGCCGAGGATGGTCGACACGACGCCTTCGTTCAACACGCCGTCGCCGGAGAGGTCCATGTTCTCGCAGTGCTCGATAATCGCCTTGCCGAACATCTTCGTGTACTCGAGGCCGCGGCGCATGATGTCCGCGTTCCGCACCGGCGAGCCGTCGTCGGAGAAGGCGACCACTCCGCCGCGGCTGAGCTGGCCGATCTCCGACAGCTCCTCGCCCTTGCGGCCCTTGGTCACCGAGCCGATGGGGTAGATGTTCGCCAGGCCGGCACGTTCCGCCTGGAGGAACACGAACTGTGACGACGCCTCGTTGTCGACGGTCGGCTCGGTGTTGGGCATGCACGCGACGCTGGTGAACCCGCCGGCGACGGCCGCGGCGGAGCCGGAGGCGATGGTCTCCTCGTTCTGCTTGCCCGGCTCGCGCAGGTGGACGTGCATGTCGATGAGGCCCGGTGAGACGATCATTCCGGCCGCGTCGATCACTTCGTCCGCCTGCGGCTCAGATTCCGTCAGCTCCCTGACGACGCCGTCGGCCAGCACCAGGTTGAGCGTCTTGTCGATGCCCTGGTCGGGGCAGATGACCCGGCCGCCGGTGATGAGAGTGGTCGCCATTGTCGCTCCGTTCGAAGCTCGATGTTCAACACAGCAACATGCGCATTGGACGCAGTGTTCGGTCGAAGGGATTGAGCACAAGCCCCAGAATCTCCAGAGTTACCGTGCCTAGCAGCGCTTCATCGCCTTCTTCGCCCAGGATTACCGGTGTGTGAGCTTCTCCTTGTGGCAGGCTGACAAAAGCCTCCGAGACCGACCTTTCAATTGTCGTGCCGTCAGCCAGTATGAACGACAGTCTTCGTTTGGGCTCCAGCCCAATCGCTTGCCAGGCCGCTTTGGGCAGAACTGAGTAGGTCGCTCCACTGTCTACAAGGAACCTTACAGTTTCCTGTTTGCCGGAAGGCCCGCTCACCTGGCCTTCGACGTAAGCAACGCCCATGGACTTACTCCTGACTGGTAAAGCATCAATGGTTATCCTCTTGCGCCTGCGACGAGATACAGCACGGCCATTCGGACCGCCACGCCGTTGGTCACCTGGTCCAGTACGACGGAGTGCCGCCCGTCCGCGACCTCGGGCGTGATCTCGATGCCCCGGTTCATCGGGCCGGGATGCATGATCAGCAACTCGTGCTTGGCGCGCGAGAGCCGCTCGGTGTTCAGCCCGAACACCCGCGCGTACTCGCGGATCGACGGGAACAGGCCGCTCTTCTGCCGCTCGAGCTGGATCCGCAGGATGTTGATCACGTCGCATTCGGGGATGACCTGGTCCAGGTCGTAGCACACCTCGACCCCCAGGTCCTCGATGTGCGAGGGGATGAGGGTGGCAGGCCCGACGACGATGACGCGCGCCCCGAGCTTCTTGAGGCCCCAGATGTTGGACCGGGCGACGCGGCTGTACTTGATGTCGCCGACGATCGCGACGGTCAGGCCCTCGATGCGTTTCAGCCGGTCGCGGATGGTGAAGATGTCGAGCAGGCCCTGGGTGGGGTGCTCGTGGGTGCCGTCGCCGGCGTTGACGATGCTGGCGTCGAGATTTCGCGCCAGCAGGTGCGGCGCGCCCGGCGCGGGGTGGCGTAAGACAATCACGTCGATCCCCATCGCCTGGATGTTCTTTGCGGTATCGATCAGCGTCTCGCCCTTGGTGATGCTGCTCCCGCCCTTGGAGAACCCGACGACGTCGGCGCTGAGCCGCCGCGCGGCGAGAGAGAAGGAGGTCAGCGTCCGGGTGCTGGGTTCCACGAACATCATCACGACGACCTTGCCGGTCAGCGTGGGGACTTTCTTCTTCTTTCGCGTTGAGACCTCGCGGAAGGACTCCGCCGTGTCGAGGACGATATTGATTTCTTCCGCCGAGAGGTCTTGCAGGCCGAGCAGGTGCTTGCGGGTCCACTTCAATTCGGCTCGCTCCCGTGGTGCGTTCTGCGCGGCAGGCATGCTTGCCTGCCACGGGGCAGACAGGAATGTCCGCCCCACCGTTTTGTGAGAGCTGTTGACAGGCCTCCGCTCATCCTGTCAGTCCTGTCGGGAACCTTCCGGCCTGGTCTCCGCTGCTGTGCTTGCGAACCTACGTGCTCGGCGGCGGCGACTTGGGCACCACGATCACCTCGTCAGCGCCGTCGGCCTCCGTGAGTCGAACGTTCACGTTCTCGTCGTCGTCAATGGTCACTTCACGCCCGACGAAGTCGGGCCGGATCGGCAGCTCGCGGCCGCCGCGGTCGACCAAGCCGGCGAGTTGAATCTTCCTCGGGCGCCCGAGGTCCATCAGTTGATCGAGCGCGGCGCGGATCGACCGGCCCGTGTTCAGCACGTCGTCCACCAGCACGACGATCTTCTCCGTGATGTCGAACGGGATGTTGGTGCCCTGGCGTATCGGCAGGTGCGGGCCGGCGGCGCGCATCCCCACGTCGTCGCGGTACAACGTAATGTCCATCGTGCCGACCGGGACGTCCAGGCCTTCCGAATGCTTGATGGCAGCGGCCAGGCGCCGGCCGAGGAAGACGCCGTTGGTGTGGAGCCCGACGATCACCAGGTCCTGGGCGCCGCCGTTGAACTCGACGATCTGATGGGCGATGAGATTGACCGCTCGTTTGATCCACGCCGCGTCAAGGTTCTGCTTCGACTCCGCCATGGCGCCGGTACATTATCACATCGTCGGCGCCGTTGCAAGCGGAAATCATCCGCCCGGCGGAACGTTGGGCAAAAAGTGTCAGGACCGTTTTGCCTCGGGGCGGTCCGCGAGCTTCCCCTGTCCCCCAAACTCCGGTCACAACTTCCTCAGGACAGTGATGGAGTCTACTCGCTGGACGATCTCCCCCTTGCCGTCCGACGTCACCTGGC
>CAZDHT010000345.1:0-4479 GCA_964505325.1 uncultured Planctomycetota bacterium | reverse complement strand
ACTTCGCGGGCGTCTTCTTCGAGCGGCTCGGCGAACTCCCGGTAGTCGGACTTCAGACGCACGTCGAACGCCCGCCCCAAGTACGCCGCGATCTCCGACGGAAACTCGCCGGTTATGACGAAGCGTTGGCCCAGGAGAGCGATGACGCCGCTGTGCTTGCTGGTCCCCAGTTGCTTGGCGGCAAGCAGGCCGAGCGCCGCGTAGAACATCGCATAATAGCCGCGGTTGATCGTGTCGCGGATGTGCCCTCCCTGCAGAAGGTCACGACCCGCGGCCAGGGTCTCGCGGGCCTGCTCCAGACGGTATTCGACGAGCTGGCGCACATCGTCCGTCACAGAGGCACTCCCTCGCGGCGCACATTGAGGACGAACGGCGAGGCCCGCAGGGGCGTGTTCTTGAGCTCGTGCGGGGTGAAACACATCGTCGAGATCAGCCGACCGCACTCGAGCCCGGCGTCGAAGCACCGCGCGCTGATTTGCTTCTCGATCTCCCAGTTGACCTCCGGCAGAACGACGAACAGATCGATGTCTGATTCGGCGTCCATGTCTCCCCGCGCGGCCGAGCCGTAGAGCAGCACCTCGGTGGCGCCGAACTCTTCGCGCAGACTGACGACGACCGCCGCCAGCGCCTGTTTTTCGGCTTCGGTCAGTTGCATCGGCTTCCGCCGCTCAGATCAGAACTCGACCTTCGGCGCTTCGCGGGCGGCTTCTTCCTTCAGTTCGAAGAACTCGGATTCCTTGAAGTTGAAGGCGCCGGCCACGAGGTTCGTGGGGAACATCTGGATCCTGGTGTTGAATTTCATCGTGGTGTCGTTGTAGAACTGCCGTGAGAAGCCGATCTTGTTCTCGGTCGAGGTGAGCTCCTCCTGCAGGGCGAGGTAGTTCTGATTCGCCTTGAGGTCCGGGTAGGCCTCGACGACGACCATCAGGCGGCTGAGCGCGGCGGACAGGCCTGATTCCGCCTCCGCCTGCTTGCCCACCCCCTGCCCCGCGGCGCCCTGCGCGATGTTCCGGGCCTCGGTGACTCTCTGGAGTGTCTCGGCCTCGTGTTTCGTGTACCCCTTCACGGTTTCGACCAGATTGGGGATCAGGTCCCACCGTCGCTTCAATTGGACGTCGATCTGCGCCCATGCGTTCTTCACTTGATTGCGCAGCCGGACCAGGCCGTTGTACGCGGCCATCAGCCACAGCAGGCCCAGCACGACCACCACCGCGATTAGGATCAGGATAATCGTCGCTCCACCCATTGCCAGTATCATTCTTCGCCTCCCTTGTCCTTGTCTTCATCGCCGGCGAGAAGCACGTCCGCCAGGAACGAGCCGACTTCACCGCCTGCCTGGGTTGAAATTCCGGCGCCCGGTGCGGCCTCACCGCCCGCCGCCGGCTCACTCAGTTCCTTGAGCACCGCGTCCAACTCCCCGCCGTCGAACCAGAGCCCGTGCCCCTTTCTGCACCGGTCAATCATCACGCCGTCGCCGGGCCCCACCAGCACCTTCTCCATCTTGCGACGGCAGCGAGAGCATCTTCGCGGCTTCTCGGCCGTCTTCTCCGACAGCGGACGTGCCAGGTCGCCCGCCGAGAGTCCAAGCGAGTTGAGCAGCAGTTCCAGCTCGTCCGCATCGAACCAGACGCCCCTGCAGAACACACAGACGTCGAGCTCGATCTGTTTGTATTCAACGACGATCATCTCTTCGCGGCACGCGGGGCAGATCATCCTGGCTCCTCGGAATAGTGCGTCGATTATCCCGCAAAACCCGGCGTTGTCAAGGCGAAATGCGGCCCCCCGCGCAGCGCGTTCGGGCAGTTACGTTTTTTTACCCGCCGCCGATCCTGCAACGGTTGACCGCTCTTGTCCTGTGTGAGATAATGTTAGCTGGGGCAGTTAAAGGGGAATATGTTGCCAGGACCCAGCGATCAGACCTCCGGGTCATCGCAACCCGCCAAGCAGACGGTGGGCGGCTACGAGATCATCTCCAAGATCGGCCAGGGCGGGATGGGCGCCGTGTTCAAGGCCCGCCAAGTGTCGGTTGACCGGGTGGTTGCGCTCAAGATACTGCCGCCCAAGCACGCCAAACAGCAGCAGTTCCTGGTGCGTTTCCTGCGCGAGGCGCAGGCCGCCGCGCGCCTCGACCACCCCAACATCGTACAGGGCATCGACGCGGGCCAGGCGGGCGGCTACTACTACTTCGCCATGGAGTTCGTCGACGGGCGGACGTTGAAAGACATCCTCGAGGCCGAGGGCAGACTGCCCGAACGTCGGGCACTCGAGATCACGCGCGACATCGCCCGGGCGCTCGACTGCGCCCACGAGGCCGGCCTCATCCATCGCGACGTCAAGCCCGATAACATCCTTGTCACCGCCAACGGAACCCCGAAGCTGGCGGACCTGGGGCTGGCGCGCGAGGCCGCCCGGACGGACAGCAGCGTGACCGTGGTCGGAACCGCGCTTGGCACCCCGGACTACATCTCCCCCGAGCAGGTCCGCGGCGAGGCCGACCTCGACGGACGGACCGACATCTACTCGCTCGGCGCCACCCTTTACCACCTGCTGACGGGAAGTCCGCCGTACACGGGCGGGACCCGCGCCGAGGTGATGTCGAAACACCTCTCGAAACCCGTGCCTGACCCGCGCAAGGCCGACCGCCAGCTCTCCATGGGCGCCGCCGCCATCGTCCGCAAGGCGATGGCAAAGAAGCGGGAGCAGCGCTACGCCACCGCGAAGGAGCTTCTTCAGGACGTGCAACACGTTCTCCTGGGACCGGAGCAGGCCCCCGATGTTGCCGTGCCCCAGCGTCGGCCGGCGACCGCGAGGAAGCCGCAGGCGCCGCGCCGCGCTCAAATGAAGTGGGTGTATGTCGGCGGCGCGGCAGCGTTGCTTCTCGCAATCCTGCTGATCGCCCTCGGCTCGAAGCCGAAGCAGACACCCCGCCAGACCAAGCGGACGGACCTGAGCCACTTGCCGACCACCCGCCCCGCGACGGCCCCGCCACGGGTGCCTGAGCCGGGGACGAAGCGTCCTCCCAAGGCGACCACCCAAGTGGCCACCGTCGGGCCGCGGGACCCGGCCGAAGCCGCAAGGGCGAGAGACCAGGCACGGCTCGAACGCGTCCAGAAATGGGTGAGAGCTAATCCAGGAGAATACCAAGAAGGCATCGAGAGGTACCGGAACGCGATCAGCGGCATGACGGATCGTGAGGTGAGGAGGAGGGCGGGGGCCGCGCTGGCCGCTCTTCAGCGTGGGGCGGCCGACGCGGCGCTCAGGAAACAAGCGACGGCGCTCGCAGCCGCCAAGAAAGCTTTCGACAAGCTGCTCGCGGATGTCGATGCGGCCGCCGCGAAAGGCGACCTGGCGGGCGCGGTGCGCCTCGCCCAGGCGGCCCTGAACGACGAAACGCTCAAGCCCGTCAGCGACACCGTCAAGCTGGTGGCAACGGTGTGCCGTATCCTGCCGCAGATCGCCGCGAAAAAGACAGCCCACGCCGTCGCGGTGTTCAAGAGCTGCGAAGGCCAGGTCGTCAAGCTCCACACGCCGGAAGGTCTGAAGACCGGAAAGGTCAAGAGCGTAAGCAGCGAAACGATTGTTCTCGAAAGGAGGGTGCTGGAAAACGGCGAGATGAAGTGGCGCGACGCCTCCGTTCGCATCGCGGACCTCACGGGCAAGACCTTCTCCGATTACCACATCGAATGGACGCCGAAGACCGCCGACGAGGCCATTGCCGCGGCCATCCTCGCCCTCGCGGTGAAGGATGCCAACGGGGCAAAGGCCGCGCTTCAGCGCGCGGAAGGCCACGGGCTCCACCCACGTTACGCCGCTAAGCTGGCCGGACTCCAGTTCGGCGACATCGAACTCGCTGCAAAAAAAGCCTGGGAGAAGATCGCCCCCTATGTCGCGACCCAAAAACTCGGCGATCCCGAGGCGGATGCGCTCGCCAAGCTGCTCAATGCGTTCGAGCAGATATATGGCCGGACCCGGTTTGCCGCAACGGTCAAGGACCAGATCTCCCTGCTGCGTTCGCGCCTCATTCCCGTCTTCACGGAATGGCCCTTTGCCGCCTCCGCGGCCGTGCAGCGCCGGACGACCACCGCCGAACGCCTCGGCATTCCCGCGCAGAAATCGATCGACCTCGGCGACGGGATCAAGTTGGAGATGGCCCTGATCCCCGCGGGCGAGTTCATGATGGGCAGCGCGCCAGACGAGCCGGCCCGCAAGGATGACGAGCGCCCGCAACACCGCGTCCGAATCACCGAGCCCTTTTACATCGGCAAGTGCGAAGTCACACAGGAGCAGTGGGAAAAGGTGATGGGAAGGAACCCCAGCTACTTCAAGGGGGCCAAAAATCCCGCGGGCCAGCTCTCGTGGCACGATTGCCAGAATCTCATCCGGAAGCTGAACGCGCTTGGGGCCGGGACATTCCGCCTGCCCACAGAGGCGGAATGGGAGTTCGCCTGCCGGGCCGGCACAGACACCCCCTTCCACTTC
>CAZDHT010000344.1:0-4533 GCA_964505325.1 uncultured Planctomycetota bacterium | reverse complement strand
CGCGGTCGCTGCGTACGGGCAAATCCTGCCCCCGCCGGCGCTGCGAGCCGCCCGAATGGACAGCATCAACGTCCACGCCTCGCTGCTGCCGCGTCACCGGGGCGCGGCGCCCATCGCCGCGGCGATCCTCGCCGGCGATGCGGAGGCGGGCGTGACGATCATGAAGCTTCGCCCCAGGCTGGACGCCGGCGAGATCATCTGTTACGGCGAACGCCGCCGCAGGGCGCAGAAGGCGACGCCGATCCGCGATGGCGAGACGAGCGGCCAGCTTTCGGCCCGCCTGGCGGCGATCGGCGGCGAGCTGCTGGCCGACATCCTGCGGGCTTTCGCCGATGGCTCTGTGACATACGAGGTCCAGGACGAGACGCAGGCGACAACCGCGCCGATGTTGCAGAAGTCTGACGGCCGGATCGACTGGTCCCGCCCTGCAGACCGGGTGGCCCGGCACATCCGGGCGATGACCCCTTGGCCCGGCGCCTACTCCGAGCTCCACTTGCCCGGGCGCGAGCCGATACGGGTAATCGTGTTGCGGGCCCGCACGAGCGACCAAGATGCGGACCAGGATGCGGTCGGAAGGCCGGGACGCATCGGCCGTGTGGAAGGCCCGCGGCTCGTGGTCTCGACCGGCGCCCGCTGCATCGAGCTGATCGAGGTGAAACCGGCCGGCCGGGGCCCGATGAACGCGGCCGATTTCCTGCGCGGATCCTCGGCGGTCCGACAGGGTCCGGAGCCGGACGGCGGTCCTTGGTTTGCAGACGCTTGATCGGGGCGAGATCGCCAGACGTGGATGGGTGGCGGTCGCCTGCGAGAAGGAATTGAGAAGCGGAATATTCGCGTGTCTGCCCAAGGCTGGAGCATCTGATTGATTGGACCAGGAGCGATAGGAGGGAAGCCAATGAAGGCGGTCGAAAAAGCGTTGTGCGCCGTGGTGTGCGTGTTGCTCATTCTGGGCGGCTCCGCCGTATTCGCCGAGGACGGTGACACGAAGCCGTTGGACGCGGAGACCTATTACCAGAAGGCCAAAGATCTGTCCGACAAGGGGCAGTACGAAGAAGCCGAGAAGAACCTCTTGCTCGCCCTCAAGGCCGGTCCCAACCACCAGAAGGCCAAGGAACTGCTGGTGACCGTGAAGCAGGAGCTGGCCAAGAAGACGGAGTATGACACGCTCCTGGAGAAGGTGAGGGCGGACGAACGCGCCAGACGCGAATACAGCATGCGCCTGGCCGATCACTATTACAGCGCGGCGCTGAAGCGCTTCGACGAGGCCCGTTACCTCGAAGCGGAACAGAACCTGTTGAGCGCCCTCGAGGCCAACCCCAAGCACAAGAAGGCCAAGGACAAGCTGGCCACGGTTAGAAGACTCCTTCGAAAGGACCCGTCCGGGGAACCCAGCATCATTGATGCGGAGAGGACCCGGAGACTGGTCCAGCTTCAGTTCGCACTCAACAACGTGCGCAAGGCCGTCCTCGACGCCAAGCAACTGATCAATGCCAAGAGCTATGACGCGGCGCTGGGCAAGCTGGATGCCGCGCGGGACTCGGGAAAGGTGTTGGCGGCGCGGATCGACGTGAGCCGTGAACTCGCCGAAATCAAGACCCTATACGACACCGCTCAGGCGGCCCGCGATAAGGCGACGAAGGAGGAGGAGGAGAAGAAACTCGAGAAGGCACGGGCGATCGCCGATAGCGACCGCGTGCGCCTGCTGAGCCTGTACCAGCAGCGAATCACCCGGCTGTTTGAGGACGCCAAGCGGCTCTTCGATCAGACCCGCTTCCTGCTGGCAGCCGACAAAGCCGACGAAATCCTCAAGATCGATCCCCGGAACAAGGAGGTCATTGCGTTCCGCGACAAGTGCTACGAGGCGCGCGTCGCACAGGAACTCGCATGGTATGACCGGACGAAGACGCGGGAGACGGCCGAGGCATGGCGCATCGTTCGCAGCCTCTCCATTCCCTTTACGCAGGTGATGCCGGTTTACCCCGACGACTGGGACGAGAAGCGGAAGCGGACCGCCGGCATCGAGATCGAAGCCGAATCGCCCGAAGACGCGAAATGGAAGACGGACCTGAATGTGATCCTTGAGAAGCCGATCTCGTTCGACTTCATTGCCACCCCGCTCGACGACGTCGTCGCATTCCTCCGCAACCTCCAGCAAGTGAACATCGTGGTGGACAAGAAGTCGGTCGCCGAGCTCGGCGGCGGCCTCGACGTCACGCTGCGGCTTGAAAAAGTCAAGTTCAAAGACGCGCTCGAGTGGGTGCTCAGGCTCATCAACCTCAAGTACACCCTTCAGAACGGCGTGATCTTCATCTCCACCAAAGAGAAAATCGGCCAGACCACCCAGACCGTAACGCGGTTTTATGACGTCACCGACCTCACCATCGAGATCCGGAACTTCACGCCGAACGTCAAAGCCATCAGCAACGCCAACCTGGACGACATCGAAGAGATGGACGACATCTTCAACGAAGAGCCCGCGGCAGATGAGGAGCGGGCCGACACCTTCACCGGCGAGTCGCTCGTCGAGTTCATCAAGTCGGTGATCGCTCCCGGAACGTGGGACGACGGTGGGCTGGCGCCGAAGCTCTAGACACCACGGTTCCCGGGCGAGAAGCTCGCGCCCGGAACGCCAAGTTTCGAGAGGCTTCCAGAATGCGTGTCGGCGCTTGGGCCGACACGCATTTCTTTCAGACGAGCGTGCTCTGCCCGAGCCGCCCTTCCGCCGCGAGTTCCGCTTGACTTGCGGCCAAATCGAGATAGCATGGCCGTAGCCCGCATAGGGTGTCTTCCGATCCTGCCGTCGGGGAGGCGCCAAGGAGGAAAGCCATGGACCTGACTCGAAGAGAGCTCATGAAGGAGCTGGGCGCCGCGGCGGTTGCGGTGGGCGCCTTGGGCGCCGCAGGCTGCGCCGCGCCCAGGGCCGCGGCCGCGCCCCTCGCCGCTGCCGCCGCCGTGGGCGACCGCGCCGCCGGCGAACTCGGCGACTACAAGCTTCCGCCGCTGCCCTACGCCTACGACGCGCTCGAGCCGCACCTCAGCAAGCAGACGCTGACGCTGCATCATGACAAACACCACGCCGGCTACGTCCTCGGGCTGAATGGCGCCCTCGCCAAGCTGGCCAGGGCGCGCGCCGACGGCAACGCCGCCGTCATCCCCGCACTGACCAGGGCGCTCGCGTTCCACGGCTCCGGCCACCTGTTCCACTCCATTTACTGGAGCAGCATGAAGCCCGGCGGCGGCGGGAAGCCGACGCGCGGCCTGGCGCAACTCATCCCGTGCAGCTTCGGCTCGTTCGACACGTTCGTCGCTCACTTCGCCGCGGTGACCAAGAGCATCCGCGGCAGCGGCTGGGGCGTCCTGGCGTACGAGCCGGTGGGCCAGCGCCTGGTCGTCTTGGGCGCCGAGAAGCACGAGAACGTGCTCTTCGCCGGTACCGTCCCGCTGATGGTGTGCGACGTGTGGGAGCATGCCTACTACCTGACGTACCAGAACCGGCGGGCCGCCTACGTCGACGTGTTTCTCAAGAACCTGGTGGACTGGGGCTCGATCGAGAAGCGCCTCGCCGCCGCCGTCTAGCTCGCCGCGTTGCGGCTGCCACGTTCTGCCCCTTGTTTCATAGTTCATGAATTCATGAACTACGCTAAGCCCTCTGCTTGAGCGATGCGGCAAACGCCTCCAGCCGGCCCAGCACCGTCTTCAGCCCCGTCGGCTTCAGCCAGTACAGCAGCCCCGTCGCCTCCCGCTTGAACCGCACCAGCCCCGCCGCCCGCAGCTTCCCCAGATGCACCGAGATCACCGTCTTCGACTTGCCCAGCGTGCTCGCCAACTGTCCCGGTCGCATCCGCCGCGCCGCGAGCAGCTTCAGAATCCGGTAACGCGTTGTACTTCCCAGAGCCTGACACAGCACGACAGCCTGGAACTCATCCTCCTGCACCGCCATCACCTCCCATAGAGTGAAATACTCGAGCCCGCGCCAACAGGCGTGAACTATATCATAGTTCATGAACTATGCAACAACCCCTGGGCACGCGCTCCAGCTGACCGCGTTCCTGAACGTCGAGCATGCCTGACACGGCACGACGGCCTGGAACTCATCCTCCTGCATCGCCATCACCTCCCATAGAGTGAAATGCTCGGGCCCGCGCCAACAGGTGTAAAGTATATCATAGTTCATGAACTATGCAACAACCCATGGGCAGGCGCGCCGGCTGGCCGCGTTCGTGCACGTCGAGCGGGCCTGAGCCTGAGTCATCCCCAGTTTTCGAGACGGGAAAGGCCCGTTCACGGGCCTTCGCGAGGAGCGACAGCTCCGAGAATAGGCCCCGCCTTCAGGCGGGGTCGAGCGGGCCGGGCCTCATGTTTGGCCTTAAGCCCCGTTCACGGGGCTTGTCAGAGGGCTTTAGCCGAGACGGACAAGCCCCGTAAACGGGGCTGAGCGTAGAAGGAGGGGCGGCCGCTGCTCGCCCCCCGCTAAAGCGGGGGCCTATTCTCGCCCGCCTGCGGCGGACTCGGAAAGCAGCGTAAACGCTGCTC
>CAZDHT010000343.1:3340-4588 GCA_964505325.1 uncultured Planctomycetota bacterium | reverse complement strand
CTTCATCTCCGGCAGCTCGAAGAGCGGCTGGTACTTCCGCACAGCCTCGAACGGCAAGGAGAAGTGGCCGCCGTTCAGTTCATCCTTTACGGCCTCGGCGACGTCGGTGATCACAGCCACGGGCGAACTCCTATCCCTTCATCAGCGCGACGCCGAGGCCGACCACCAGGCTGGCCAGCAGCGTGATCGCGACCGTCGCCCAGTTCGGCAGCCGGCCGAGCAGATCGTCGCGGATCTCGTGGATCGCGACCTTTAGCTCGGCCACGTCGCGCTCCAGCGCAACGATCCGTTGCTCGTTCTCGACGCCCTTGGGGCACTCTCCGTTGGGCATGTCCGTCTACGCCTCCACCGTGTCCACCAGCTTGGTGTGTATCCGCAGCACCCGGCGATACGGGTCCGAGTACCGCCAGCAGGGCTCACGGCCGGGCGCCATCACCTCGTACACGTACAGCATCCCGTCTTGCTCCTCACGGATACGGTCGCCGCGTTCTGGCAAAACGGCCGAACCATCAAGCACGAGGTCCGACGCCCGGATCAGGAAGTCGCGGCTCTCGACCTTCTCGAGGACGCCCGTGCCGTTGTCGACCTCGAACTCCGTCCGGCCGACCGCGGCCTGGACCTCGACGGAGTGCTCGCCCCGCGCGTAGGTCACAGGCCGCGACAGGTGCCGGACGCGCTGGTCGTCCAGCCACGCGGCCGCCTTGCCAAGCAGGTCGGCCATCACCGCCTCCCTACTGGCTCATCCGGACACGGACGGTCGTGTCGTCGTCGCCCGCGGCCTTGACCGTCTTGCCGAGGTACGGGTTGTCAACATAGCCGGCGCCGACCTCGCTCTCGGTCGCGACCTCTTCGGTCTCGTCCCAGTACGCCTTCTTGCCCGCCTCGATAGCCGTGCCTTCGCCTTCCGCCTTCGGGAAGTCGAACACGCCCGAAACCGCCAGCGCCCCGAGCTCGCCCGCCGCGATGGGGAGCTTGGTCACACCGACCAGGTCGTTCTGCACGACCACCGCCCCCGCGGCGACCGCCGCCTCGGGGGTGTAGTCGATGCTGTCGCCCGTCTGCACGAAATTCACCGTCGCCATTGCTCGTCTCCTCTCATCAGTTCACGTCCTTTACGGGGGAGTTGGCCGGGGTGGATGCTTTCACGCCCCGGCCAACTCCAAAGGCCCGGCGAAGCCGGGACTACTCGCCCTTGAACTTGACCATGCCCCGGTGGTCCTGCTCGCGGACGCCGAGGTCGAAGTACAC
>CAZDHT010000343.1:0-3330 GCA_964505325.1 uncultured Planctomycetota bacterium | reverse complement strand
GGGGGTGTAGTCGATGCTGTCGCCCGTCTGCACAAAGTTCACTGTCGCCATCTGTCAGTCCTCCTTGTGGTCGCTGTCAGCTGTCGGCTGCCAGCCGTCAGCCGGGCTCTAGCCGAGAGCCGATAGCTGACGGCTGAGAGCTTCCTGCTTACGCTTCTCCTTTGAACTTGGTCATGCCCCGGTGATCCTGCTCGCGAACCCCGAGGTCGAAGTACACCCGGAACCGGATGCCGAGCGTGTCGAAGTCCGTCTCGCCGCGCTCGACGGTCGGCGTCCGCCGGCCCTTCAGGTACCCGATCTCGAACGTGTCTACGACCGCCGGATCGGCGAACAGATACCACGCTTTCTCCGACGCGCCGTCGTAGTTCGTGTTCGAGAGGTACGGGCTGGCCACGACCTCCAGGTCCTCGTCCGCGAGGGCGTTGTAGGTCGGGATGTTCTGCTTGTCCGTCGAGCCGACGGCCATCAGCATCACCGAGTTCAGGAGCTGGCGGGCCAGCATCTTGAGCGGCGTCGGCACCACCAGGAACTTGGGCGAGATGTTGATCGGCTGCCCGTCCGCGTCCACCTGGTCCAGGAACATCTGGACCGCGAGCGCCAGGCTGTCCGACGACAGCGCCGTGGTCGCGCCCGCCTTGTAGTTCTTGTGGCCGGTGCTGAACAGACTGTTCGGGTTGGACAGGAGGCGCGTGAAGAAGAGCTGGTCGATCTTCTTCGCGGCGCGGGCGCCCATGCCGTCCGGGACCTTGAGGAACGCCCCGAGATCGTCGTTGTAGATCATCTGCCGGGTGAGCGTGAACGTCTTCCCGAAGGTGCCGAGCTGGTTGGTCGCCTTCTCCTCGGTCAGGCCGCCGTGCTTCAGCTCGCCGTCCGGCGCCACCGGCTCCAGGTCGCCGACGTCGGTCAGGCGGTAGCGCTCCGACTCCTTGAAGTCGTTCAGCTCGCCCTCGGAGCAGAGCTTCGTGGCGATGACCGGCTGCGCCTGGAAGCTCTTCAGGAGGCGCTTGTTCGCCACGTTGTTGAGGATGCCCGGCAGCGACACGGTGCTGAACGCAGCGCGGATGGTGTCGTTGCAGAACGACCGCGGCACCGAGACGCCCTCCATCGCGGCGCACTCGACCAGGAGCTGCTGGAGGGACAGGTCGCGCTCGCGAACGGCGCCCTCGATGACCTGGTCGCCGTAGTCCTTGACCAGCATCTCCTCGTCGATGCCCGCCCGCAGGCAGAGGGCCGCTTCGAGCGTGCGGCCCTCGAGCGACCGCCCGCGCCCACCGACCGACATCCCGACGTCGGCCTGCGGCCGGTCGGCGCGCATCGCCTTGAGCACCTTCTGCGAGGTGTCCTCGACGGTCCAGCCGCCGCGGATGGCGTCCCGCTCGATCTTCGGGAACTCACCCCCGCAGACCTCCTGGATCGCGGCCACGCGCTCGCGCTCCGCACGGACCGCGCCTTCGGCCTCGGCCTTCACCGACGCCGGCGGCGTGTCCGCGCTGGCGGCAACGGTCTTCGGCGTGGCCTCCTTCTTCACGGGCCGCGCCTGGCCGTCATCCTTCTTGGCCTGGACGTCCGGTTTCTCGTCTGCCGGCTGCTCCGCCTTGGGCGGGTCGTCCTTCTTCTCCTCGAACGCGGGCGGATCCTCGCCGGTCTCAAACGCCGCCTTCAGCGCGGCGAACTTCTCCTCGTCCAGCCCCTCGGCCTCGATGCCGTGCTCTTCCAGCCATTTCTCGAAGTCCATGTCTCGACCTCCTCCATACAGGTTGAACGTTGCCGCGAGCTTCATGCGGGTGCCGACGTCGGCGCCCACCGCGACGACGGACACTTCCCGCAACGTCGCTCTCTTCACGTGATAGAACGGGCCGGCACGGGTCTGCCCGTTGACGGTGCGCTTCCCGCGCACCAGTTCACTGTCGTGGACTTCGGCGCCGATCGAGAGTTGCCAGTCAGCGCCCGAACGGGCCTGCTCAACGATGCCCTTCGCCTGGCCGCTCGACGAAAGGATCTCGCCATCGATCAGGAGCGTGTTGCCCTTGACCGTCGCGCGGACCACGCCGACGCGGTTCCCGGTCCGGTTCTCGTGGTTGGTGAGGAGCGGCACCGACTCCGGCAGTTCCAAGCCGGCCAGATCGACTACCACCGGATAACGCCAGCCGGGCAGCGTCATCTTGCCGCCGCTGTACGCCACGCCGGTCACGCGGGCGGTCTCGGCCGGATCATCTGCGGCGGCCTCGATGCGGAGGACTACCTGGCCCTCGGCCGAGGCGGGTTCGAACAGGAGGGGCTTGTGGTCGTGCTCCTGGAGCCACTTCTTCGCTTCGGCGACGCTGAACTTCTTCGCGTCGAACCGGATAGCCTGCAGCTCGGCCTTGCCGTCGGCCGTGATGCCCCAGATGGCGTGGACGCCCGCGCCGAACTTGTCGTTCTCGCGACGGAACGACTCGTACTGGTCCGGGTCCTTCAGCCGGGCTGCATGCTCACCTTTGTAGGGCATCGGCCATCTCCTCCATCTCGTCCCGCAGGTCTTCGTTGTCCGCCGCCTCATCGGCGGGCGCCGGCAGCGCCTGTTGCTCGGTCAGGCCGAGCTTCCCCATCAGCGCCTTCTCCTTCGCTCGCTGTCGCAGTTCCGTCTCCCAGTCTTTCCCCTGACGGGCGTACTCGTGCGCCAAGGTGGTGGTGTTGTTCTTGAGCCGGGTCTCCTGCGCACGGGCCTCCTTGGCGGGGTCGACGTGCTCCATCCCGTCCCAGAACCACTGGTGCGACGGCAGCCGGCGCAGCATCCCGTCCAGCAGCAAGCCGCCGTCCAGGCCCACCTCCAGCGCGTACTCCCACAGCCAACTGGCCAGGACGCGGTCCAGCACCTTCCGCGCCATGAACGCCTGGTCGACGCGGATGCTCTTGAAGTAGGTCTGGTGGTCGAGACGCCCCGAGGCGTAGTTGTAGCCCGACGAGTTGCCCGCCGCGACGTTGAACGGCATGTTCAGGCAGCGGGCGATCTCGTTCAGGATCTCCTTCTTGAACTCGGCGTAGGTCGTCGCCGGCTGCGCGGGCTCGAGCTGGCTCATCTTCCAGCCGCCGGGCATCGTGAGCAGCATGTTCCGCTCGAGTTCGATGAGGTCCATCGGCTCGACCGCGTCGGCCTCGCCGCTCGGCGGCGCGTCGGTGTAGAGGATGCCCGCGAACTCGGCCGCCGACTCGGCGGCACCGAGCACGGCCAGGGTGAAGCGCCGCAGTTGTGCGAACAGCGGCAGCGCTGGCGTGATCTCTGGTACGCCGCGGTGCTGGCCTGGCCGTTCCTGCCGAAAGACATGGATCATGTTGCCAGCGGGGACCGTG
>CAZDHT010000342.1:0-4588 GCA_964505325.1 uncultured Planctomycetota bacterium | reverse complement strand
TGTCGAATGTTGCCCTTTCAGGGCACACCGTCTTCTCACTTGGCTGAAGTGTTACAATCTTCCTTTTGTTCTTTAACTTTCGAAATAACCTCATTAGCTTTCACCGGCTCAGTCGCACCAGCAAATTCCACACCTTTACATTCATCCTTGATTCTTTCGAGTATCTCATGATTTTTCATCACTTGTAACACTTCAGCCATTTGAAGCGTTGCGGTGCAAAAGGTGTCAGGACCCTTTTTCGGAGCATAACTCAGGATTATTGAGCTTCATGTTGACAATGGAAGCCGGAGGTGCGTCGAGGAGATTCTTCGCTAACGCTCAGAATGACAGAACCCACAGCAGAATCGCAGCTTATGTCATGCTGAGCGAAGCGAAGCATCTCTGTCGTGTCCCCCGGAATTCCTTTTGATACATGTCCCCGCCGCCGGTAGGTTTGCTCTCATGTCCTCCTGTCCTTCCGGGCCGCTCTCAGTTGTTCCTCGAGTTCCTCCAGTTCCTGCATCATGGCGGGTCTGACCGAGTGGATCGGGATTCGGGCCCTCAGGTCGGCTATCTTCTCCTCAAGCTCCTCGACGCTGTGCTCGTCGGCCGGCCTGTGGGCGTAGACGTGTGAGCACTTCTTGACGTCCGTCTCCCCGCCCAGGTTTTCGACTTGCAGAGGACGTACCTCATAGCCGAGCTCAGTGAGGAAACCTACGACGTCATCGGCCGACTGATCGAGTTCGCCAAGGTAGCCGCGATGTAGTTCGCAGAAGATCTGGGGCGCTTGTTCTTCGAGGACAGGTTTCGCACCTTCGAGAACGAGCAGCTCGCTGCCTTCGCAGTCGAGATTCAAGAAGTCGATTCGGTCTTCCCCTTGTTCCGCGAGGAAATTCACTACCGTCGTCGTCTCCACCGAGAGAACCTCTGCGTCTTCGGCCCGCGTTACGCCGCTTCCTCCGCCGTGCTTGTAGAACGGGATGCGCCCTCGTCGGTCGCCCACGGCAAGCTGATGGGTGCTCACATTCTCCGCGTCATTGAGCAGGAGGTTCTCCCGAAGTTCCGCGTAGAACTCGGGCACGGGTTCGAAGGCGTACAGGTGGCCTTCGCGGCCGATCTCTTTGGCGATGGCGACGGCGGTCACTCCGCGGTTGGCGCCTGCCTCGATCACGTGCATGCCCGGCCTTAGAAGAGACTGCAGGAACTCGACCTCTCCCGCGTGGTGTGCGCTCTCCCGGAGTTCACGCTGAAATTCCTCAGAGCTGAAAACAAAGCTGTTCATTTGCTCTCTTCAGCCGACTTGAGGGGATAGTCCTTCTCGCCTGCGCGAACGGGTACCTCCAACCAGTTCTCCGGCGGAACGAACGGGCATACGTAGTGCTCACTGTACGCGCACCAGGGATTATAGGCGGCGTTCAGGTCGAGTATCCATTTGCCTTCTTTCGTGAGGTGCTCACCCGGGTCCAGGTCCAGATATCGGCCCGCCCCGTGACTCTCTGCGCCGCTCGTTGCGTCTCTGAACGGGACAAAAAGCCTGTTTTCACCAGGGTCACTCTTGTATGCCTGTAGCACGCATTGCCGGCCGGCCAGCGCGAAACGGAACTCCCCCCAGCGGAGAAGCTGCCTGACGTTGCCGCCGGTATCCTGGATGTCATGCACGTCCTTGTCGGCATGTTCGTGCAACTCCAGCTCAAACCGGCACGCGGGATCAGGCGGGTAGTACGCCAACCCCGAAAAGGCCCGGCGGTCTTGCAGGGACAAAGGCGACTGCGGACCGAACGCGAAGAAGGCGTCTTTGTGCCGTCTTTCTGCCTCAACCCGTTCTTTCCATGCATCCACGTCCATCCGCTTCCTCACTTCCCAGGTGGCGGCCCATCCGGTCGAGCGCCCATGTCGAAGCGGTCGAAGCGCAAGAGGCCCGTTCTAACGCTCATCGCGTGACGGCCCGTCTTGCGATACGCGCTTTCTCTCATCACGACTTGTTTTCTTCCGGCAGCGAGATCGCGTCGTTTGGACATGCGTCCACACAGACGCCGCACTCCGTGCAAAGGTCGGCGTTCACCACGGCCATCTCGTCAACCGTGATAGCTTCTTGCGGGCACTCGTCTTGGCAGACCCCACAGCCCGTACACAGGTCCTCATTCACCACTGCAGCCACTGTCGTCTCCTTTTCCGTCACCGGTCACTCGGGGATCTCATCTGCGGCTTCGTACTTGGCCAGGAGATCTTCAGAGGAAAGCAGAGTGTACTCTTCTCCATCCACGGCGACTTCCGTGCCGCTGGATTCGTTGTAGATGACGCGGTCTCCTACGGCTACCTCCTCGGTTGCATCCTCTGCCACGGCGATGACCTCCCCTTCACCCTGTCCCTCTCTGGCGGTATCGGGCAGGTAAATGCCGCCCGGGGTTGTCTTGGCGGCTTCCAAAGGCTTTACCAGCACGTGAGCGTTGATGGGACGCATCGTCATCACTCCACTCCTTCCGATGGGATGCCAAGAAGCCGGTCCAGCTTCGCGCGGTCGAAGCCGACTACCAGTCGTCCGTTGACATCGGTCTGTGGGACAGCCATCATCCCGCTGCGCCGCGCGATCTTGTCCGCCGCCCGCGGGTCGCGGGAGATGTCCACTTCGCGGAACGCCACGCCGCGCCGGCGCAGGTACGTCTTCAACTGCCCGCACGCCGGGCAGCCCGGCCCGCTGTACACGATCACCCTCCGCACCGTCGCTTGCCCCGCCCCGCGGGCCCGGCTCGCCGCTGCCCCCGAGAGGTGGACTGCATAGAACCGGGCGCTCTGGACGCCCTCGATGAATCTGGTCACCTTGCCGTTCTCAACGGCCAGGACGGTGGGAACCTTCTTTACGCCGAATTCCTTGTGCACACCTCGGACTTCCTGCACGTCAACCACGTACACCGGCACGCCGTCCTGCTCCCGGCTGAACTCCTCCAGCTCGGCAACGGCGCGTCGCGCCGCCTCGGAGAAGTCCCCCCAGAACGCCAGCACCAGGAAGTCAGCGTGCTCCTGCTGCGCCGTGCGCAGATGATCGCGGTCTCGTATCCACTCAAGCACCTTCAAACCCCGCGGAACCCGTCGCTCCCCGTTCCTCCACCTGCACCACGGAACTCATGAAGTCGATGCTCCGGATCTCCGCATCCAAATCGGTAACATTCCCGGAGAGGTCGGCTACCCGCAGCCCTGCCGGTGTACGCTCGATCCAGGCGACATCGCTCAGGACATCTGGGCTCTCATCTTCCTCATCACCAACAAATCTCACCCGCGCCAGGCACATGCTCACCCTCCTTCGCTGTCAATTGCCCTTCGGAGCTTCAGCGGCCGCAAGGACAGAATCCACGAGCGATCGAACTCCATCAGCAATAGGTCCCGCATCCAGCGGCGCGCCTTCCAATCCGGCCTCGAGGAACTCCTGCCGGAAGGGTATTACCGACAGCACCCGGACGCCCCGCCGCTGGAGAGCCTCGCTGAGCCGCGCCGCAATTCCTGATCCGCTCACTTTGTTCATAACAGCTCCCGCGAACCTGGCCCCCGCCCCGGAGGTCAGCTCCTTGATTCGTTCGGCCAGAGTAACGGACTCCAGAGACGGTTCAGCAACCACCACCACTGCATCGACGCTCGTCTCCACACCACGGCCGAAATGCTCCACGCCGGCTTCCATGTCTACGATCACGATCTCATGGTCATCTGTGCGGAGTTTCTTGAGGAACTCCCGGCTCAGCACACCCATCGGACACGCGCAGCCCTCGAGGGCCTGATGAATCTTCCCGATACAAACCAGCCCGATGCCGTCCGCCCAACGGATGTGGGCGCTCGGCAGATCACCCGTGCGAAACTCATCCCGGGCCAGCACGGGCTTCTCCTGGTAGCTGCCGTCTTCCGTGAAGGCGGTGCGCAGAGCGCGCTGAATGTTCCTCTTGCCGCCGGCCAGTTCCATCAGCGGAACGGGCGGCTCGTCGAGCCCGAGCATCCAGTAAAGCCCCGCATTCGACTCGTCGGAATCGACCACGAGGACCCGTTCCCCTCTCCTCCGGAGTTCGCCCGCCAGAAGGGCCACAACCGTGCTCTTGCCGCTGCCGCCTTTTCCGCAGACGCAGATCTTCACATCAGTTCCTTTTCTGCCACGGCCTCGTGTGCTTCAGCCCGGATCAGTTGCCCTCGTCCCATAAGCCTGGATTCCGCGCCTGCAAAGCCGTTCTTTCCAGCGGCCCTTTCCTCCGCGCTGCATCCGCCGCGGCGCGCGGGTCGCTTCTCCCCGCTGCGTCGGGGTATCTGGTTCCTGTCCATTTCTTCTGGCCGCGCCGTTGAGTTTCGAGTAGTAGAAGATTATACTGGGAATAGAACATCTGTCAAGCGAAAAACCCGCGCGCCACAGTCACCTGAGCAGGTCCACCGGTGTCCCTCCCGAGAACTCCATCCGTCCACCGAGGCGGCGTTGCCGCGGGTGATGTGCGGCGGTCACACCTGGCAGCGCACGTGAAATCGGCGGAACTGCTCCATTCGGACGAACGTGAAGCGAGTGATCGTGGTGGCCGGTGAACAAGCAACGGGGGCGCGGGCGCACGGGTAGCGTCGGTGAATGACAGCGACAAGGCTTTCT
>CAZDHT010000341.1:0-4608 GCA_964505325.1 uncultured Planctomycetota bacterium | reverse complement strand
AGCGTTCGAAAGGGGTTCCTCCGTCTGGCACGCGAGCTGGCCTCTCAGCGGAGAAGAACCGGCCGCGACAGCTATGACGAATACGTGGAAAACGGCCTGTTTCCTGAGCTGGACGCGAGCGCCCGCGGGACCCCGGACAAGGATCATCTGAAACTGGCGAAATACGCGATGGATTCCGGCTTCTTCTCAGAAGCGCTCCACCAGACCTGGCGGGCGTTCAGGGCCTCGCCCCTCCGGCTCTTTCCGTGTTTCGTTCTGCTCGTCCGCTTGACCGCGAAGCGCGTGTTGGTCTGGACCGGCCTGTTTCGGCGGGTCAAGAAAATGGTGTACGGCAGGGACGAATAGCGCATGCCTTTGGTCCGCAGCGTCGACGGGGGTGTTTCGGTCTATGGCAAGCATGGACGGCTCAGAGGAGCCGTCCTGATGACCCGGGGCCTCTTGCGGAGGTCCCAATGAAGGTGCTGCACGTTTGTCCGTGGCCGGGGCCGCCGCTGTTCGGGGGGAATACCTACGTTCATCATTTCCTCAGGAATCTGGCACCGAGGCATCGCTTCCGTCTGATCGTGATCCGCTATCCTTACGACTCCGCCGTCATGACCAGGGAGGCGCTGGCCGAGGTGGGGATCCCGACCGAGACGCTCGACATAGTTGACTGGCCGCAAGCGACCGGGCTCGACTGGGCACTCGGGGTCACCGTGAGCAGATGGCCCCCCGGCCTGGGTTTCTTGCAGAAGGTGCTGACGCCACAGTTGAAGAGGAAGGTGGAATCGATCGTGGCGGAATGGAAGCCGGACCTGCTGGTTGTCTGGCGGGCGCTGCTCGCCGCGGCCCTGCATGACATCGAAGGCGTGCCGAAGGTCCTCCACGCGTGTGACAGCTACAGCATGGTGAAACGGTCCAGGGCCGAGAACACCAGGGACCCCGTCCGGAAGATGTTTCGGCTGATGTTCGCCCGGCGCTACGCGAGGTACGAGCGGGAGTTCTTTCCACATTATGACGAAGTGATATTCATCTCGCAGCGGGACGCAGATTACGTGGCGCTCTCGCCGGAAGTCTCGGTCTCGGTGATCCGCAACGGCGTGGACACGGAGACGCTTCGCCCTTTGGGGCCTGACGTCGTGAAGCCGCTGCCGCCACGTATCGTCTATCATGGGTGGTTCGACTATCTGCCGAACGTCGTTGCGGTGCGGTTCATGGCTGACAGGATCGGCCCTCGACTGGAGCGAGAACTGGGACACGGCGGGTTCGAGATTCGGGTGTGCGGACAGATGCGGGACCACAAGCTGAGGGAGCGCCTGGCTCGGAGGCCCTGGATGAAGGTGATGGGCTACGTGCACGACCTTCAAGCCGAGCTGGCGGCGGCGGCCGCTTATGCGGCTCCTATTTCCATCGGCGCCGGCGTGAAGAACAAAGTGCTGGAGGCCATGGCCTGCGGCCTCCCGGTTGTTGGAACACCGGAAGCTTTCAGTGGGCTGGATCTTACGCCTGGCGTCCACGGGGTGCTGTGTCCCCTGGACGGCGTGGCCGACGAGCTCGTGCGTCTGCTTCGAGATCCCGAGAGGCGTCGTCATATAGGCGAAGCTGCCCGTGAGTGGGTGCTCAAGAATGTCAGTTGGCAACGGTCTTCATCGCTTCTGGAGGATGTTCTCAAGAGAGCGTGTGGGGCGGACTGACGGACGCCGCGGCGGGAACTTGCCCGCCGCCGTTGAGCTGGAGGGCCGCAGTTTCAGGAGCTGCCCGCCGGTCGCTTCAACCCAAGGGCCTTTCGAAACAGATTGATTTCGTTGCGGGTGAAGGGCCGCAGCAGAAGAAGCGTTCCGCCGCCTGAGACCAGCGCAACGGCCGTTTGCACGATCTCCCCGTAGTCCTGGAACAGCATCACCCCCCCCACCATGACAGCCGTGGCCGCGAGGGGCTTCCACAGGGCGTCAAGCCAGCTCATCCGGTGGAGGCATTTCTCCGTGAGATACGCCGCGACGCATAACATCGCGCCGAAGCTTGCGACGACCGCAACTGCGGCTCCCAGCGCGCCGTATCGAGGAATGAAGACGAGATTCAGACCCCAATTCACGACGGCCCCGGTCGCCATCGGAATCGGATTGAAGTTCTGCTTCCCTGACGCCGTAAACACCGTATGGGTGAAGTACCACATGTACCGAAACGGAAGGCTGACGATCAAGACCTGTGCAATCAGAATCGAGGCCCAGTACTTCGCTCCGTAGATCAGGTCGAGTGCAACGGGCGACAGCAGCACGCCCAGCACCGCGAGAGGGAAGCCGATACAGGCGAACACCTTGACAGCGGTGTGGTGGGCCCCCGCCAGAGAGCTCGGGTCCCTGGCGTGCTCGTTCGTGAGAAAGGGCAGGGCCGCCTTGTTTATCGGCTGCTGGAGGACGGCCAGGATGTTGAGCAAGGAGAACGCCGCCGAATACAGCGCCACTTCAGCATTGCCGCTGAAGCCGGAGACCATCACGACATCGAGCCGGTGGTAGAATACGGACAGTATCACCACCAGGCCGATCGGCCAGCCGACCGCGAGGATTCGCAGACACGTGGCAAGGCTCGGCCGAGGCCACGGCCTTCGGATTTCCTTCAGGATGAAGTAGGAAGTAGCGACCCACAGCGCCGTTGTAGTCAGCAAGATGCAGACCCCCACGGCGAACACCCGAAGACCCAGCAGGACCGCCGCGCTCACCAGCACAACTCGCACCGCCGTGGTCACGATCAGGCAGGTCGCCGCGATTTTCGCGCGCTCCTGAAAAGCCAGCAGATACTCATTAAGATTGGTGAGAGCCAGGGGAACCGATATGATCGAGAACAGGATACCGGCACGGCGCAGCTCCGGCCTCCACGGGAGGAGTGCCACGATGCCGAATCCGACGCACATCGCGACCAGGGAAACGACCGCTCGCAGGGGGATGCCGGCAAGGATGAAGTCGGTGGCTCGGTCACTGGTTCTGGCGCTTTCGCGAACCGTGGCGGCGGCGATGCCGAGCGCGCTGAACGCCCGCAGCATTACCGCAAGCGTGAAGCAGATGGCATATTCCCCCAACTCGCGTCTGGACAAGCAGCGCGCCAGGATCACGAGCTGCACAAAACCCAAGGCCCGGGCCACGATTAACGAGCTGGTGAAGTAGGAGAGTTGCTGGAATGCCGTCCGTACGCCCACAGTTCTGCGCGGTGACGCGGCTCCTATTGTCTAAAGGTAGCCGATGTCCCTCAGTCTGCCCTCGATCTCAGCTTCTTCCTCGGCGGAATAGGCCGATTCCTCGGAAGAGCGGCCGACCTCCGCCACTGCACACCGGCGCGGCGGGTTGCCCTCTATGTAGTCCGGGCGAATGGCCCGCCTGATGACATCGCCGGTCATGTCATCGGGTATCGGGAGCCCGAAAAGATACAGCACGGTGGGGGCGATGTCGGCGAGGCCACTCGGGGGCAATTGTCCCTTCGTTGCGTGGGGGGAGATGAGTGCGAAGATGCCCTCGTACCTGTGGTTGCCCTGACGCTCCGGGTGCTCCAGGGGGCCGATGAATCTCTTGTCCTTTGCCCATGGGTCGAAGCGGGGCATGTAGTCGGTGTGCAGCCGGGCCACCACGTCTGGCGCCGTGGCCGCAAAGGGGCCGTGGTAGACCTCTTCGCGCGGCAAGGCTTCTTTGACCACGTTTTCGCCCGTTTCGGGGTCCTGCAGCGTGCGGAGCTTCTCGATCAGGTGAGTGCGGACCTCCTCGTACTTCTGGCTTCCGGGGGGCGCGAGTTCAGGGTTGACGTCAAACCCGCACGTGCACGCCCAAAAAGTCCGGGCTCTAACGAGTGTCCTTCTGTTGTCTGTCACCCTGTCGCGCTGAGTCTGCCGGTCTTCCACCCTTTGGATAAGCCGCCGGTGCTTGTGCGCGGGCAATAGCAGCGTGAGTAATCGTTTCACAGCGGCCCTGGCCAGCGCGTTGCCGGGCACCTTCCGCAGTATGGCAAGCGGAGCCCATCTCCTGCGAAACGCCAGTTTCTCCCGCTCGAGCCAGAGGTCGAAATTCACCTTCCTCTTGGCAAACGGTCCGAAGCCATGATCGGAGACGAGGAGCACAGAGGCCTGCGGGCCGGCTGCGTCGACCAGGCGAGCTATGGAAGCGTCGAGTTCGCGGTAGAATTGTCGAATCTCTTCGTTGACATCGGCGAGAGCTGGATTGCTCTGGTCGTGCATCGTGCGCCAGAAGTGGTGGCAGATTCTGTCTGGACACGTAAACACGACAAACAAGAAGTCCCAGGGTTCTTCCTTCATCAGCGCGAGGGTGGCATTGGTGCGCTTTCCCAGCACTCGTTGGGAGGCCCGGGGAACCAGCCGAGGTACCGGTTGGGCCGTCTCTTCCAGGCTGAGCAGCCACGTGGCCATCTGGGGGCCCTCCCCCGGCCCCAGATCGATTTCATAGTCCTTGAGCTTCTCCCGCAAGCTGGCCGGATGGGTGAAATCACTCCCCCGCGGCGTGAACATGCCCGTGACCATGAGGCCATTTATCTCGTGTGGGGGATAGGTAAGTGGCACGTTGATGCTTATCACCCGCTTGCCTGCGTTCCCCAGATGGTCGTACAGGTAGGGGCGGGGGAGCAGCCTGCTCG
>CAZDHT010000340.1:0-4618 GCA_964505325.1 uncultured Planctomycetota bacterium | reverse complement strand
GACCATCCACTCCCGCTGCCTCGACGCGAACGAGATCGGGCGGCTGTTCCGGCAACACGCGCCGCGCGCGGTGATCGAACGCGCCGCCGACCCGCTCGCCTGGATGAGCGACGTGAAGGGCAAGCCGCCGCGCGAGAAACGGGACAAGGAAGGGCGGCTGCTGGAGAGCCGCGCTATCTTTGACGAAGGCTCCCACTACTTGCGCGGGAAGCCGACCATCGACGCGGTGATCGACCGCGTGCATCGCGCCGGGTTCAACGTGTTCGTGACCTGCGTCTACCACGGCTGGGGCGCCCACTACGACACGCGGCCGGAGTTGATGTCCACGTGGGCCGCCGGCTTCAAGAAGAAGATGGGGGGCTTCAACGCGTACAAGTATTTCATCGAGCGGGCCCATGCCAAGGGCATCGAGGTCCACTCGTGGTTCTGTGTGTTCCTCGACGAGTCCAAGACGCGGAAGGCCGAGCCGACGTTCCCCGCGTACGGCCTGGGCGGGCATTTCTACAACGGCTACGCGCCGGGCCTCCGCGACGCCCTCGTGAAGATGATCGTCGACCACGCGCGGGAATATGAGGTCGACGGGATCAACCTCGATTACATTCGTTTCGGGGGCGGGCTCGACACCGCAGCGGCCACGAGGGAATACCGGCGGCTGTTCGGGCGCGACCTGAAGCGGGACCGCCGCGACCGGAAGCGCATGGCCGACTTCACATCACGCTGTGTCGACGACGCAGTCCGGCGTGTCCGCGAGGGCTTGAACAAGGTCCGGCCGGGGATCGTCTTGTCTGTCGACGCCGTACCGAATCTCAAGGGCGAGGGCCTGGCAGGCAACGGCCGCAACCCCGAACGCTGGATCGATGCGGGCTGGGTCGACGTGGCGTACTACATGTGCTACAGCCGCCGGCTCGCCGTGCGGCGGATGGACCGTGTGCGGGCGGAGTCGAAGAACGCGGCGGGGCACGTGTTCCTCGTCGGCAACTACGACCGTCGCGGCGGCAAGCTGGTGCCGCGTGAGCTGCTGCCGCGGCTGCTCGACTATTGCCGGCGGAAGTACAACGACGGGAACGGCGTGGCGGTGTACATCTACTCGCTGCTCAACGACGAGCAGATCAAAGCGCTTCGCGCCGGGCCGTTCAAGGAACTGGCCCGCCCGCACTGGCGGAAGTGAGCCTTGTTGAAGGTGCCTGGCACTTTCAGAAAACGCTACTTCGCTGCCTTCGAGGGTTGGGACGCGTTGTTATAGAGGTCACAGGCGACGACGGTGAGCGGCGCAGCGCCGACGGCCTTCGCGTCCAGCGCCGCCGAGAGCCGGTGCGTCTCCGCCACGAGCTTGTCGGCGGCGTACACTTTGTAGTACGCGGTCAGGGTGTTGTCCTTCGCGCGGTTCCAGGCCACCGTCAGCTTGTCGCCCTCGCGCTTGAGCTTTACGCCGCCAACCTGCTCGGGCGGCTCGACGTCGGACCCGCGGAAGATGACCAGGTCGCTGATCCGCACCGGGCTCTTGCCGGGCGCGAAGGTGAGCCCGGTGGTGAATTCGCGGTCACGCGGGCAGAGCCGCTGGCCCTTGTTGCGGCCGGCGTGGCGGCGGAAGAGCCCCAGGCGGGTGCGCAGGATGCACCAATCGGTGCCCGGCATCATCACGGAGCCGATGGACGGCTCGGAGAAGTATCCGGTCATTAGCGCCCAGTCGCCCGGCGCCGGCCACAGCCGGCCCATCGGCTTCCAGGCGAGGAAGTCGGCGTGGGTGTGGTAGATGTTGAGCGGCGGGAACAAGCTGTAGCCGCCGTGCTTGGTCGCCTTGCGTTTGGCCGCCTCCTCCTTGGTCATGAACACGTCGTGGCGGTGGGCGCCGCACTGCCAGTTGTCCGGCGCCCGGCCGTAGCAGTAGAGCCGCCCGTTCTTCGTCATGCGGAAGGTCATGAGCATGTTGACGTGCTCGAGGTCCTTGAGCGGCATGTTGAGGCGCATCGAGTGCGAGCCGCCGGTTGGGAAGGTGAGGCTCTTGCCCACCCCGCGGAAGCTCTCGTCCACCAGGGTCGGCTTGTCCTCGGGGTTGCCCGGCCGCCAGACCAGCCACGGGCCGATCTTTCCCTGGTCGAACTCGGACTTGTAGATGATCTCGAAGACCTTGTTCGGCCGCGGCGTCTTCTTCTTGCCGACCGCGAGCACGGCGTGGCCGAAGTACTCGGGATGGTGGAACGGCATGGCGTTGGAGTAGCTGTAGTCGTCGTAGGTGGGTGCCCAGGCGGAGTATTCGCCCTGGCGCAGCTTGTCGGGCTCGTCGAGCGGGCGCATGCCGGGATGGAAGCGCGCCCGGCCGCCGGCTCGTGCGGCCTTGGGCAGCTCGACGCCGCGCTCCGGCCGCTGGCGGCAGATGTTCAGCCCCCACACGTCGGGGATGGCGTCCTTGGTCAGGCCGAGGTCCTTCATCGGGATGGCGCACTCGACGGTCCAGCCCTGCTTGTCGCGGTGGGTCTTGGCGGTGATGGTCGTCTTCCAGCCGGAGTAGGTCGGTCCGCCGCGGTGGAACGTGGCGCCGTCCGGGCCGATGATGACGTGGTAGTAATTGTGGAATCGCTTGTAGTAGCGGAACTTTCCGTGGTGTTGCGGGTCGAGGAAGATCTCGACGGTGTCGCCGACGTTGCGGCGGGAGAGATCGTTGCGGCCGACGACCTTTATCTGTTCGGGATTCGATTCGTAGCAGCCGACGGCGATGTAGATGGCTTTCTCGTCCGCGACGACGCGGGCCTCCGTCGCCTGCGTGGGCTTGGCCCATCCGCCGAACACGTAACCGAGGTGAATGGACTTCGCTCCCTCCCACGCCTCATCTTTGAGTCTTCCGTCGATGACGGGCGGCACCGCCGGCCTGGGCACAAACATCACCGGCGGACCGAACTTCTTTACGACCTCGCCAAGCGACGGGGTCAGCTGGCCGGCGGTCGCGCAGCCACTCAGCATGGCGATCAGGCACAGCGTCACCAGTCTGGTTCCCGGTTCTGTCATCTGTCCGCTCCCATTTCCTGTGTGTGCTCGTCGGTCGAGCCATCCGGCCCCAAGCCAGGATTCTAGCGCGGGGGAACTTGGAATTCCATAGGAGAGCCCTGATATGGCGGGGACGTGGATGGGCGGTCAGACGTTGAGCTCGTACTGGCTGAGCTTGCGGTACAGGGTCCGCTCGCCGATGCCGAGGCGCCTGGCGGCTTCCTTGCGGTTGCCGTTGCACTCGGCAATGGTAGAGCGGATCAGTTCCCGCTCGACCTGCCGCAGGGACATGCCGGAGAGCTTGGTGGGTGCGGGCAGCGCGAGCCGGCCGGGACTGATGTGGCCGGGCAGGTCATCCAGGCCGAGGATCGTGTCTTTGGTGACAACGACCATGCTCTCGATGCAGTTCTTGAGCTCCCGCACGTTGCCGGGCCAGTCGTAACGGGTGAGGGCTCGGGCGACTTCATTGGGGAGTCCCGTGATTTCTTTGTGGTGACGTTGGGCGAACTCGCTGATGAAGGTCCTGGCGAGCAGCGGAATGTCACCGCGGCGTTCGCGGAGCGGGGGCAGATGAACCGTGACCACGTTGAGCCGGAAGAACAGGTCCTGGCGGAATCTCTTGTCCTTGACGAGTTGTTCGAGGTCGGCGTTGGTGGCGGCGAGGAGCCGGACGTCGACGTCGATGGGCTCGTTGTTGCCGACGCGCATGATCTGGCGGTCTTCGATGACGCGAAGCAGTTTGATCTGGGTGGTGATCGGCATGTCGCCGACTTCGTCGAGGAGGAGGGTGCCGCCGTCGGCGTATTCGAAGCGGCCGATGCGCTGGGTGTTGGCTCCGGTGAACGAACCCTTTTCGTGTCCGAACAGCTCGCTTTCGAGGATGCTTTCGCTCAGGGAGGCGCAGTTGAGCGCGACGAAGGTCCGCTTTCGGCGGGGGCTGTTGTGGTGGATGGCCTTGGCGACGAGTTCCTTGCCGGTGCCGCTTTCGCCATAGATGAGCACGGTGGCGTCGGTGGGCGCGATTTGCTGAAGGGTATCGAGGATGCGGAGGATCTTGGGGTCGTTGCCGAGGATTTGCTCGAAGCCGAATCGCTTGTCGAGGGTGCGGTGGAGGTGGCGGTTCTCGCGGCGGAGTTGCAGGTTGGCCACCGCCTTGGCGACGACGGCGCGCAGCTCTTTCATGTCGAGGGGCTTTTCGAGGTAGCTGGCGGCGCCGAGCTGCATGGCCTCGACGGCGTTGGGTATCGATCCGTGCCCGGTGACGACGATCACCTCGACGTCGTCGAGGGCCTTGAGCGCGTGGCGCAGAATGTCGAGTCCGTCAATCTCGTCGCGGAGCACGAGGTCGGTGACCACGATGTCGATGCCACCCTGTTCGATGATCCGCAGGCCTTGCTTGGCGGTGTGGGCCTGGATGCACTCGTGTCCGGCCTTGGAGAGCGCTTCTGCGGCGGCCTCGCAATGGCCGGGCTCGTCGTCGATCACCAGGATTTGGACTGGCTGGCTCATTCCTGCCCGCCACCGGGTTCCGGGTTGCATGCCGGGATGCGGATGACGAAGTCGGTGCCTCTTCCAGGCTCGGAGTGGAAGGTGACCGTGCCGCCCTGTTGCTCGACGATCCTCTTGGTCATCGGCA
>CAZDHT010000339.1:0-4667 GCA_964505325.1 uncultured Planctomycetota bacterium | reverse complement strand
CAGGACCGCGAGTATTTCCACCCCGGCGAGACGGTCACCGGGCACGTGCAGTTCGACGACCCGGGCAAGTCGCCGCCGCGCGGCACGCGCGTGGTCTGGACCGACAGCTACGGCCGCCGCGTCCGCTCGACCCCGGGCCGCTGGAACCGCGACCGCGGCAATCTCGCGTTCGCCTTCGACACCGCCGACGGCCAGGTCGCCCTCGCGAACTTCATCCACGTCGAAGTCCCCGGCACCCGCGAGCCGCAAGGCCGCACCCGCTTCGTCGTCACCCGCCCGCTGGGGCCGTGGGACGACTACCACATCTTCCTGTGGGCCACGTACCCCTACGGCTACTACGACGAACTGCGCAAGATGGGCATCGACGGATGCATCGCCTACAAGCGCGTCAACTTCGACCATGTCCTCGAGAACGACTTCGTCTGCTACGTCGACCAAGTTGCGCCCGACGAGGTCTCGGTCTACCACCGGCCGTATTCGCAGTACATCGAGCCGCCCAGTCCGGCCAACAAGAACCGCAACTGGTTCGGGCGGCATTGGAACATGATCCGCAACCGCTACAAGGAGGCCCGGGCGCGCCTCAAGCCGCTCAGCGTGGCGCTCGACAAGGAAGGCCAGAAAACCCTGTGGCGCGCCTCGTGCCCGTCGGACCGCGGCGTCCAGGCCAAGATGCGCGAACGCATCATGAACACGGTCATTCAGCACAAGGGCCTGCGGCCGATGTTCTACAACCTGGCCGACGAACACGGGACCGGCGACCAAGCCGCGCCGTTCGACTTCTGCTACTGCAAGCACTGCATGGACCGCTTCCGCACGTGGCTCGAACGCCGCTATGCCACGCTGACCGCGCTCAACGCCGAATGGGGCACTGACTTCACCCTCTGGCGCGAGGTGCTCCCACTCACCACCGACGACACCCTCCGCCGCCACGCGGAGATGAAGGACTTCAACTTCTCGTCCTGGGCCGACCACCGTGAGTTTATGGACGACGTGATGAACGGCGCCCTGGCGGCAATGCGCGACTACGGGCGCGAGGCCGACCCGACCGCCGTCTACGCCAGCACCGGCGGCCAGGGCCCCGGCGCCTACGGCGGATGGGATTTCGCCAAAGTCGCCAAGTCCGTCGACCTCCACATCCCGTACAACATCTTCCAGAACGACGAGATGCTGCGGTCGTTCAGGCCGAAGATCCTCAAGTTCGCCCCCTACTTCGGCGACAGCCCGGAGCTCGTGCGCCGCATGTGGTACCAGCTCTTCCACGGCGACTGCGGGCAGATCTACTGGGACAACGATGAGCCGCGCGGCCGGTTCCTCGAACGCCCCACGAAGAAGCCGTCGCTCCGCGCCAGACGACTCGGCCCCACGATCAAGGAGCTCACGTCCGGCATCGCCAAGCAGATCATGGCGATGGGGCCGACGCACGAGCACCTCGCCGTGCATCACTCGCAGGCGTCCGTCCGCGCCAACTGGTTCATGGGCACCATCCCGCAGGGCGAGAAGTGGGTCGACCGCAACTCGGGCAACTGCGAGGCGCTCGAGACGGACATGATGTGGCACGTCCGCGACGCCGTCAGCAAGCTCGTCGCCGACACCGGCCTCCAGTATCGGTTCCTCGCCTACGACGCCGTCGCGAAGGGCGCTCTCGTCAGCGAGGGGTTCCGCGCGTTCTGGATGCCGCACTCGATGGCGATGAGCGCCGAAGAATGCGCACAGGTCCGCCGCTTCGCCGAGGCCGGCGGCGTGGTCATCGCCGACACCCTCCCCGCCATCATGGACGAGCACTGTAAGCTGCTGCCGAACGGACAGCTCGATGACTTCTTCGGCGTGAGGCGCGGCAAGTTCGACTACGCGAAGAAGGGCGCCGCGATCCGTGTGACGGACCAGAATCCGTTCGGCCTGCCGAAGGGCCAACTCGCCCTGCACTGCTGCGAGCCAACGCTCCGGGCCGTCGGCGATGCCGTCGCGTACGGGCGAGCGGGCAAGGCCGACGCCCTCATCGTGCGCAACGTCGGCGACGGATTCGCCATCTACCTGAACGTCGAGCTGCGGAACTACCCCGCCTACCGCTACCAGCCCGGCAGCGCGCCAGAGCGTCAAGCGCAGGAGGTCTTCGCCGGCAGCCTCGCGCGGGCCGGCGTGTTCCGCGAGATTCAACTGTGGAAGAACGTCGGCGAGCAGCAGGTGCCCGGCGGCGAGGTCACCCGCTTCGCTGCGGGCCCGGTCGAACTCGTCTGCACCGTGCTGAACACTTCACGCGGAACCACCGGCGTCGGCGAGGAGATCAAGATTGACCACAGCCTGTTCGAGAAGAAGACGCCGATGACGGTCGTCCTGCCGAACGCCGCACACGTCTACGACTCACGCACGGGCAAGTACCACGGCCACACCGACACGTTCAAGAGCCGGTTCGATCCCGCCGGCGCCAAGGTCTTCGCCCTGCTGCCGTATCGCGTCACGGGCCTGACCGCGAAGCCCGTCGGCAAGTTAAAAGTCGGCAAGTCAGCAAGAATCACGATCATGTTGAACGCCGAGAGCGGGGCCGCTGGGTTACACACCGTCCGCGTCGACGTCCTCGACCCCAAGGGCGAGTGGTGCAGTTGCTACAGCCAGAACCTCCGCACCGAGGGCGGTTCCGGCGAACTGACCATCCCGTTCGCCGAGGGCGACCCGGCGGGGACCTGGACGCTTCAGCTCCGCGACGCGGTCAGCGGGCAGACGGCGGCGGCAAAACTGAACGTGGCCAGGAGGTGAGCCGCGCGACGACGACGCCGCCCGGGGAAAAAAATGCTTGCATCCGGCGGCGGGTAATGGAGAATGGTGGCGTGACCCCGATCCCGGGTGCCTTGGGGCTTGCTCGGGGTTCTGGTTGTGCGGCGCACGAACTGTCGCGGAAAGGAACGCCGGACCGGTCTCTGAGTCCCGCCAGCTCACCTCTTGTCGCCCCTTCCGCGCGACGTGTGCTTCCCGCTCTCGCCGGTCCCGGGTGGTCCGGGCTGCC
Source organism: uncultured Planctomycetota bacterium (assembly GCA_964505325.1). Classification (GTDB taxonomy): domain Bacteria; phylum Planctomycetota; class PUPC01; order PUPC01; family PUPC01; genus CAZDHT01. The sequence continues at coordinate 1,669 of CAZDHT010000339.1, read as the reverse complement.
GGCAGGATAACAGAGCGCGGGATGCCCTGAATCGATGTGGTGTTTCGTTGGAGAGCAAAGGAGTTCGCGATGAACATTTATGTGGGTAGTTTGGCGCCCGACACAGCGGAGGCGGACCTCCGTGGCGCCTTCGAGGCGTTCGGGCAGGTCGAGTCTGTCGCGGTGATCAAGGACAAGTTCACGGGCGAGTCGCGCGGGTTCGCGTTTGTCGAGATGCCGTCGAAAGAAGAGGCGGCGAAAGCTATTGAGGGGTTGAACGGCTCGGAGCTGAACGGCCGGACGATAAACGTGAACGAGGCGCGGCCGCGCACCGAGCGGCGTGGTGGCGGCGGCGGCGGCGGCGGTCGCGGCGGCGGCGGCTTCGGCGGCCGAGGCGGCGGCGGTGGTGGGGGCGGACGGCGCGGAGGTGGTGGCGGCGGCCGCTGGTAGACGCGGCTCACATCCCGCCAGGCGGCTCGGCAGGGGCGCGGCGGGGACTTGGCGATCCCGGCTGCCGACGTGGATCCCGCCGGCATCTGCACGCGCCAGGCCGCCACAGGGTCACGCGCCGAGGGCGCCGGCAAAACTGAACGCGGCGAAGCACCGTCCGGGGTTGCTGCGGCGATGCGGATCCCCGCGCCCGGCCGCCAAGGGCTCCGGCGTACACGGCGACGTCTCTCTCCCCGCCAGCGGGCTGCAAGACGGCGAAAGATCGGGTACCTTTCCGGTAGTGAGGGCCTGTGCCGCTTCAAGGGGAACGACGCCAGGAGCGGAAGGCGCGTGGGTCGTGGCGTCCTGTGGCACTTTTGGGAGGACCTGAGATGGCGTTGAAGGTATCGAAGGTGGATGTGTGGGTGGGGGGCCTCAAGGATCGGCCGGGCGCGCTGGCCGAGAAGCTCAGGGCGCTGGCGGACGCAGGGGCCGAGCTGGAGTTCCTGATCGCACGCCGTGCGCCGGACAAGCCTGGCGCGGGTGTGGTGTTCCTGACGCCGCTCAAGGGCGCGAAGCAGCTTGCCGCCGCCAAGAAGGCGGGCCTCCGGAAGGCAAGGAGCCTGAACTCCGTCCAGATCGAGGGGCCGGACAAGCCGGGCCTGGGTGCCAAGCTGACCGAGGCGTTGGCCGCGAAAGGCATCAACCTGCGCGGGCTGTCCGCCGCGGTGATCGGCAAGCGGTTCGTCATGCACCTCGCATTGGACAGCTCGGCCGACGCCGCCAAGGCTGTGCGCACCCTGAAAGCGATGTCCTGAGCCAGACAGAAACTGCGGCCCGGCCGGCCGGTGGCAGGGGGACGGGTGCGGAAGAATTTCATGGTTTTTGGGGACAAGTTGCGCCACATAACATGCGTCTTGCTAAGACGTTATGGACCTGCTATGGGCAATGGTTCAATGACCAGATGCAATGTTTCTGAAAGAGATACCAGTAGGTTTTGGCCGAATTGTGGGGCCTCTCTCGATTCTGTTGAGGTGTTCTGCACGGTTCGCCAAGCGCATGGAACGGGCGCATAACCATAATCGTGAGCCAGGGGGACAGCCACTAGGTTTTCTGTTGACATCAGCGGCAGGCGGGGTATCATTGCGGCATGCCTAGATTCGCACGAGCCGTGGTCCCGCACTGCGCGCATCACATCACCCAGCGCGGCAACAACCGGCAGGATGTGTTCTTCGTCGCCGACGATTACGAGTTGTACCTC
>CAZDHT010000338.1:0-4707 GCA_964505325.1 uncultured Planctomycetota bacterium | reverse complement strand
CATCACCTCGCTGCGGCGCTTGACCCGTTCCGAATTGCGCTTGAGCGTGGCATCTGTTCCGACCGCGCCGAGATCAAGCACGTCGCAGATCGCCGGCCAATGCTGGTCGCTGCCGCTGATATGCAGCCAGCCGCCGTCGCGGCGGGTGCTGAACGTGATCCTGTCGCTCTCCGGCCAACGGGGCCCTATTCTGGCCAAGCTCGAGACCAATCGTCCGCCCGGCAAAAAAGGCACGCCCTCGGCGCTGCCAAAGTACGGCCGGCTCGAAATCTCCATGGACCTGTGGGCGCAGTTCACCAACCAGTACGATGCCAAAGACATCGAGGTCACCGGTGTCTTCACTCGGCCGGACAAGACCACCAAGGCCGTGCGCGGCTTTTTCTACCAGGCGTTCGAGCGCGATCTGATCAAGGGCCAGGAGAAGCTCACCCCGCTCGGCCCGCACCAATGGCGCGTTCGGTTCACCCCCACTGAGGTCGGGCTGCATACGTTCGTGGTAACCGTCAAGACCGGGGCCGGACAGATGCAGAGCAAGCCGCGCACGTTCTACGTCGCCCGCTCTGAGACGCCCGGGTTCATTTCCGTGCACAAGGTCAACAAGAGGTATTTCCAGTTCAGCAACGGTAAGACGTTCTTCCTCGTCGGCCACAACGTTTGCTGGGGGTCGGAAGAGAAGCTGTCCTACGACTACGATGCGTACTTCCGCCGGATGGGCAACGCCGGGGAGAACTACACCCGCGTGTGGATGTGCTCGTGGGACACCGGAATCGAGGGGGACCGCCTGGACCACTACCGGCTCGACGCCGCGTGGCGGCTCGACTACGTCCTGCAATTGGCCGAGCAGCGCGGCATTTACGTCAAGCTGTGCTTAGACAACGAGCACGACTACACCACCCCGGAGAAGCAGAAGCACTTCGGCATCTGGAAAAAGAACGGCGGGCCGTGTGGCAAGGTGCTCGACTTCTTCACGTTACCCGTCGCCAAGGCTGCCTACAAGCGCCGCCTCGACTACATCCTCGCCCGCTGGGGACACAGCCCCCACGTCATGGCCTGGGAGCTGTGGAACGAAATGAACTACATCGAGTCGACCAACTCCAAGGCGAGGGAGATCCTCATCGACTGGACCGAGGAGATCGCCGAGTACGTGAAGAAGAACGACCCGTTCCAACACCTGGTGACCACCAGCCTCGGCCTGCTCACCGTGTGGGATGAGATGTGGGAGTTGGACAACATCGACTTCGCGCAGATCCACGCATACCTGCCCAAGCCGGAAGACGCCAAGAAACCCGAACAGCAGGACGCCGTGCTGGCGGTGCTGCGCGCGGGGGAACGCGTCGCCAAATTCGGCAAGCCCTACCACGTCTCCGAGTTCGGGTACCTCGACCTCCCAGCGGTCACCCGCACCAACGAAAAAGATCCGACCGGCATCCACCTGCACAACGCAATCTGGGGGAGCCTGTTCTCCGGAGCGGCCGGTGCGCCCGCGATCTGGTGGTGGCAGGATTACGTTCACGAGAAGAACCTGTACAGGCATTACGCGTCTGTAGCGCGGTTCGTTCACGATATCGACCTGGCCGACAAGACGTGGAAGCGGATGGTCGCCGCGGGCACGTCAAAGGTCCGCATCATCGGTGTCAAGAAAAGCGACCGCTGTGCCTTGTGGATTCAGAGAAGAGGCAACCACTGGTACCGGCGGGTCGCACAGGAGAAGCCGCTGGAGCCGTTGGGCAAGGTGAAGCTCCGCGTGCCCGACGTGATCTCCGGCAAGTACCGGATCACCTGGTGGGACCCCTATGCCGGCGAGATCACCCATTACCCACAGCTCGCCGTTCGCCGCAAGACCGACCCCACGAAGTTTGATCTCGTCCTCGAGTACACCACCGGCCAGCCGGACATCGCCGTCAAGGCCGAGAAGGTCCAGTAACGCCGCTCACCCCTTCATTCTAGTGGTCGTCCTCGTTCTTGTTGGACGGAGCGGGGGTCAGCCCAACTCGACCTTGCGCGTACGGGCCTCGCCGAATAGCATGAATTGGCCATAGATTGGGGCGCCCCGCTGCCCGGCGACGGGGACGACGGCTGACCCACTGAGGAACCCGCCCATGCCCATCGCCGTCTCCATCCTGATGGCCGTCGCCCCGGCGCTGATCCTCCTTCGCTACTTCTACCGGCGCGACGTGAACCGGCCGGAGCCGAAGGGCCTGGTCTCCGCGGTCTTCGTCTGGGGCATCCTCTCCACCATCCCAACCGTGCTGATGGAGGCCGGAATCGAGGCTCTCGGTCGGCCGTTCCACGGCACGCCGCTCCTCTTCCACGCATTCCGCGCCTTCGTCGTCGCCGGCTTCTGCGAGGAATACATGAAGCGGCTGGTCGTGAAGTGGGCCGCCTTCCACCGCGACGCGTTCGACGAGGTGATGGACGGCATCGTCTACACCGTCGTGGCCAGCCTCGGCTTCGCGTGCCTGGAGAACGTGCTCTACGTGCTCGACGGCGGGTGGCCGGTTGCCCTGCTCCGTGCCTTCACCGCTGTGCCGATGCACGCCTTCATGTCCGGGATCATGGGCTACTACATCGGCCAGGCGCGGTTTGCGCGGACCAAGAGGGAGCAAGGGCGGCTCCTGCGCAGCGGTCTCATCATCGCCATCCTCATCCACGGCCTCTACGACTTCCTCATCTTCGCCAACGAAGAGCTCGGCGGCGTCTCCGCCTTCGGGATCTTCCCGCTGGTCCTCATCGCCTTCCTCATCCTGCGCGCACAGATGAAGAAAGCCATCGCCGCCGACATCCACGCGCGGCGGGTATGACTACCAGCCCCCGGTGCCGCTCAAGCGGACGGATTTCATCAGGGACGATTTGATTGGGGAACCTTTCGCCGCTCATTGCGTCCAAATGAGTACACTGACTCCTGAAAGGGGGCTGAATGAGCGAAGTCGCTCTTGGCAAGCAGGGCGCCTCGGCTGTTACAGGCCCGTTACACAACGGCGACCGTTTGTGATGTATAATCGCCTATGAGAATGTGGCATTCTTGCTGCAAAGGAGGAACGCGATGAACAGGGGCGTGTCGGCTCTGGCGGTTGTTGCGGCATGTGCGGTCATCGCAGGGCAGGCATTGCGGGCGGATGAGCCCGACCGAGCCCGGCCGGAGCTGTGGCGCGAGTATTCGCGGCTCAAGAAGAAGCTGGACGAGGACCTGGCCGCACTGAGGAACTACCTGCAGTCGCTCGAGCCCGGCGCCTTCGCCGCCAACTACGGGAAGCTCGCCCGACTGACGGCGTCGAACGACCCGAAACAACGTGAGCGTGCGATCAAGGCGATTGCGGCCCTCCAGGATGTTGCCGGCCTGCCTGCTCTCGTCGCCGCGATGAGACACAGCGACCGTAATACCGTTCGCCAGGCCGCGCTGCACCTGTCGGACTGGATCTACGGCGCCTATCACGCGGCGGGCAAGACGCCCCCCGAGAAACTCCGACCGCTGCTCCCGCTGTTCGTCAAGACGCTGGTGGAAGCGAACGACGAACCCAATCTCCGCGCCTACTGCTTCCAGGCGATCGGATGCCTGGCGGGCTCTGAATGGCTGCCGCTGATCAAGGATCTCTCCGCCAGCCGGCACGGCGCGGTCAAGACCTGGTCCAACTGGGCCGTCGGGCAACTGGCCGCGCGCGGCCCGGTGGCCATCCAGATGGACTACGCACAGCCCGACCCGCTGCTCAAGGCCACATACATCGTCCCAGCGGCAGAGCTAATCATCATCCGAAGAGACGTGCGTAAGCTCGTCAACAAGCCAGCCCTCTCGGTCGACGGTCTCACTCTCCGTTACAGCAACGGTATCAGCCACTTCGACAACTGGATTCCCATGGTGTTCACGGCCCTCGAGGCCCCGCCCGCCAGAAACGACTACTACAGGTGGTACTTCCGCGCCGGACGTGTGGCGCGCGTGGACCTCATCAAAGGCAAGATCGCGACCGCCCTGTACACCGTCTCGCACGACGATGAGGGCGCACCGATCCTGTGCGTCAGCCATACCGGGCAGGGCCACGGCTGGTTCGCGTGGGGCGATTACGACAGCAGAGGCCTGCTGCGGAGGGTGGTTCATCTGTCGAAGGAACTCCAGCCAGTGCGCGTGGATCTGTTCGAGAATGCGAACGGATACGAGTCAACGGCTCAATACTCGTTCGGTCGCCAAGGCAAGCTGACGTCTCGAGTCCGAAACGTGGGGAACGGCCTGTTCGTGCTCGACATCAAGACGTCCCGAGACAGGCGCGTCAACTCCGGCGCCCGGCGGTGGTGGATAAAGCGCCTGGAGCGGGATGGGCTGGCGAGCATCTATCCGATCCCGCCCCCCAGGAAGAAGCCGGCGGTCCCGACGGACCAACGCGTCCCCCGGGCCGCATACGATCCGACCAAGGTCCGCCTCAAGATCGTGCGGCTGATCGTGAATCCGACGGCGGTCGAGAAGCAGTGCACCGGAAAACTGGTCATTCGGAACGTCGGGCCGGCCTATCCGGACTGGGTCAACGGCGCCATGCCCAGCTACGTCATCTTCATCTACGACAAGGACGACAAGCTCATCTTCTGTGCGGGCGGCGCGTGGGGCGGCGGCATGAAGCCGGGGCAGGAAATGAGCTTCAACTGGGACACCCACAGCAACACGTTAAGAGAAGCGCAGGGCCGCCCGTTTCTGTTTCCCGTGCCGGGGAGATACAAGCTGAG
>CAZDHT010000337.1:0-4730 GCA_964505325.1 uncultured Planctomycetota bacterium | reverse complement strand
GAGCGGAGGCGAAGGGATAACCGTGCCACGGTTTTGAGATAGTCTCCTAGACTCGGCCAGCCATTCGGGTTCCGCCACTCGTGACTTGGTCAGTCCTTCCTTCTTCGCAGAGCCAGCTCCGCCAGCCCGATCAGGCCCAGCCCCGCCGGACGGGGTTGTTCATCCGTGTGCATCCGTGTTCATCCGTGGCTAACTTCTCCTCTTCCTGCGGGCCAGGCCCACGAGGCCCAGGCCGACCACCCCCAGCCCGGCAGGTTCGGGGATGGGCGCCAGTTGCGTCAGTTGGATGGTGTCGAAGTACACCGCACCCTCCTGCGCCGATATGTTAAGGTGATCAAGAGATAGCTCTTTTTCGAGATCGTCGATGGTTACCTGCACCTCCGCCAAGTCGACTCCGTCTATGCAGTAGCCGATCGACAGGTGGGTGCCCTGCCGCTGATAGTGAACTTTAACGTCATACCACCTCTCAGTCTCATAGGTTTGGAGGATAGTTCCATCGGTTGCTGTTACTTCCCCATCCCTGAACCGGATGAGCTCGCGTACGGGATTTGTTGGCGCGTACCAGTACGTCCCATGCCTCATCACTAACATCCCTCTGTAAGGGTGACATCCTGTTAGCGTCCCAGAGCCGTTGTACATGCGGGCCTGAACAGTGAAGTTGGTTCCGAAAGTTATGGGATAGTATGCTTCTGCCGACCAACAGCCACCCATTGAGCCAAAGAGGCGTAGGGTCTTATTTCCTGGATCCAACGGATCCTGTGCGACATAATTATTCCCGGGATCACTCAGGACGTTGGCGTCAGGGACCCAATTTGAAGGCCACGTGCCTACATCGTATGGTTCGAAATCGTCGATGCATGTCGCCTGTGCTAGCGTGCCTTTCAGCGTCAGCGCACTTCCCACTGCCAGAATCATGATTAACCGTTTCATCCTAAGACTCCTTTCGTCGTTTCGCCGCTCGCCGGCGGCGGGCACACGCCGCCACCGGCTTGCGACAACGTTTGTAAGGGCGGGTCGGAGACCCGCCCCTACGGAATATCATTCACGAACGCTTCTTCCGAACTGCCAACAGTGCCAAGCCGAGCAGGCCCAGCGCGCCCGGCTCGGAGACGACGGGAGTCACCTCGAAACTGAGATTGTCAAAGGCTGTCTGGGCCGTCAAGCCGGAAGGGCCGGATGAAACCTCATTCCCAACTCCAAAGTACAAAGGCATCCCGTCCAAGAGCGGAATTGACTGTTGGTGAATGAGACTATTGTTGCAGTAGAAGGAATACTCATCACCGATACGGCTGACACTAAGGATAACGCTGTTCGGGGCATAGGGCATCTCGTATAGGTACGAGCCTACTCCCCCCATGCATGGTGTGAACGACTACCATATTACTGAATGTTGTGAGTCGGAGCCTCAGATTTGTGCCTGTGTCGAAAAGTGGGAGATTGTCTCCAAGGTAGATGTATCCACTGTACTCGCTCAGGACATCCACGTCGGCGGAAACACTGAAATCTGCGCCAGCGGGGATCGGAGAGGCCCCCACCTTTTCCATCACAATATGTCCGTAACCGCCTACACCTTGGACAATCGCCCTTTGATTTGGACCGTCGTAGACTATGGACGGCACCCCGCTGGGGCCTCCATAGTAGGGCCAGTAGACCACCTGATATGCAGCCGTCGTGTCGGACGAGAAATCGTCGCTCCATTGAGCGGCTGATGCCGGCACGCAAACCTGTGCCGCCGTGCCACCGAATATCAATGCCGCAACTGCCAAAATTATCATTACGCGTTTCATCGCAAAACTCCTTTCGTCGTTTCGTCGCACCCCGGGCGGGGAACAGTTAGCGCCGCAAAGCCGGTTTGCGACGGTGTTCACTTACGCCGCTCATTACACCGCAAGCTGCGACAACTTCGTTGTCGCTCGGAGAAATGGCGGACGAGCCGCCATTCTCCACGGTCGGGCCCGTTAGGCCCCCGCTTACTCCCGAATCAGGTCATGCGCCGCCCTCCTTTCTCCTCCTATCTCGCCTCGGAGCCGAACAGGTGGCCCTGCGGTGGCCGAGGCGCTGGACGACCGCAGGGACCGTGCTCACTTCCTATGCCCTCCGCCTCCGCACGGCCAAGGCCAGGGCGAGCGGTGAGGCGGCGGACCGCTATCGGCGGTATCCGCCACGGCGGGGGAGGGAAGCCGGCTACTCGCTTTCTCTGGCGCAGTTCAGCAACTCGATGATTTGGCGAGCGCGGTCTTGCCAGTTGAACTGTTGGGCGTATTGACGCGCTCGTTCGCCCATCCGGCGGACCAGGGGCTCGTCGTTCAGGAGCGCGAGCAGGGCGTCTGCGAGAGCACGGGGATGATTCGGCCGGACCAGCTTGCCCGTCACGCCGTCCTGGAGGACCTCGCGGATGGACGGAAGATCGGACCCCACCACCGGCATGCCGCACATCATGTATTCGAACAACTTCATGGGCGACGTGTACCGATCGCAGACCGCGGAGAATCCTCCCGGCGTGGGCAGGACCCCGACCTTTGCCCGTTCCAGGTACTCCCACACCTGTTTCCAGGGGGCGTATCCCACGAAATCGATCCTTCCCGAGAGGCCGAGCTCGACCGCGAGCTTGCGGGTGCGGGCGCGGTCCCCTTGGTTGTGTCCGCCGACCACGGTCAGCCGGTGCTTGGGCAGCCACTGCATGGCTCGGATCAGCGTGTCCACCCCCTTCCACGGACGCAACTGCCCGCAGTAGATGATGTCGATGTCCCTCGCCGCGCTCGTCGGTCGATGTGGCGGGACGGTCACGCCGCTCCGAATCACGCGCATCGGGCAGGTCGGGTTGAACTCCTGCACGATCTCCCGCGCCACTCCGTCGGAGATGCTCGCGATCCCATGGACCTTGCCGAACACATTGGCCTCCAGGCCCCTGATTTGCCGGACCTTCTTCCGGGGCTTGGAGCGGTCCTGCGCGTCCACGAACAGCAGCTTGTGCGCCTCCAGGATCAGACGTGGCCACCCGGGTTCTCGAGGCAGGCGGCGGAGCAACTCCGCTCCCCGCGCCCCGCGGGTGTACACGAACACGTCGTCCTGTCCGCGAGCCGCCCGACAGACCTGTTTGAACCGGGTATTGAAGAGGAACTGGTCCAGTCTCTTGAGCCTTCCAGGCCGTGCCGGGTTGCCGATCGCGCGGATCGACAGCGTGTCGGGCACGTCCAGCGCAAAGAAGTCCATGCAGGCGTCAACAGACGGCCTGGTCATCACATCCACATGCAGACAGACGTCTACGCCGAGCTTCGCGAGTGCGTGACACGTGTGTGCGATCTGCACGGAGTGCGCCCGGTCATTGGGAAAGTTCGTTGGTGCCACGTATAGAACGTGCATTGGAGCCCTACCGCTTTGCAGTCGCGCGATCTCGCCCTGAAATTCGCAAGTCCTCATTCTACAGCCTGCGGGCCTGAGCCGCAAGCCCGCCGCCACAGTCGCTGCCACAGTCGATTCTCGTTTTCCGTTGACTGGGCGACGGCCGCGGTGTAACGTGTGCCGTGTCCCCATCGCCTGGATGCTGAGGGCGACGTGACCCGGAGGCGCCGTGCCTGGCAGAGCCCGGTCCCTGAAGAGACGAATCAAGAAACGCCTGCGGAAGGTCCGCGTCCGGCTGAGGCAGCGGGTGCCGCGGCGGATGGAGGCGCTCCGCTATGCCATGGTCCGCGCGAAAGAGAAGAAGAAGTTCCACGTGGTCTCGTGCGAGCGCAACGCAGGCGAATGGGCGATTCGGTGCCTCGAGTCGGTGTACTCGCAAGACTACGACCGCCGGCGGGTCCGGCACGTCCTGTTCGATGACGCATCCGACGACGGGACCCACGAGTCGATCGAGCAGTGGCTGCGCGACCATCCGGGCCACAGCGTGCAGTACATCCACAACACCGAGCGGAAGGGCGGTGCCGCCAACGACCTGACCGGATTCCGCATGGCCGAGCCGGGCTCCATTGTCATCGAGGTGGACGGCGACGACTGGCTGCCCGACAAGAACGTCCTGAAGTTCTTCAACAAGGTGTACCAGGATGAGGACGTCTGGACGACGTACAACACTCCGATCCGCTTTGACAATGGCCGGTATCATCGACATCCGCATCCCCAGCGGCTCCCCATTCCTGCCGAGGTGATCGCGAAGAACGCGATCCGCCAGTACGGATGGCGGAGCCACCACCTTCATACGTTCCGGGCGGAGCTGCTTCATCACGTCCGAGAGGAGAGCCTGATCGACCCCGAGACGGGCCGGTACTGGGGAACGCGCGACAAGTCCGTCTTTTACCCGATGCTGGAACTCGCCGGGAGGCACTCCCGCCACATCTATCGGATCACTTACGTGTACAACATCACCGGCTTGTCCGAGTTTCGGGGCCCGGACTACAAGGGAACACCCACCCACCGGACCGGCCACCGAATCCGGCTGTTGCCCAGGTACAAGCCTCTGGAGAGCCTCTCCGCCCGGATCGGCTCGGCGCAGTTCGAGCCGCCCCGCCTGATTCTCGGCCCGTAGGAAGAACGGGGAAAACGGGGACAGATAACTTTTTTCGCCGGCGCAATCCGCTCCGCGCAATCCTTGTCCGTTCTCCGGCGAAAGAAAGTTATCTGTCCCCGTTTTCCAGAGGTCGTTTGTGCTCGTGGCACGGGCGTCTCGCCCGTGAGAATCACGGCCAAGCGCCCGTGAGAATCACGGCCAAGCGCCCGTGAGAATCACGGCCAAG
>CAZDHT010000336.1:0-4780 GCA_964505325.1 uncultured Planctomycetota bacterium | reverse complement strand
AGGACCCGGACGGCGTGATGTATCGCTTCCAGTACCCGCTCGTCGGGCGCTGCCCCGTCGAGTGGTACAACCGCTGCATCGAGGACGACGAGGTCTATCCGCTCTATCACTTCGTGCCGCGGAAAGAAGAAGACCTGTGCGAGAAGATGGGCTGGACGAACCGCCAGGCGAACCGCGCCCGCGACATGGTCGTGTGGCGCACGTGGTACTGGGGCCGCGGCGGGTTCCGCAACCAGCACGACTTCGCCCGCATCGCACTGGTCAACTTCCTCCGCGACGACAACATCGCCCGCGCCGGCGCCTACTTCCTCTACGCCGAGGACCGCATCAACTACAACGCCGACTGGTCCGTCCATCACGGCGAGGGCCGCACCGACTTCGGCCGCCGCAACTACATCGGCCGCAAGATCAACTTCGAGGAGGAGCACCGCCACTGGTACGGCATCCCGCTCTATTACTATTGCACGGGCGACCAGCGGATCGGCGACGTCGCCCGCGAGTACGTCACCAAGTTCCGCAAAGACTGCTCCAGCGCGCGGATGTACGGCTGGACGCGGTTCTTCGGCTGGGCGATGTACTTCCTCGCCGGCGGGCACGACATCACCGGCGACGAGAAGTTCCGCAACGGCATCCGCGGGCACCTCAAGACGGTGCTGAGTGGCAAACGCTGGCCGATGGACTGGCACCGCGGCGTGTTCGGGAAGGGCGGCGTCGACTGGACCAAGCAGCCGAAGGGGAAACAGGTCGTCGATCACGGGCCGCGCCTGATGAACGGCTACATCATCCACGACTCGTTCTGGCTGGCGCGGACGCGGTTCGGGTGGGACGATCCGACCGGCTCGCGGCTCGGCGACATCTGCGAGGGCATCCAGTGGTACATGGCCCGCGAGCAGTGCCTCCGCACGAAGGACGGCCTGCTGTTCATGCCGTACCGCTACAACCTGAACGGCGAGCCGCTGATGCTGAACGCCGGGTACTACACGCCCGGCACGGCGTTCTATTCGCTGCTCTTGCCGAAGATTCGCCACGGCGAGGAGTTTGCGCCGAACCGGATCGAGGACGTGGTGAAGGCGTCGTTCGCGCACGGGCTGCGCGAGGACGGCTTCACGTTCCTCGACCATCCCGGCTGTCAAGCGGCGCTGTACTATCTGATTCATCGGCGCGAAAAGCTTAAGGGCCAGCCGCCCGAGGCAATCAAGGACTTGAAGGTCGAAGCGCTCGGGGACGGGAAGGTGCGCCTGACCTGGACCACGCCCAACGGCGCGGCGAAGTTCCAGGCGCGCTACTCGACGAAGGAGATGGTGCCGAACCTGAACTTCGATCCGGTGAAGCTCATCTACGAATTCCCGCCGGACGAGTACGCCAACTGGTGGGCGGCCGAGCACCTGTTCGGCGAGCCGACGGCGAAGCCGGGCGAGAAGCAGTCGTTCGTTGCGGACCTCAACGACGGCACCGACTCCAAGCGAGCGCCGTTCAAGCCCGGCACGTACACGTTTGCGATCCGCACCTGGGACGCCGCCAACCGCCGCAGCGCGATCTCAAACCAGGTCAGGGTGGACGTCAAGTGACCATGAGGGCTACGGCGATGATCGCCCACAAAGCAACTGAGAAGCTCTTCTCGGCGGCCCTAGCCGTCTGTCTCGTCGCGACAGGCGCCGGGTGCAAGGGGCCAGGCGCACGGCTCGGTCCGCCCGGCTTCCGAAGCGTGCGCCTCGTCGTGACCGAGACGTCGCTGGGCCGGATACCGCGCGGGATCGTGACTGCGTGCGAGGGCAGCCCGATGGCCGAGAACGTCACGATCTCGCCTGATGCGACACGCGGCGCTTACGTCGTGGAGCGGGACGGCAAGCATCACCTCGTCGTCGACGGGACGGTTGGGCCGGCGTACGACGAGATCGCGCAGGTGCGCGAGAACTGTATCGAGGGAGACGAGCGCCTGCCCACCGGGCAGTTCGCGGTGTTCAGTCCCGACAGCCGGCGGGTCGCCTACAAGGCCCGCCGCGGCCGCAAGTGGATGCTGGTGATCGACGGTGTCGAGACCCAGGGTTACGACAACATCCTGTGGGAACGATTCCGTCAGCACGACCTCGAGGTCTTCAGCCCCAACAGCCGTCATTTCGTGATGCGGGTAATGCGGCCCGGCGAGCGGTTCCCGGTGCCCATCTATGACGGCAACGAAACCACGACGCCGGACGAGAAGGCATGGGCCCCCGTTAAGCGTACGAGCCGCAAAGGGACGTCCCGCCGCATCGAACGCGACGGGAAGTGCCGCATGGTCGTGAACGGTGTCGAAGGCAAACCCTATGACTGGGTGGGGCACGGTGCGTACTCCCAGGCCGTGCTCTCCCCCAACGGGCGGCGCTATGCCTACGCGGCGCGGCGCGGGAACGAGAAGGACGGCGCCTGGCTCGTCGTGGCGGACGGCGTCGAGAGCCCGGACTACACGGCGGTCGGCGAGATCGCCTTCAGTGCGGACGGCCGGCACCTCGCCTATGCCGCAGAGCTGGGGAGCACCGGCCGCCGGACGAGCTCCAGGCACCGAAGCCGCTGGTTCGTCGTCCTCGACGGCGTCAAGGGCGAGGAGTACCGCGGCGTTATGGCGCTGCACTTCAGCCCGGACAGCCGTCGGCTGGTGTACCGCACGAGCGGCCAGTCAGAGCCGGCGCCCATCGAAACCGGCGGCAGGGCCGTCTGCAACGGTGTGGCGGGGACGCGCTACGGCCGCATCGCTGCAATCACACACAGCCCCGACGGCCGCTATCTGGCCTACTACGCGGAGCGCGGAGGATGTCCGCTTGTGGTCGTCGAGACAGCCGAGTGCGCGCAGTACCCCGAACTGCTGACGGTCCCCCGCTTCACCGGACCAGGTACTCTCCGCTTTGCTGCACTGCGCGACAGCGAGGTCCTGCGCGTCGACGTTCGTGTGGTTGAGAACGGATGCACTGGCAACACACACGTAGCCGACGACCGCGCGCCCGCCGAGGCCCCCGGTGAAGGCAGGCGCTTCTTGGCGATCCGCGCTTGGGACGCCGCCAACCGCCGCAGCGCCATCTCGAACCAAGTCCGAGCGGAGGTGAGGTGAGCCGGCGCCCTACGGCGCCGGTGTGATCCGAGGGGGCTCCTCGGCGGCGTGGGCCATACGACGCCTGAGTATGCCGCGCAGTTCCTCTCGGACCTTCGCGTAGGCGGGGTCGCGTACCAGGTTATTCTGCTCGTGCGGATCGGCGTCCAGGTCGTACAGGAAATCCTCGACATAGACGTCGCTGTCGGGATCGGTTCCGCCCCGTTTGTCCGGAGCCGTCACCGAGTACTTCCACTTCTTCGTCCGTATGCAGCGCCCGACTTGGCTCTCGCTGATCTGAGCGAAGACCTCGCGCCGCCAGTCCGCCGGCGTGCCTTCCGCGAGCTCCTGCAACGGCCGGCCCCGCATCACGTCCGGCACCCCCGCCCGGCCCGAGATCAGCAGCGTCGGCGGAATATCGATCAGGCTGACCAACTCGTCGATCACGTTCCCGCCGCGGAAGCCCGGCCCCCAGGCGATCATCGGGATGCGGAGGCAGCCGTCGTGGCACGACCGTTTGTACTCGCGGTTGCGCGTGCGGAAGTGGCAGCCATGGTCGCTGGTATAGATGAGCAGCGTGTTATCGGCGAGGCCGAGCGCTTCCAACTCGTCGCGGATGCGGCCTACCGCGGCATCAAGCGCGCTACAGCAGCCGAGGTAGTCGGGCAGCTCCTCGCGCCAGTCGCCCTTCAGGTCGTCCAAGTCGCCGGGTACCGTGAAGTCCTTGAAGCGTTCCTTCGACCCGTGCGGGCCTTCGAAGTGCCCGTGGTCGTTCTGGTGATGCGGCTCGATGTATGAGAGGAACAAGAAGAAGGGCTTCTCGCCGGAGCGGGTGCGGAGGTACTCGACGGCCCAGTCGGTTTGCGCGTCGACGCGGTAGCGGCCGGTGGGGAACTCGCGCCGGTTGCCGTCCGCGTCGTACATATGCCCGTCGTAGCTGTGCGAGGTGAACTCGAGCACGTCAGAGGCGAGCCAGTAGTCCTTGTATCCGCCGCGCAGGTGTGGCGGCACGGCGCGTTCGCGGAAGTTGTCCGCCTCGTCGTCCCCGCAAGACGCCAGATGCCACTTGCCGAGGTAGCCGACTTCGTAGCCGGCCGCTGCCAGGCCGGGCGCGAGCCGGGCCTCCTCCGGCGGCAGGCGGCGGTGGTTGGTGAAGCAGCCGACCTCGGTGGCGTACTTGCCGCTTTGCAGCACGGCCCGTGCCGGCCCGCAGACCGGCTGGCAGGTGAAGGCGTTCTGGAACAGCACGCCCTCGGCGGCCATGCGGTCGAGGTTAGGCGTCACGCCGAGCGGGCCGCCGTACGCGCCGACAGTGTCCCACCGCTGCTGGTCGCTGAAGACAAGAATGATGTTGGGCTGGGGCTGGTTCTCGCTCATCTGTGGACCCCTCGAAGGCAGGACAGGCGGTCTGCGGCCGGACGACGCGCGCGGAGTATATGCGGGCCGGCGCCGGGAGTCAACCCCGGGAGCGCGACGTTCGCCTTACCTGCACGGCCGCTCCCGGCAGGGCCTCGCCCAGAGCCGGCCGCCGCTCCTGATTCGGGGCGGACTCACAACTCCGTATTCCGCAAGATGTCACAACTTCTATTGAGGTCCATGTTTGAAATGGAAAAGGCTGCTTCTGGGTTCTCCTGTAGACGGCCTCCACGAGCTCATCTTTGCCACAAATACGGAAGGGGCAAGGAGCCAGAGCGCTCTTGCCCGAACGGGATAAGGGTT
>CAZDHT010000335.1:0-4793 GCA_964505325.1 uncultured Planctomycetota bacterium | reverse complement strand
TTGTGGGAGACGTCCTGTTCTGGCGGGGCATTGGTCGAGCCGACCTGCCCGGTGCAGAGGTTGAAGTGCATCTGCGCCGGCCAGAGCTTCACCTGCTCGCCCGTCTCGCAGCCGGCGACTTCGATCTCCGGCCGCCAACTGACCATCGCCGATCCATCCTCCGTGCGAACGTAGCCGCCGAGCGCCCGGCGCTGGCTCCACGAGTCAATCTCGTTGACCGAGCCCATGCAGAACGCGGGATGCAGATACGCGGCCAGCTCGCGCCGCCGCGTGCCGTCGCCGCCGACCGTCGGGACCTGGTCCAGCGGGCCGACGTGGTCCTGGCCGATCCACTCCGCGAAGCGGCGGACCTCGCGCGGCTTCTCAAGCGGCGCGAGCAATTGATCGATCTGTCCCGCCGTCGCGTGACAATGGACGGGCACATGCGCGCCGTTCGGCGCCCGGGCCGGATCGAAGGCTGCGCCCGGCCGTCGGAGCGCCACGGCGCGGCATAGATACCCGTGCAGCCCCGTCCCGGCGAAGTGGTCGTGGTACGTGCGCGACCTCGGCATGCACATCTCCCCCGTGGGCGGATGGTAAAAGTCGAGCACGTGGTCGACGTACTTCCGCTCCATATAGAGCGCCTTCTCGCGGATGTCCGCGTCCTTGGCGTATTCGACCAATGTGGCGACGTGGGGCAGGGTGACGCCGCCGTACGTGTTGGAGTTGAATTCCTCGAACGTGCCGGCGCGGTCGGTGAACGCGATCCATTCGTCGAGCCGCGCCCGCGCGTCCTCGACGTACTCCGGCACGCCGAGCATGTCGCCGGCGAGGGCGGTCATCTCGATGGACATCGCGGTGGGGTTCGTGTAACTGACGCGGACGTGGCGGCGGATGGAGCACTCGACCGCGCGGCGGAGACAGGCGAGCAAGTCTTCGTGAAGCCCATCCGGCCAGTCGGTGTGGTCGGGCACGGCGTCGTGCCGCAGCAGTCGCAGGATGTCGGTGCCGATGAAGTCGGCGAAGTTCAGGTCCGGGCGCTCGCCGGTCTCCCCCGCGCCGCGCCAGAACCAGGTGCCGCGCCGGCCGCGCGGATCGTCTGGAACGTCCTCGCGGACCTGCGCATCAATAACGGTTCGCAGGCACGCGAGCCCCCGCCGCCGCATCTCGCCGGTCGCGTCAGGATGCGAGAGCAGCGTCAGAGCGTGGGCCATCGTGCCGCGCGCCACGAGATGCCCCTTCGCGATCACGCCATGCGCGGCGTCGCAAAAGCCATCGGAGTGGCCACTGAACGGAGCAGGAGGTCCCTCAGGTTGCATGCACATTCGTCGGTTTCCCAGGTGCAAAGGGTCGTGCCGCGTTTTTGCCCGACTCGGGGCAATAATAAGCCCGAGTTGGGCCTTTACTCGGGCGAATTATATGGTATCGTCTGGCTGGACTGTTAATGGAATTTCGGCCGCGTTTTCAGAAGAAAGGAGACCTGATGTTGAAGACCATCACGATCGTAACGTGTTTCGTTCTGGTCTGTGCGTGTCGGGGCGAAGCCGGCCTTCTGGGCATCCCGAAGGACTACACCCCGGCCAAGTCCTGGCCGGTCATCGTGTGTACTCAGGACGGCCCGTCGAAGGAGCTGACCAGCGCCGCGGGATACTTCCTGATTCACGCGGGCGGCGTGGGCGTCGAGACCTCGACAAAGATCCGGGATGAGTTGCTCAAGTGTGCGAAACGGTACAACATCGACCCGTTCCGCATCTACGCCACTTCGTTCTCGCGCGGGGGACACGAGATCCTGACGCAGGCGTGGCAGCATCCGCACTGGTTCGCCGCGATCGCGCCCGTCTGCAACGACCTCCGCCGCGAGCCGAAGGTGTTCAACGTCAAGTACCTCGTCCACACGCCGACCCTGCTTCTGCACGGCGACCACGACAGCTTTCGCAACACGGGGAAAAAGGTCTTCGAGTACATGAAGAAGGCCGGCTGCACCGTCGAGTACCAGACCTACCCCGGCGGACACAGCCCGAATCCCATCTACCGCAAGGACATCAAGGCGTTCACCGATTTCTTCGAACGGTACAAGCTCGACCCGTACCCGAAGGAGATCGTGCACCTGGTCAGTCACAAGCGCTACTCCCGGGCGTTCTGGGTGGATGCCACCCTGGTCAAAGACGCGGGAGGGATGAAGGCGGTTTTCAAGGTCAAGGTCAAGGAAGACAACATCATCGAGGTGGAAGCCACCGAGGAGATCGCGGCGCTGGACCTGTACCTGGGCGACAAGATTGTGGACATGAAGAAGCCGGTCACGGTGGTATCGGGCAAGGCGCGGCTCTACCAAGGCGCGGCGGTCAGCCCGTTGAAGATCAAGCTCCGCGATGGCAAGCCATACTGGCAGCGCCGCCGGAAGCCGCTGTGGGATGAAATCCTGGAGATCCGAAAGAAGGCCGGGGAAAAAAAGGAAGGGGCGAAGCAATAAAGCTCGTCCGCCGGGTGTTACTCCCTTTGCTCCTTGCCGCGCTGCTTGACGGCGCGGACACCAGCGGCACCGCAGAAGGAGCGGCGGGAGACGCCCCGGACGTGAAGGCGCTGTTCCACGATCCCGTCGCCGTGCTGGACCAGGAAGGCTGGCCGATCGTCACGCGGCGCGCGGTGGGACATCCGCCGGTCTGCGATCTGAACGCCGACGGATCGATGGACATCCTCTACACAGGCGGAGTATTCACCAGGGGCAACGAGACCCGCATTCACGTGCTCTACGGGAAGGTGCCCAACGTTCCGAAAGCGTCAGCCGCGAAGAAATAGGGCCCCCTCATCCGCGACTCAGTCAACGACGGAGCCGCCACGCCGTGCATTACCTCCTCCTGTACGTTCTGTTCATGCTGGCCTTCAGCCAGACACTGCGGTACGCGCAGCTTCGCGGGGAGGGTGTGCTGGCGGTGTCGGCGGTCAATTACGTCGTGGCGGCGGTCCTGTCCGTGGCGATCTTCGTGGTGTCCGGCCCAACCGCCCCGTCCGAGCGCGCCATCGCCGCCGGGCTGGGGGCCACTACGGGCGTGCTCTTCTCCCTCACTCTCTTGATCATGCTGGCGTGCTACCGCCGCGCCGGGGTCGGAATCACGGTGGCGCTCATGGGCATGGGGGTCGTGCTGCCGGTGGTCGCGTCGAACGTGTGCTGGGGCGAGGCGATGACGCCGGCGCGGTGGGTCGCGGTCGGCCTGCTGCCGGCCGCGGTGGTGCTGATGCGGCCGGTAAACGGACTGCATCGCCGAATCACCCTGCGTGGCGACATCCTGCTCGTGCTGGCGTTCGTGGCGCCCGGCGTGACGGGCATCCTGCACCGGGCGGTCCGAGAGTATGCGCCCGAGTCCGGGCGGGAGCTGTACCAGGCGGCGCTGTTCGTGGCGGCGGCGATCACGTCCGTGGCGTATGCGTCCTGGCACCGCACCCGCTGCTCGCGGCGGACCGTTGGGCTCGGCACGTTCCTGGGCGCGGTCAACGTCGCCGCAACGCGCTTCGTCCTGCTGGGGCTGTGGGCGATTCCCGCGGTGATCTTCTACCCGGTCAGCGGCAGCCTCGTGATCGCCGGCTCCGTGATTGTCTCGTGGCTGTTGTGGCGGGAGCGCGTGACGAAGCGGCAGGTCCTCGGGCTGTTCTTCGCGATTTGCATCGTGGTGCTGACGCGGCTTTGAGGCGCCTCACCGCCGGTGGTAGCGATACGGGTCGTCGCCGACTACTTGACGCAGGCCCCGTGCGGGGGTAAAAAGGGCGTGCGCGAGACCGATTGCCGCGCCCGGCCGAGAGGCGGATTCCCCTTCAGGCGGAGTCTTCGATCATGACTCGATACGGCATAGCCACGGCCGTCCTGCTTGGCCTCCTCGTGCCGCCCGCGACCGCGGCCCAGCTCAAGGTCCGGCTGAAAGTCATCCAGAGGGTCAAGAACGGCAACGACGGCCTGATGAAGATGGACCGGGTGGGCTCGCTTGCGGTTCACGGCGGCTTCCTCTATGTCAGCTCCCCGGCGGCGCTCAATTATTTCAAGCGGACGCCGTCATCGGGCAGGCTGATTTACGCCGGTGAGCTGGCCTGGCAGGCCGCGGCCGCGCGAAGCCCCATCGCGTTCGCCGGCGGCAGAATGTACCACGTCGCAGCGGCCGGGAAGAGAAACGCCCCGGCGACGTTGGTGTGGCACGAGGTCGAGCCCAGGACCGGGAGGCCCGTCGAGAAAGGCAGGATCGATTGCCCCAAGTCCATAGCGCTGATCGTGGCACCGGACGAGAGAACCCTGTACCTCAAAACGAACGTGCGGACGAAATCCGGCACATCGAAGATCCTCTGGTACCACCTCGACAACGACGGGAAACCAGCCAAAGGCGGGGAGGTCACGGGCAAGGGCCTCGGCCCGTCCACGAAGCCCGTTGACACGGTGCTGCAGATGTCCGCGGACGGGAGGCACCTGTACAACATCTCAGGCGCAGAGCACGCGATCGGCTGGGTCGAGCGGAAGCCGGACGGCTCGCTCGCCTACAAAGGGTCCATCGGCTTGGCGGAGACCGGCAAGAACCCGGCAAAGGGCTACGCCTGGCCCGGCCTCGCCATCTCGCCCGACGGGCAGCATGTCTACGTCAACCAATGGGGGTACCAGAAGAAGGATGCCCCGATGGGCATCTACAAGCGCGACCCCGAGACCGGCGCCCTCGCGTTCCAGGCGACCAGCAAGCTGCCGCGCGCGCTCAAAGGAATGGGGGCCGTGTTCGAGCCGGACGGGACGGCCATGTACTGTGCGAGTTTGAACGACCCCGTCACGTGGCTCGGACGCGACC
>CAZDHT010000334.1:0-4795 GCA_964505325.1 uncultured Planctomycetota bacterium | reverse complement strand
CTTTCTGCATCAGTTCCGCCGCCCACTGTTCGCCCGTCCACAGTCTACCCCATTCGGCCAGGTCGAGCAAGCCGGTGGGGTTGCTGGAAAACGGGACCGGCACGTCTCCGCTCCCGCCTTCGCCGTGCCGGCTTCGGCGGACAGGTCGCTCCGCCGTTCGACAAGCTCACGGCGGCCTGAGCCTGTCGTTCGGCCCAGAGGCTCTCGACGGGTCGAAGGCCGCTGGTGCCAGTCCCGGTTTTCCCAGCTCCGGTTTTCCCAGCTCTCCGGCCGTCCGTTGTTTCGGGTCCCGGCCCAGCGGAATCTGCTTGCGGCGGATGGACGGGGCGACTATGCTGAGGGGAGACCGAAGCTCGTGGCCCTCCCGGCCGTTCGGCCACGCCGCCATCTCAGGAGGAACTCGCCATGTCGATCCGCCTTACCTGCGGGCTGTTGCTGTTCTGCGTTTTGTTCGCTTCGCACACCGCGTTCTCGGAAGAGATCACGGTGCTGACGATCAAGGAGCAAGCGGGGGTGGCCCGAAAGGACGAGCCGATCCGGATGGGCATCCCGCTGGCGAAGGGCGTGGCGAAGGACGCGGGCGAGCTGGCGCTGGTGGACGCCGCCGGCAAGCCTGTCCCGGTCCAGTTCAAGCCGGTCGCCCGCTGGCTGGAGGACAAGTCGCTGCGCTGGGTGCACGCTATCTTCCAGGCGAGCGTGCCCGCGAAGGGCGAGGTCAAAGTAAAGCTCATCAAGGGCCGGACGGCACAGACGGCGGGCAAGATGAAAGTGTCCGACAGCAAGGACGGCGTGATCGTCGAGAACGGTGTGCTCAAGCTGGCGGTGAGGGGCATCGGCCTCAACCTGATCGACGCCGCGTGGTATGACCCGGCGGGCAAGTTCGGCCCGGAGACGCAGGTCATCGCGCATCATGACGGCGGGTTCGTCGCGACCATCGGCGGCAAGCCCTATCGGCCCGACGCCACCTCGACCGTCGCGGTCGAGGAGAAGGGCACCGAAGGCGCCGTGATCAAGATCAGCGGCCGGCTGGCGAACGGCGACGACGCGCCGTTCACCTACGTCTGCTACCTCCACGTCTACCAGGGCTCGCCCGAGGTCCGCGTGGATTTCGCCTACACCAACGCCCAGGGCGCCCGGCCCGCCGACCACGTGACGTTGCAGGACCTGTCCCTCGTGCTGCCCACCACGATCGCTGATGGGACCGCCGAGGTCGGCGGCCAGAACGGATGCCACGTTGGCAAGCGGGTCAAGGTCATCGCGCGGAGTTCCGATCTGAACGAACTCATGGTGGACGGCAAGCAGGCGGGCACGGCCAAGGGCAAGAGCACGAAGCCCCTGACCGTCGGCTGGGTGGGGTTGCGGTCGGGCAAGAAGAGCCTGGCCATCGGCGTTCGCTGGTTCTGGCAGATGTTTCCCAAGGCGATGGAGGCGTCGGCCGGCACGCTCCGGGCGGGCCTGTACCCCCGCGAGGCCGAGCAGCCGCTGGACGTCTACATGGGTCAGGGCCGCACCCACTACCTCACATTGATGTTCCACGACCCCACGCCGGCCTTTTCCTCCGCACCGGCGCTGTTGAGCTTCTTTGCCGGCCGCCAGATGCCGCTCCGCGCGGTGTGCACGCCGAAGTACTACTGCCGCACGAGCCAGGCCTTCGGGCCGATTGCCGACGCCGACCCGTCGCTGTACCCGGCGGATGTTGCCGCCGTGGCCAAGAAGTACGACGCGAACCTGAAGAGGTCGATCCAGTTGATCGCCAGGAAGATCGACGGCCACACCTACGGCGGCGCGACCGTCGACAGCTACGGATACAACGCCTGGGGCGACGTGTTCCATTGGGCCTCGAATCGGGGCCAGACCCCGTGGGACATTCAATGGGCGTCGAACTACTACGACTATCCGTGGGCCGCGCTGCTTCAGTTCGCGCGGACCGGCGAGCTCGACTACCTCGACATCTGCGACCGGCATGGGCTGCACCTGGCCGACGTGTTCATGTGCAAGTGGCATCCCAAGAAGCACCTGCGCGGGGCGTGCCGCTATTCGCCGCCCGACAATCACGTCGGCATGAACCGAAAGCCATACGTCTCGGTCGAGTTCAACCACCACAAGGCACAGAGCATCCTCACCCGCTATCTCCTCCTGGGTGACTTGCGCGCCCGCGACGACTTCATGCTGGCGCTCAACAACGCGACCCTCAACCGCGAGGGGAGCTGGCGCCAGTGCCGCGGGGCCGGCGCCAAGCTGTGGACGCTGACCGAGGGCTACCGCCTGACGGGCGGTGACGCCGCCGTGATGAAGATGATGAAGAGCACCGTCGCCGCCGGGGTCAAACGGATCAAGAGCGGCGGCAGCTCGTTCGGGCACAGCAAGGGCCAGTTCATGTACGGCCACGCCACCGAGGGGCTCCTCCGCTACTGGTGGCTCACGCAGGACGCCGACGCGATTCGGGTGATGAAGGTGATGAACGACTGGCTCATCAGCGCGGACAAGCTCAAGCAGGCGACCGGCAACTCCGCGATGTCGATGGCGTTCCTGTGGCGGCACACCGGCGATGCGAAGTACCGCGACGCCGCCGTGAAACTGCTGGGCTGGACGGGCGCCACCAACCGTCCGAAGAGCTTCGGCCAGAGCTTCCGCAGCACGCCCTACGCGTGGTACTATCTGTCGGAGCTGGCGGCGAAGAAGGCGGGCGAGTAGCGGGACGTCGGTTTGCGTCGTGCACTTCGGGTCCGTGCGGGGATCGGTCATGATCAGAGGCAGGCTGCTCATGGTTGCTCTGGCGGCGGGTGTCTGTGGCGCGGCGGCCGGAAGCGAGCTGGTCCCGTTCGCGATCCCGACGCGCCCGGTGGCCGACTCGCTCATCCGGTTCTCGTCCGCGCCGATCACCGTGAACGGCCAGTGGGTGGTGGTGCGCGGGGGACATTTCTATCGCGGCCGGGAACGGATCCGCATCTGGGGCGTAAACCTCTGCTTCGGCGCGTGCTTCCCCGCGCATGCCGACGCCGAGCGCGTCGCCGAACGTTTGGCCGCGGCGGGGGTCAACAGTGTCCGATTCCATCACATGGACCACGGCGCGTTTCCGCGCGGCATCTGGGACCGTCGTGACCCGACCCGGTTGTCCGCCACGGCGCTCGACCGCCTGGATTATCTGATCGACCGGCTCGCCCGTCGTGGCGTCTATGCCAACATCAACCTGCACGTGTCGCGCGCGCACAGCCGGGTGCTCGGCCTGCCCACGGCCAGGGAATTCGACAAGATGACCGACATCTTCACGCCGAAGCTGGTCGACGCCCAGAAGCGATACGCCCGCGATCTGCTCACCCACGTCAACACGTACCGCAAAGTCCGCTACGCCGACGACCCCGCGGTGGCTTTCGTTGAGATCACCAACGAGGACAGCCTGTTCATGTGGGGCGCCGACCAGACCCTGCGGTCGCTGCCGGAATACTACGCGAAGATACTCGAGGGCAAGTACGTTGTCTGGCTCGAGCGGCGCTACGGCACGACGGCGAAGCTCCGCGCGGCGTGGGGCAAGGGAGCCGTGCCGCTCGGCGAGGACATGCTCATCGACGGCACGTTCCGGAAGGCCGGCAAGGCGGCGCTGAAGCCGGACGAGAGAGGGTGGCGGCTTCACGGGCACGCGGGCTGCGAAGTGAAGTGGGCTCATCTGCCGAAGAGCCCAGATGCCATCCGCGTCGAGATCGGCAAGACGGACGAGGTCGAATGGCATATTCAGCTCCTTCAGAACCGGGTGCCGATTAAGGCCGGGCAGTACTACACGCTCTCGTTCCGCGCCCGCGCCGACAGGGCCCGTTCGATGAGCCTGGGCCTTCAGCAGGCGCACGAGCCGTGGAAGGGCCTGGGACTGTGGCGGCGGATTCAGCTCAACAACACATGGCAGGAGTTCAGAATCGGGTTCCCGGCAAAGGGCGGGGACGAGAACGCCCAGCTCTGCTTCAACCTCGGCGGCAGTACCGTGGCCGTTCAAGTGGCCGACGTGCAGTTCCGCCCCGGCGGGATGATCGGACTGGCCAAGGACGAGTCACTGGAGCCCGGCACCGTCGCACTGTTCCGAGACAGCGAGACGGCCGCCCGCGAACTCGACCGCATGCACTTCCTGGCCGACACCGAAAAGGACTACTTCGATGGGATGTACCGGTTCGTCAAGAACGACCTCGGCTGTAAGGCGCTAGTGACGGGGACCATCGTCTTCGGGCCGCTCGGCCTGTACGCCCAGAGCGGGATGGACTTCATCGACGGCCACGCCTACTGGCACCACCCGCGATTCCCCGGCCGCCCGTGGGACATGGGCAACTGGACCGTCGAGCAGGCCGCGATGGCCGACCACCCCGAGCAGGCGACGCTGTTCCGCCTCGCCGCCGAGCGCCTCGCCGGCAAACCGTTCACCGTGACCGAGTACAACCACCCCGCGCCAAGCGACTACCAGGCCGAGTGCGTGCCGATGGTTGCGTCGTTCGGCGCGGCGCAGGATTGGGATGGCATCTGGCTGTTCGCCTACAACCACGGGACGGATGATTGGGACAGGGAGCACTTCAAGGGCTTCTTCGACATCGACGCCAACCCGGCCAAGTGGGGTTTCGTGCCCGCGGGCGCGGCCATCTTCCGTGACGGCGCCGTGGCGCCGCTTCCCGGGCGCCGGGCCTGCCTGCTCGGCGCACCGCGCGATCCGGTAAGACAGCTTGCGAAGCTGCATCTGAAACACGACCGGAACCTGATCGCCGCGGTGACCGGGCGCCTGGGGGGCAATTGGCGGAGCGTGCTCAGCGCCCGGCTGGCG
>CAZDHT010000333.1:0-4839 GCA_964505325.1 uncultured Planctomycetota bacterium | reverse complement strand
ACCTCCTCGCGGCCCGAGCGAATCGCGCTTCGCAGGAAAACATCGAGACCCAACTCCCGCATCAACTCCAGCGCCAGCCACGGCCCGCCGAACGAGCGGCAGTTCTCCACGCGGACCCGCGACGCATCCACCTCGACCCACTCCGGCTCCACGTCGCCGAACAACCGACGTTGCCGACCGTCCGCCCCCTCCGCCGCCGCCTGCCGAACCCCCAGGCGCCCCGCCTCGTCCAACTCGCCCAGATACGCCACCACGCGCTGACGCGGGCCGCGCTGCGTTCGGTACGACTCGACCAGCGCCCAATACGCGTGACGCTTCCCGTTCTTTCTTCGGTAACACGGGCGAATGAACATACCCACATGTTACCGCGCCCGTTCTTGCGAAAACAACCGGGCAGGTCTTCACTACATGGCCATTCGGGACTCATTCAGAACTGCAAAGCCGCCAGAGGCGCTCTCCCCTCTGAATCCGCCGCCAAGCCCCTCAAAAAAAACCAAAAAATCCTTCAACTGCGGAACTTGGGCTAACTCCAGCCCATAGTCCCTTCCGAACTGTGCAATGGCAAACAGACTCCGCGCTCCAGACAACATCGCCACCGATGACAACGTCAACAACGCCTGCAGTTCATACCGCCTGCCCCGTCTACCACGCGGGTCCGGAACCCTACGGAACATCTCCCACAACCAACACCTCGCCGACATACACAGCCCTCCTGCTCCCCTACTTCCCGATGTATCGGCATGCGTTGTGGAAGACTGAAAGGCCCTGGCTCAGGTCGTGGAGCGCTTGACGGAAAGGGGGCGAGAGTATAGAATTCGGCGAGTTTGGGGCATCAGGAGTGGCAATGCCCTCGACGTCCGGCCGATGCGACATGCGTCTTCAAGGGAAACCATGTACGGCTTAGACGAGGCCCCCGACCAACAACTCCACGGGAGGTGGAACATGAGGATGACGGTTCTCCTGTTTGCGGCCGGCCTGATCCTGGGCGTCGGGCTAGCGGGTGCCGGCTGGGCGGCTGAAGAGGCCGCACCGCCTGCCGCCACGTCCATCCTGGACACCGACAGCATGTGGCGGATGCGGCTCCTGTGGGAGACGGAAGAAGTACTGCTGAGATCGGGGAAAGTGGGCCACGTTGTTCTGAAATTCGAGGGCTCCCGTGCGACGCGCTGGAAGAAGGGCCCGACCGCCGAGGTGTTCGATGTGGAGCGGGTGCCGGTCCTTCGCGAGCCGGCCAAGACACCAGCAGGCTGGATGAAGCCGGACTTCGACGACAGCCGGTGGGCCTATGGCCAGGGGCCTCTGCTGAGCGGGGGGACGAGGACCCAAAGATCCGACGCGGCGAGGGGAGTCGGATGGAAGCTGCTCTTGTTGCGCGGCAAATTCGAGGTGACCGATCCGGCCAAGGCCGAGGGATTGACGCTGTCGGCTGTATACAAGGGCGGCATTGTGGTCTATCTGAACGGGGAGGAGATCACCCGGTCCGACATGCCCGCGGGGAAGGTCGGGCCGTATACGTGCGCGGTTCCCTACGACAAGGCCGTGTGGATGCGTTCGGATGGGCATGGGATGAAGGGGGGAGACTACCGCAGCTACCTGAGGAAGGTGAAGCTGGACGCGTCGGCGCCCAGGCGGGTGCGAAAGATGACCGGTTTCAAGGTTCCCGCCGACAGGTTGAAGAAGGGGCAGAACGTCCTGGCGATCTCGATCCACCGCCCGCCCGCCCGGTGGGAGTTGTACGCGACGAGAATAAAGCCTTACCCTCTCCCCACGGAGACGTATCCCCGGCTCGCACTGCATTCAGTCGAGCTGATCGCGCCACGCGGGGCAGCGGTGGCGTCCGTGGCGGCGGGCAAGGACGCCGGGCGGTTGAGGGCGTGGAACTATTCCGTCGCGCGGCGGGTTTTCACCTCGTTCTACAAGCACGCGCCCGCCGAGCGGTTGCGGCCGGTTCGGATCGTGGGATGCCGCAACGGCGTCTTTTCCGGTCACTTGGTGCTGGGGTGCGCCAATCCCATCAAAGGCCTGAAGGTGCAGGTGAGCGACCTGGAAGGCCCCGGAACGGTCCCGGCGCAGGCCGTCAACGTTCACTACGGCCTGCCGGACGGGTGGATCAGACAGGGCTGGATGATGAGCGTGAAGGGACCCTGGTTCGACGGTCTGGAAGAGCAGCCTCCGGCCGAGGTGCCGGTCTACAAGGACGGAGCCGGGGCGGTTCAGCCGGTCTGGTTCAGGGTCACGGTCCCCAAGGACGCCAAGAGCGGGGACTACAAGGCCACCGTCAAGATCACCGCCGATGGCGCCGAGCCCATACAGACACAGATCGAGTTGAAGGTGATGGATTGGGTCCTGCCGGCGCCGAAGGACTTCATCATGGACATGGATTACTTCCAGTCGCCCGACACCCTCGCCATGAAGTACAAGGTGCCCTTCTGGTCCGACAAGCACTGGGAGCTGATCGAGAAGTCGTTCACCGAGATGGAGCGATTCGCGGGCAAGACGCTCTACATCACGTGCATTCGCCAGACCCAGTTGGGCAACCAGCACGCGATGGTCCGCTGGGTGCGGGACGAGAAAGGCAACTTGACTCCGGACGTCAGCATCGCGGAGAGGTACCTGGACGTCGCCCTCAAGCACCAGGCGGTCAAGGCGGTGGTTCTGTACGTGTGGGCGCCCCCTTCGTCCGAGGGAGAGTACGGCGCGGTCGGCATAACGCACGACCGGGAGATATTCATCTCCGTGCTGGACAAGAAGACCGGCAAACTGACCGAAGAGAAGGGCCCCGTGTGGGGGACGCCGGCGTCCTGGAAGTTCTGGGGGAAGCTGACCCTGGCGATGAAGGCGGCTCTGAAGAAGCGGGGCCTGGATGACAAGATGATGTACGGCCTGCTCGGAGACCACCGGGCGACCCGAAAGGCGATGGACGACATCAGCGCCGCGGCGCCCAAGACCCTGTGGGCGCTGCAGTCGCACACCTACTGCGAGGAGTGGAAGGGCAAGAAGCTGGGCATGTGCTCGGCCTTCTGGGGCATCCGGTGCGAGCCGAGAGACCCGGCCATCGCGCGTGGGCACGGCTGGAAGAACCCGTACTGGCTGACCTACGGCCCCCGGGATTCGACGAGGACCGTCTCCCAGATCGCCCGGTTTCGCACGCTGCCGGAGCTGTGGATAACGGCCAGCGCCACGGCCGAACGCGTCTGGCGGAAGGCCGTGGGCGTGAGGGGGCTTTCGCGGCTGGGGGTCGACTTCTGGCGGGTCCTGGACAAGCGCCGCTCCCAGTTCGGCGGCCTGACGATCATCGGCCGGTACCCGGAAACGGAATGGGGGCACCTGAGCTTTGCCCGCGGCACCCCGGCCCTGCTGAGGCCGGGAAAGAACGGGGCGATTCCCTCGATTCGCTCGGAGGCGATGCGAGAGAACATCCAGGAGATCGAAGCCAGGGTGTTCATCGAGAAGGCGCTGCTGGATGAGAACAAGAAAGCGAAGCTGGGCGAAGAGCTGGCGCGTCGGTGCCAGGAGTATCTCGACAAGCGCATCCGGGTGGCGCTCAACTTGCAGGTCCGTCACACCTTTTCGTTCATCCAGGGATGGCCGTTCTACGTGACGGGTTTGGAGGAGCGCACGGAGACACTTTTCAGCCTGGCCGCAGAAGTGGCCAAGAGGGTAGGAACGTGACGCTCCCTGAGGATTGGTCTTGCGCGTTGGAAGAAACAGCGCGAAGATTGCCGGCCGCGTCCCGGCGTTCAAACAGCAGGAGTGGCAGGATATGAGAAAGAAAGCATTCCTCGCCCTGGCAGCCGGCATGATGCTGAGCGTCGGCCTTGCGGGGTTGACGGGCCGGGAAGCGATGGGCGGGGAGAAGGTTACCGGCCGCGGACAACCCCTGCCGTTCTGGACGTATAAGGACTTCGAGAAGGGCAACATCCCGCAGAAGTACACGATCCGAAAGGCGCATCCCCGCCTGCTGATCACGCCCGACAACCGCCAGGACATCATCGCCAAGGCCAAGGCGGCGCCGAAGCTGTTCCAGGCCATCATTACCCTTGCCGAGAAGGGCAAGGGCGAGCCCGCGGCGCTGGCCTGCGCGGCGGTCTATCAGCTTGGATTGGTTCCCAACTTCAAATACTCCTTGAGCCGAGATCAGTACGGCAAGAGGGGCGTTGCGGCGACCATTTCCCTGATCGGGGACACGAGCATGGAGGACTTCGAGACCTACCAGGGCTGCCGGCTCGGTATTCCCTGCGGGTATGATTGGCTCTATCCGCTGCTGACGGCCGAGCAGAAGCGGGCACTGGTCAAGGAGATGATCCGCCTGACGAACCAGGAGTCGCTCGACGGGGGCCGGGGGCCGGAAAGCAGTCCGGAGGTCTTCTGCCCCTTCGGGACCCTCAGCGGGCCCCACTGTCCTTTTGGCGGTCACCGAATGACAATGGGCCTCGCCTTCTATGGCGACGGCGTGGACGACAAGGCGGCGGCGCGCATTGTCGACGAGACGTTCAAGAAGGTCTGGTGGAACCCGCAGCAGGAGCTGAAGTACGGGAGCCTGATCCACCTCGTCCGGTATCTGGAGGGAGGCGGCTGGTTCGAGGGGATGACGCATTACGGCGCCAACTCCAAGTTTTTTCCCCACATCGCCGCCTGGAAGACGGCCACGGGGCAGGACTACTTCGCCCGCCTGGGTTACTTCCGCAACCTGCCCTACCTGATCGCCCATAGCAGCGTGCCCAAGAAGAAGGGCGAGCCCAACTGCACGCTTCCGCTGTTCCGGTTCTACTCTATCAACCCGTCCGGCAAGGGCAGCGACGCCCCCGGCGTCAAGAAGATGCTCGCCGCGGCCACGGG
>CAZDHT010000332.1:0-4889 GCA_964505325.1 uncultured Planctomycetota bacterium | reverse complement strand
ACGCCAAACTGGGCAAAGGGTACCGGTTGTACCGCGACGCGGGGATCGGACTGGCGCGCAAGGGCTACGTGGCGCTGGTCTACGACCCGACCGGCCAGGGCGAGCGCTCCGAGTGCTACGACCCGAAGACCCGCCGCCACGTAGTGCACCGCGAGGTCCCGCAGCACCACTGGACCGGCAAGCCATGCTTCCTCACCGGCATGACCCTGGCCGGGTACCGGACGTGGGACGGCATCCGGTGCCTCGACTATCTGTGCGCGCGGCCGGAAGTCGACCCGACGCGCATCGGCGTGATGGGCAACTCCGGCGGCGGAGCGATGACCATGCTCATCACCGCGGTGGACGATCGGGTCGCCGCCTGCGCCGCTTCGCACCCGGGCGGCAGCATGGAGAACACCCATCTCCGCGGGCGCCGGCCGCCGGACCGCCGACTGTATTCGCTCATCGCGCCTCGGCCCTGCCGAATCATCGTCGGCGATGCCTCCGGCGAGACCCGTCATCTCGACAAGCTGAAGATCATGAAGCCGTTCTACGAAGCATGCGGATGCCCGGAGCGCGTCGAGCTCGTGTGGGTGGACGGCAAGCACGACCTGCGGACGCCGAAGCGGGAGGCATCGTACGAGTGGTTCAACCGTTGGCTGCGCGGCCCGGAGGACAACGCGAGAGAGCCGAAGTTCCGCACCGTGTCGGAAGAGTCGCTCTGGTGCACGCGGGGCGGCCAGGTGCAGGGCTCCATCAAGGGCGCAACGATGTTCTCGTTGAACTCCGCCCGCGCACGGAAGCTGGCGCCGAAACGGGCGGTCCCGAGAACGAAAGCGGAGCTCAAGCGGCAACTGGTCAAGCTCCGCCGCACGGTGGCGAAGCGGATTTGTTTTCAGAGCGCGTCGACGCCTCTCAAGAGCGAGACGCTCCGCGTTCAGAAGATGCCGGGCGGCGCGGTCGAGAGCCTGGTGTTCGAAAGCGAGCCGGGGATACCCGTGCCCGCTCTGCTTTTCCTGCCCAAAAAGGGTCGCCCGGACTTGCCGGTGGTCGTTCACGCCGGCGAGCGGGGCAAGCCCGCCGAGCTCGAGCCTGCGAGTCTTCCGGTTCGCCTCGCCCGGTCGGGTCACCCGGTCCTTTCCATAGACGTGCGTGACACAGGCGAGACATCTCTCCGCCCGATCACGAACGAGGACAACTGGCCGCCGAAGTCCAGGAACTGGCGCAACTTCAACGGCACCCGGTGGGACCACGACCTGCTGGCGGTCCGGGCGCTGGCCCTGGGCCGGTCGCGCTCCGCCATGCGAACGCTGGACATCATCCGCGCGGTTGATCTGGTGCAGAAGCGCCCCGACCTCGGGAAGCGGCCGGTCGTGATCGCGGGCGAGGGGCGGGGCGGCATCTGGGCGATGAAGGCCGCCGCTTTCGATGCCAGGATCGCAGCGGTCGCCGCGATCCGCACGCTCCCCTCCTATCGGCTCCTCACCGACAACCGCTACTACAACCAGTTCGGCCACTTCTGGGTCCCGGGGGCGCTGCTGGACTACGACGTGGGCGACCTGCCGGCGCTCGTCGCGCCGAGGCCGGTGTGGATTCTGGACCCCGTCGGCCAGATGACCCGGCGCCTCACCGAAACCAAGACGAAGAGGTCCTTCAAGTACGCGCGCGGCGCGTATGCACTTCTCGGGCATCCGGACGCGCTGGTGATCCAGCGGACGGCCGGAACGCCGGCGTCCCTCGCCCGCCAAGTGGCAGGCAGGATGTCGAGACTCGTCCACACTGCTTCGTAGAGGGGTGGAGAGCGCAGAATGAAGAGTCTGGTCGCCGCCACGCTTACGCTGACCGTCTTGTTCTTCGTCGCCGGTGACCTCGTTGCCGCCCGAGAGGACCGCAAGCCCGTCACGTTCGAGGTGACACGTCAGGTCGACCTGGGCAAAGTGCCCGAAATGCGGTGGGGCGGGTCCGACCGCTGGACGCGGACGGCCGTGATCAAAGAGGGTCACCTCCTCTTCTTCCACACGGACGCTAAGTGGCAGATGGTCTGCCGCCTCACGAAGGACGGCAAGACGTTCGAGCCACCCGTCACGATCGGCCCCGGGGCGACGCCGGCCGTGGCGCTCGACGCGAACGATAACATCGTCCTTGCCTACCAGAACCGTGGAAGGCGCATCGAACTGCGCCTCCTCAACCGCATAGGTCCCGCCGAGTGGGATGTGTCCGGCAAGCCGACCCAGCCGCTGAAACGGTTCTGCGACGGCGCGGCGCAGTACCCCTCGCTCCTCATCCTGCCTCACTCGCCGCGCGTCTGGATGGTCGCGAACTACCAGCCGGTCTTCCTGCCCAAGGCGCCGGGACAGAGGGGCAAACCCAAACCGCGCACGCAACCCGTGATGACATACTCGGATGACGGCGGGGTGACGTGGGCCGAGCCGGTGTACGTCGGCTCCGACAGCGGCGACATCGGCACCGGCGTCGTCCTCATCCGCGCCTTCCGCGGCCGGCCCGCGTGGTTCTGGTCGTTCTGGGATTGCGCTCCGCCGGCGTGGGGCTTCCACGACGGCTCTCACGTGCGCGGCCTCCGCGAGTTCTTCCCGCATACCAAGTACCGTACGGCCTGCTGGCACGCGTGGGATACGCTGGAGGCGGGCGGGGCGCTGCACTGGGCCAGCGGGACGGACTACCAGACGCGGGCGCAGATCTACAAGAGCTTCGACGGATCGAAGTGGGGGCCGGACGTGTTCCTGCGCGGATACTTCGGCCAGGCGCTGCTGTTCGAACATGACGGACGGGTGTTCGCCGCCATGCTGGAGGGCTCGCGGCCACGCGGCAACCGCATCGTGCTCTACGAGATCGCCGACAACAAAGCCGTTCGGCGCGGCGAGGTCTTCAAGATGCCGGCCGGCCGGGTGATCAAACACTACTACACACTGCCGCTGGGGCGGCGGCCGAGGGGCTACGTGCCGCTCTTTGTGCTGACCGAGCGCCCGGTGCCGAACAACGTCGGCCGCAACAAGTGGAAGTTCGTCGATCCCGAGCTGCTCTATCTGCGGCTCGATCCAAAGCCGATGGACGCGGCCGAGGCGAAGAAGGTCGCGGCCGAGCCGCTGGTCGATTTCACGAAGATCGACGAAGCAAAGAAGAAATGGTTCCGCGATGTGCCGTTCGACGACACACGCATCGAGCCGCGGACCGACCCGCCCAAGTGCCGCAAGATCGTGCGCGTGGGCGACAAGTGGGTCATCGTCTACGCCGACGACAACCCCGGTCGCCTGATGGCCGCCGAGATCAGCGATGGGACGCTCGGGAAGCCGGTTGCCCTCATCGACAAGAAGGGCTGGAACCGATATCAATGCTCGGCGGCGGCGGACGGCGGCGGGATCACGGTGACCTGGGGCGATGGTCGTCGGGCCACGCGCGTCACGAGTGTTGAGACGTGGCCGAAGGTCGACGTGAAGCGCGTGGCGGCGCCGCAGGCCGGGCCGCGCATTGGACTGCCCGAGCCCTGGGTCGGCGATCACTACAGCGCGACGGCCACCGGCGAGCGCACCGACATCGTCTACACCGGCGGCGCGTCGTACCTTGGCAAGAAGGGCATTCGGCACGTGGCGCTGGTAAACGCCGAGTTGACGAAGCCGGTCGACGTGCACACCGGCGACGTGATTCGCGGGCTGAGCCTGTGCTCGTTGGGCGAGGGCCGTCTTCTGTGCGTCTACTGCGTCCGCCGGCCACGAAAGAAGACCGTGCCTGCCGGCCAGGAGCGGATGAAGCGATTCCGCTACACGCTCTACCAAAAGACGTTCGACGGCAAGACGTGGCAGGAGGAGCCGACGCCGGTCGTGTGGCCGAAGGTCCCGGTCTATCGCCCGAAGCGATGGGGCGACATGCACGAGGTCAAGGGCTTCATCTACCTCCCCGAGACCGACCTCGGCCGGTTCCCCACGCTGCCCGAGAAATCGCACGGACAGAAGAAGGTCCCCGTCGCATGGATGGTCCCCGGCTTTCACTGCATCACCCGCTACTGGTTCGAGCAGGACCGAGGCGGCCTGCTGGTGACCACAGAGATCGAGCCGGGGAAGTAACGCCCCCCAATCCATTTGCCGGAGCGATGCCCGTCGGGTACAATCGCGACTTCAGGAGGACACTATGGGGCCGCTTCGAATCGTCGTTCCCGTCAAGCAGGTCCCCGAAACCGGGAAGGCCCGGATGGATGAAGAGACGGGGACAATCCAGCGCGAGGGCGTCGAAAGTATCATCAATCCGCTCGACCTCTATGCGATTGAGACGGCGCTGCGGATCGCAGAGCCCAGCGGCGGCGAGGTCGTTGCGCTGTCGATGGGGCCCCACGGCGCGCATGAGGCGCTGCGGGAGGCCATCGCGATGGGCTGCGACCGGGCGGTGCTCCTGAGCAGCAAGGACTTCGCCGGCTCCGACACGTTCGCAACGTCCTACACGCTCTCGCAGGCCGTCCGGACAATGGGCGAGTTCGACCTGATCATCTGCGGCGAGCGGGCGACTGATGGCGACACCGGCCAGGTCGGCCCCGCGATGGCCGCGTTCCTGGACGTCCCGCCCGTCACGTACGTCAGTGGAATCGAGCACATTGCGGACGGCCGCCTGCGCGTCCGCCGCCTGGTCGAGACCGGCTACGAAGTGATCTCGTGTCCCCTTCCCTGTGTGATTACGGTGGTCAAGGAGATCGCCGACCCGCGCCTGCCCACTCTGAACGGCAAGCGCCGGGCCCGTCACGCCGAGATCCCGGCGCTCGGGCCGGACGACATCGGCGCCGACCGGGGCAAGATCGGACTGAGCGGCTCGCCCACGCGGGTCGTCAAGATCGCCCGCCCCAGGATCGCCCGCGAAGGCGAGACGGTCCGGGTGAAGAAGGAGGAGGACCTCGCGCCGGCCGTGGA
>CAZDHT010000331.1:0-4894 GCA_964505325.1 uncultured Planctomycetota bacterium | reverse complement strand
CAGAGACTGCCATCCCAAGGGGGCGGAAGCGGAGCGGTTCGCTGAAAGACTTCGGCAACGAAGCGAGGCCGAGTTGACAGAACTGGTCCGTCCCGGCCTGGACGCGTCATCAACGCCGATGGCCTCCGGCGCGGGCGCTACGGATCGCGCTGTGACGAGCCAAAGCACGTCGCAGGCTCTTGACGATATCCTAGGTGTCGCCAAGAATTGCTTCTCTTCTTCCGACTTCGTGAGTTCCTACCGCCGGCGCGCCGGAGAAAGGGGAGTCGCCCCAGAGACCATTAGGGACGCTTGCACGAGGAGACTGGGGCTGAACACTGCTGGATTCTGTCGTCTGCTCGACGATCCTGAAGAGTTGCGCGCGGTTCTGGACGACCGGGTCCGGGTGCCGCCAGGCAATCTGGTGAGCGCGCCTGAACCCGAGGTGGAGGCAGAAGGGGCGGATGACGCTGCCTCCGACGTGTCAGTGGACATGGACTGCCAGCAAACGCGGTCCGCCGGCTTGGTGGCTTGTGAGATCTGTGGGTGTGTTCAGGACATAGGGGACCCACGCACGTTCAATATCGCTGTGTGCACGCGGTGCGGCAAGAACGCCTGCGCCAACTGCCGCATGGAGACGTCCAACGGTCTGAGCGTTTGCTCAGAGTGTCTAGACGATGAGCTGTTCTAGCTTCTGCAGGGCTTCTTTGTTGCCTGGCCTTCGCGGGCGTGGCGCAGGCCGTCAACGTGGACATGGACCCGGTGCCGCGGATTCCACTGCGGCCGGGGGAGTCGCAGCATCTCCTGGTGCACGTGTCCGGGGCGCAGGCGGCGTGTAGCGGAGCGTTCGGGTTTCCGGACCTGCCCGACGGGCTCATGTACAGGATTGCGATGGGGCATCTTATCGCGCCTTCACCGTGTCGGCGATGTCCCTCAACGGGATCTTGTCAGTCACGTGGTAGCCCAGCGTTGCGCTGACGATGCGAGCGTTGCCCGGATCGGCGATGAAGACCCGCCGGTCGGTGTGGGTGGCGACGTAGGCGCCGTGCATCAGCCCGATCTCATCGCCGCCGAGCGCGATCTTGCTCTGCGGGCCGTTGCAGTCGGCGTTGCCGTACCGGCCGAGGCGCAGGATGAGGTTCCCGCTGGTGTCCAGGACGGCGACTCGGAAGCGGCGAACCTCGGGCGCGAACGACCGGCCGAAGTAGTCGAGCGCGAAGCGCGAGTTGTAGCAGCCGCAGTGCCCGCCCGCGCGAACGGCATTGTGGCCGAAGTAGCCCACGCCGCCGTACATCCATTGGGCGCCCTCGACCCAGGCGGGGGAGCCGCCCTTCACCACGTCGTGCGGGCGCCGGGGCGCCTGGGCGCGCTTCACCGGAACGGGAATCAGATGGCTGTTCTGCGAAACGATGCGTCCTCGCCCGGGCTTGAACTTCATCAGTGTCCCCGACAGCCCGTTGAAGTACCTGTTGCCGTCCAGGACCCTCGTCGGGGCGGCCATCGCATAGACGTCTAGATTCCTGTCGATGCCCACGCCGCACGTGTTGACGAGGCCCATCACCGCGTCGTCGTGGAGTAACTGGCCGTGTCTGTTCCAGATGTGCAGTTCCCCGAAGCGCACGCGCCCCGGATAGATCCTCGGGAGGTACTTGGCCTTGAGGCCGAGGCCGAGCTGCTTCTGGTCGGTCCGTTTGGGAAGCGGCGGCACTACATCGCCCTTGGTGACGTAGCAGGACACGATAATGTCGCCCTTAACGTTCACGCAGACGCCGCCTTTGTGCCAGCCCGTAGCGTTGTAGAAGGGCAGGCCGGAGACGACGTCCCTCCGCCGCGTGTCCCGGCTCAGCGACGTCCCCGCCCGTTCGCGCTGCTCGCCGTAATCGAAGGGCACCTCGCGCCATGTGTTCATCGTGTACCGGACCAGCAGGTCGTGCGATCTCAGGTAGAGGTTCCCGTCCGTATCGAAGGCCATGTCCTCCGCATCGAACGGCACCGCGATCTCCCGGATTCTCCCGGTGGCCGGGTCGATCTCGAGGATGTCCTTGAACGCCTTGTAGTGCGTGGTCTGTCCTTCGGCGACGTACAGCAGCCCGGTCTTCGGGTTCACGTAGAGCCGCTGCCGCGCGAACATCGGGGGGACGAGTCGGAGCACGGCCTTGAGCGCCTCCTTGCCGAAGTCGCGCCGGACTATGAGCTTCCCGTCCTTCGGAACGAGCAGCTTGATGCCGGCGTGTTCCCACGGGACCCTTCCCCGGTGCCCCACGTACGGCAGGTCGTCGCCGCGCTGCTTCGTGGTAGGCCGCCCGGGGACGAGCCAGATGGTCGGCGGCTCGGTCCACGAGTCCAGCTCGGCGTGATACTCGAGCCCGCCCCAGACCCGGTACGCGCTGTAGCGGGTGCCGGCGCCCAGCAGCGGGAGCGGCCAGGAGGCGCGCGGCCGGGGGTCCTCGAACGGACCGAGGCGGGTCAGGGTGGGCCGGATCTCCGGGCCGTCCTTCGCCATCAGGCCGCCTTTGGCCGCCACGATCCCGAGGGTGTGGCCGTGGTCGTAAACCCACGAGAAGACGTAGATCTCGTTCGTGCGGTGGTGGATCCTGATCAGGGCAGGCTTCCACACACGGATGTTCTTCAAGTGCCCGCCCCCGGGGGAGAAGACCTGAATGCGGTCGTTCACGTAGTCCGAGACGTAGACGCGTCCTTTGCTGTCGCAGGCCACGGACGTGGCGTCTCGGAAGCGGCCGTTGGCCGTGCCGCTGTCGTGGAGCTTCATACTCCCCGCGAAAACCTCGGCCGGGTCGTTCGTCTCGTAGTTCAGGCGCACGACACCGTGGAAGCAGTCCTTCTGGATGCGGACCGAGTGCCGGCCCTGCCGCCACATGTAGCCCGTGCAGTAGAGCCACTGGGCGTCGGGGCTGAACGCCGCGCTGGTCGGGCTGACTCGCCAACGGTGCTGCTCGATCCCGTCCAGCCGCAGGATGACCTCGTACCATGTGCTCGGGCCAGCGAGCGGTAGGCCGCCGGACGAACCGTCGGACGCAAGGCGGTTGAGTCGGCGATGCACCAGGGCCACCCGCTGCTTCCGCACGGCGAGGGCGGTGGCCGCGGTGCCGAACATCGAGTTGACCTTCTCGACCAGCCCCGACGGGCCAGACGTCAGGAAGGTGGACTGGAGGATGTCGTGCTTGAGCGGGAGCCTCTTGCCGTCCTGGGGAAACGCGTGCCGCTTCAGCCCGACGATCTTGTCGAGCTTGTCCGGCGGCGGCGGATAGACCGTCCGTACGTAGTTGCCCTCGTGATCGAACAGCCGGAGGTGGTCGAAGCCGCGTCCTTCAAAAACGTACACGCCCTCCGGAGCGGCGGCGATCCGCTGAGTCGGAAGGCCGGCGCACGTGCCGACAAAGCCCCACCGCGCCGCGCCCTGCCGGAAGCGTTTCTTGGGCGACCAGAACAGCGTCCTCTCGAACGCGGGCTTGAGGCCGAGCGAGACGCGGACGGTCAGCGCGTCCTTGTCATCGACATATTTCTCCTGGTCATCCTTGCCGTCCCAGACAATGACCTGCTCGAGCGAGTTCTTCCGGAACGGCGGCGGCGCGTTCACCCCCAGCACGCCGCTGGCGAGATGCCGGACAATTGTCCCGTCCGCGTCCTCGATCGCGACGGTCACGTCACAGTAGCCCTTCGACGTGAACGCGATCGTCACCCTGTCGCCCGCGCGCGTGACCTCGGGCTTGCGGGCGAATGCGAAGACCGGCCGGCGCTTGATCCTGAACTCGTCGAGGTCGGACCCCGCCGCTGCGGCGCAGACGGTGATGACCACCAGTAGCGCGAGGCCGGGGACCTTGCCTGGTCTTTCCACCGGCAATCTCACTTCTTGCCGAAGCAGTGCAGCACCCCGTCCAGCGTCGTCAAGTACAGGCGCCCGCCCGCCGCCGCCATGCCGTCGAAGACGGGGACGGACTTCAGTTTCAGCTCGCTCAGTTTCTTGCCGTCCTCTGCGGAAACGGCCCACAGCTCGGCGCCCAGCTTGCCGTCGAACGCCGCCCACGGGTCGCCTAGCGGCGCCACATCCGGCGGACCGGCGACAAACAGCGTCTGCCCCGCCAGCACCATCGCCCTTACCCTGAGGGGTACTGTGACGGACCAACCCGCCGCGCCCCTGCCCGCGCGATAGAACAGGCGGTACTCCCCCTTGCCCGGCGCGGTCATGGCGTCTTTGCCGGCGCGCGCAAAGGCCGAGAACCCCCAGGTCTTCGGGAACGTTTTGTCGGTCTTGAACAGCAGCAGCTCGCCGCTGGCGGTGCCGTTGTACCAGCGCTTTCGCACGGCATACGACCCGTTCAGAAACCCGGACCCGGCCCGCACGTGCGGGCGATTTGCCAGCCGGCCGTTCTTGCCCGTCTTGGGGTCGAACTGCCACGTGCGGACGTACACGGCGCTCCCACGGTGGCGGCCGGTCGCCATCACGTCGGCCAGGACCGGCGAGGGTTCCTTCCAGATTACCTTCCCCGTGCGAGGCTCGAGCGCGTAGACGGTCACGCCGCCATCGAGCTCCGGGGCGCGCCCCGCGGCGAAGTACACCAGGCCGCCCTTGACCAGCACGCTGCCGTGCACCGGCCAGGTTGATTCGAGCTGGCCGAACGCGACGATGTGCCGCTCGGCCGGCGCGGCGCGGAAACGCCAGAGCAGCTTTCCGTCGTCCGCATTCAGGCAGTACACCCATCCGTCACGTGACCCGAACAGGCATAGGCCCTCGTGCAGGGTCGGCGGGGAATCGACCCGGCCGCCGGCGGTGTAGGTCCAGCGGCGCTCGCCCGTGGCGGCGTCGAGCGCGTGAACCTGGTGCCTGTCGACGGAAGCGACGTAAGCAGAGCCGCCGGCGACCGTCGGCGCGCTGATCCGACCTTTGAGCTCCGTT
>CAZDHT010000330.1:0-4908 GCA_964505325.1 uncultured Planctomycetota bacterium | reverse complement strand
CAGCGCTATCCGACCGCGCGGGCGATGCAGAAGGACGTCGAGCTGTTGCTGGCCGGCGGGCATGTCCCGCTGGTCCGCGCCGAGGGGCATGCCGTCCCGCGCGCCAAGCCAGACAGACCGAAATCCCGCAAGAGCAAGGTCGGCTTGATCGTCGCCATCGCCGCCGGGGTGATCGTGCTCGCCGGACTGGCCGCGATGCTGCTGCCACACCTGGGCGGCCCTGACAAGCCCGTCGTACAGGCTGCCACCACGGAACCCGCCGCAGCCGAGACCGACCAGCGCGTGTACGACTACGTGGCCGAGTGGGTTGCGACGCATCCCGACGAATTGCGCGAGGGCATCCAGAAGCTCCAGGACGCCGGGAAGCGCCTGACCGACCCCGTTCTGAAGATGCAGATCGACGACGACCTGAAGGAGCTGCGCCGCAAGCGACAGGCCGCCGCCGAGACCGCGTTCGGCAGGCTCAGCGCAAACGCCTCAGCGCTCGCGAAGTCGAGCGACGTGGACGCCGCACTTGCCGCCTACGCGGCAGTGCCGAAGAAATACGACGACCTACTCGCGACGCGCTGCGCCAATGCCGCCGCCCGCCTCAAGGACGACACCGAGCGCACCGTCCGCGCCGCGATGAAGGCGGCGCAGGACCATCGTGAGAAGGGCGAGACGGCGAAGGCCCTGGCGGAGCTGGACAGGGTCGGCGCGGTCAAATACGCCGCATTGACGGGCGAGGTCGCCGCGCTCCGCACGCAGATTGACGAGGCGGGCAGGAACGCCGTAGAGATCGCGAAGAAGAAAGCGCTCGCCGCCGCGCGGAGCAAGGTGGACGAACTGCTGACAAAGATCGAAGCGGCGGCGACGGCGGGCGATTTCGCGCTCGTCCAGCGGCTCGCCGACACCGCGGTGTTGCCGGAGGAAGCAAAGCTGGCCGAGGCGCGGTTCAACGCCGTGGTCGCCGTGGCGAAGGCGTTGGCCGTAGCCGGCGGGGCGCGGTTCGATCCCGCCGCCGAGTTCAAGAAGCGCATCGGCAAGGAGATCACGCTCAAGTGCGCGAAGCTCGGGACCGTCACCGGCACGGTCAGCAAGGTG
This sequence comes from uncultured Planctomycetota bacterium, assembly GCA_964505325.1. GTDB lineage: Bacteria > Planctomycetota > PUPC01 > PUPC01 > PUPC01 > CAZDHT01. The sequence continues at coordinate 3,825 of CAZDHT010000330.1, read as the reverse complement.
ACCGACACGCACGTTACGCTGCTCAAGACCTACTTCGTGATGGGACAGAAGAAGACGCGGCCGTATGCCATTGCCATCGCGGACGTGTCGCAGGAATACCTCGACAAGCTGAAACCGAAATGGACGCCGGCCACCCCGCACGATCACATCGCCCTCGCCATCCTCGCGAGTCAGGCCAACGACGCGGCCAAGCTCGGGGCCGCGCTCAAGGACGCGGGGAATGACCATCCGCTCCACGCCCGCTATGCCGACAAGCTCGCGGCGCTGCGCGGCGACGCGGTCGAAGTCGCCGCCGGCCGCGCGTGGGAGGGCTCCGTCCTCCCGCTCCTCGACAAGCGCGACCGCACCGCCGACGAGACCGCCCGCCTCCTCAAGCTGCTCGATGCCTTCGACCGCGACCACGGCGCCACCCAATTCGCCGGCGACCGCCAGCCCGAGATCGCGCGGCTGCGGCAGGGGACCGCGGAACCGGGCACCGAGCCAGAGCCGCCCCCGCCTCCGGAACTCAAAGAGCGACGGTTCGATTCGAAGCTGGCATTGCTGGTGTTCTTCTCCGGTGCCCGGGGTCCATTCGGCAAGACGCCGACCCCGGACGGCAAAGGACTCCTGATCCCAGCGGGGCGCGAGTGGTTCGTCCATCCGCAGAACCGGAAGAACTTCACCGACCGTGACCTCAGAGCCCTCGCCGAAGAGGCGAGAAAGAAGTCCGTTCCGGGGCTTAGCCTTGGTTGGAGCCTGGATTTCCCCCCCTGTGCGCAGATCACCGACCGCGGCTTGGCGCACCTCCGTGGGCTGAAGGAACTGCGGTACCTGAACCTCGCCAGCTGCAAGCGGATCACCGACGCGGGCGTCGCGCACCTGAAGACCCTCAGCGGATTAAGAAACCTCAACCTTCACAACGTACCCCTGACAGACGACGGTGTCCAGCATCTGACGGCGCTGAACGGTCTGGAGACGCTTAGGCTTAACAATTGTCCCAAGGTTACCTCTGCCGGCATCCGACATTTGAGACGCGTGAGACGACTCAAGATTCTCAATGTCTGCGAGGTCAAGATCGGCGATGCGGGAATGGGGCACCTGGGCCGCATGACCCAACTGGAGGGGCTCGAAGTAGGCTTTTACCACGGTGGCGAAATCACCCGGCGCGGGTTCGCAGAACTCAGGCACCTGCGCCGGTTGGAATACCTGCACGTGCGCATCAATGACCTTCGGGATTCGGACCTGGCGCATCTCGCTAAGCTCACGCGCCTGAGATCGTTGAAGCTCCTCGGGTGCAAACAGCTAACCAGTTCCGGCCTTGTCCATCTCCGGGCTGTGTCTGAGTTGGAGGAGTTGTGGTTGAACGGCTGCGCAAGAATCACCGACGCAGGCCTCAAGCATCTCACAAGTCTCACCGGGCTCCGGACCCTTTACACTGACGGCACCAAAGTTACCGCCGCGGGGGTGAAGGCGCTGTTCGATGCGATCAAGAAGCGCCGCGAGGCGGAGAAGATCGGGGCGGAGAAAGCCGCCGAAGACGACTGGAACAAGATCGGCGACTACGCCCGCACGCGCGGGGTGACGAAGGCGACAGCCAAGGCGCTGTCCGACGCGCTCGACGAGTTCGAGAAGGACCACGGCGCCACCGCCTTCGCCGGGACCGTCGCCGCCGACATCGCCAAGCTCCGCGAGCGGATTCAGCCGCACCTGCCGGAGTTGCGGTTCGATTCGAAGCTGCCTCTCACCGTTGTCGAAGTCTCGGTGAACCCCCTGTCCTGGCAGTACGAGCGGAAGCAGATCGGCACTACGCCGAGCCCGGATGGGAGGGGGTTCCGTATTTCCCCCGGGGCGCTCTGGGCCGTCGCGCCGAAAGCGCCCAAGCAACAGTTCACGGATGCCGACCTGCGAGCCCTGGGTCCGGAACTGAAGCGGAAGAAGGTGCCGGGTCTCGTCGCGGGGTACCCCGGCAACCAGTTTACCGACGCCGGCCTCGCATTGCTGGCAGGATGTGATCTGAGATACCTGGATCTGACCGGCTGCCGCGGCCTGACTGACGCCGGCATGCAGGCTCTCAGTCGACTCCCCAAGCTGGAAATACTGTCGCTGTACGAGTGCCGACAACTGACTGACGAGACGATGAACACGGTGGGGCAACTCGTTGACATCGAGGCACTCGATCTCGGCGGGACGAAGATCACCGACGCGGGCTGCTCTCATCTCGCGCGCCTGAAGAAGCTAAGACACCTCATCCTTCCTATGCGCATCACCGACAAGGCATTCGAGCATCTGGCGCAGCTCGAGTCCCTGGAATGCGTGGTGGGAAGTTGGGGCGACTATTCGGACGCCGCCGCCCTTCACTTGTCGGGTCTGCCGCGGCTCAAGACCGTTGCGCTGGGATCGGCCATCACAGACGCCGGGGTAAGGCACCTCTCGCGGGTGCGCGGACTCGCGTCCATTTGTCTGGGCGTGGCGCCTTCCCAAGGTGGTGGTGTGACAGATGCCGGCCTCAAGGAACTGGGAGGCCTGACACGACTGCGGATGCTCCGTCTGCTTACGCAGAAGAAGATCACCGATGCCGGTCTCGCACACCTCAGAGACCTGAAACGGCTGGAATACCTGGGCGTCGCCCGGTGCGGGAACATCTCCGACGCGGGACTGAGACACCTCCGGGCGCTCCCCGCGCTTCAGCGCGTGGATCTCGCCGGCACCAAGGTCACGGACAGCGCCAAGAAAGCGCTGGCGGCGCTGCTGAAGAAGCGGCGGGATGCAGCCGCCAAGGCTGGTGCCGAGGCCGAGAAGGCGGCGGAGGCGGCGTGGAAGAAGTTTGGGAGCGTGCTCAAACGGACGGCCTTCAGCGCCACGCAAGCCAAGACGGTCGCCAAGGCGCTCGACACGTTCGACGAGAAGTACGGCGCGACGAAATACGCCGGCGCCGTGGCCGGCGACATCACCAAGCTGCGTGAGAAGATCGCGCCGCTGCTGCCGAAGCCGAAGGAAACCCGCTTCGACTCGAAGCTTCCGCTTGTGGTTCACATGCTGCGGCCGGAGGCGGATCAGAGAGGCATGAAAATGTGGGATCGGATCGGAGTTACGCCGACGAAAGACGGACAAGGCGTGGCGATTCCTCCGGGGGCCACGTGGGCGGTCGGGCCGGTGCCCAGGGCGGGGCACCCGTTCACCGACCGCGAGCTGGCCGCGCTCGCCCGAGAGGCCAAGGCCCGGAAGATCCCCGGAGCCAAAGTGGGCGGCCCCATCACGGACGCCGGGATTGCAGCCCTGCGGCCGCTCACGCATCTTCGGGCGCTCTCGCTAGAAAATTGCCGGCAGGTGTCGTCGGCCATGGTCAGCAGCCTGAGCGGGTTGAAAGACCTGGTCTACCTCAACCTGTGTTATGTCGACCAGCCGAACAAGAATTCGCCGAGCCGGGTGGATGTCGTCAGCGTGGTCGCGGCGTTCCCGAAGCTGCGCTATCTCTTCTTGTCGAACTGCACCGACGACGACCTCGTTCACGTGGCGAAGCTCCGGGACCTCGAGTTCCTCGCAGCGCAATACACCGGGGTCAGCGATGCGGGGCTGCAACACCTGGCCGCGCTGCCCCGTCTAAGGAGGCTCGAGCTGAGCAACTCGCGGATTGTCGGTACAGGAGTGCGCCACCTGCGCGGTGCCTCAGGCCTCCAGGCCCTCATTCTCGGCGGCGTGGTTCATACGACACAGATTTCCGAGGAGGGCCTTGTGGAAATAGGGGGTCTGGTCCAACTTCGCAAGTTGTCACTGAGTCACTCGAAGAGCTTGACGGACGCGTGGCTCGTCCATTTGAAGGGAATGCGCCGCCTGGAGTGGCTCGAC
>CAZDHT010000329.1:0-4908 GCA_964505325.1 uncultured Planctomycetota bacterium | reverse complement strand
AGGTCAGCGCCGACATCGCCGCCCGACTCATGCGCGAAATGAAGGGGATGAGCAAGGGCTTCCACCTCATGCCGCTCGGCTGGTCCAAGCCCGCCGTCGAGGCCATCCAGGCCGCGGGGCTGAGTTGAGAAAAGAACCCCCTGCGTCCCCGCCACACATTATCTGCGGCGCCGGCAACGATAATCAAGCATCATGTCCCGGGAGCTCTGTCCCCGGAACTCCAGACTATCAACTTGTTGAGGTGCGCGCGGCCGGGTCTGTTCTGCTATACAGGCAGTAGACCGGCCGTCGGCCTTGGTGCACCACCCCGTCCGTGATGATTGTGTTGACTTGTGGCGGCGATATGATAGGCTATGCGGCCAGTTGCCCTCGTATGACGGTGATGATGATGGCCTGCGACGTACTGATGCTGCGGTTCTTCTTGCCCCAGGCACGTGGGGCTATCCCGTTGCCTGCCTGACCGGCTCCCTGCGATTCCCCGTCAGTTTACCGGATTGGTTCTTGGCCGAGTTGCCCGCCCGTGGGCGTGCGACACTTTTGTGGATGGTAACGGAACCTGGCAAACACACACGAGCAGCTCCGAAACGTGGCGATTATCGCGCACGTGGACCACGGTAAGACGACATTGGTCGACCAACTCCTCCGCCAGAGCGGACTGTTTCGCAAAGGCGAGTTGGTGGGCGAGTGCATTCTGGACTCCAATCCACTCGAGCGCGAGCGCGGGATCACCATCCTGGCCAAGAATTGCGCCATCGACTACACCGATCGCCGTGGCAAGCGATACCACATCAACGTCGTCGACACGCCGGGGCACGCGGACTTCAGCGGCGAGGTCGAGCGCGTGCTCATGATGGCCGATGGCGTGCTGCTGCTGGTCGATGCGTCCGAGGGCGTGATGCCGCAGACGCGGTACGTGCTGTCCAAGGCGCTCGATCTCGGTCTCAGGCCGGTCGTCGTCGTCAACAAGATGGACCGGGACGACGCCCGCCCTCACGAGGTACACAACGAGGTGCTCGACTTGCTGGCGGAGCTGGGCGCGGACGACCGCGCTCTCGATTTCCCGACCGTGTATGCCTCGGCCCGCGATGGCTGGGCGGTCGCCGAGCGGCCCGACCACAGCATTCCACCTCGCCCGGAACCCGCCGAGGGCAACATACACGACGTGTTCGACGCGATCATCCGGCACGTGCCTGCCCCCGTGTCTGACCCGAACGTCCCGTTACAGGCCCTGATCACCACGCTCGACTACAGCGACTACGTGGGGCGGATCGGCATCGGGCGGGTGTTCGCCGGAACGCTGCGCGCGGGAGCGGCCGTCGCGGTCATCGACCGGCACGGCGAGCAGCGGGCCGAACGCATCGCCCAGCTTTTCCGCTTCGACAAGCTCTCCCGCGTTGAGGTCGAGGAGGTGAGAGCCGGCGACCTGTGTGCGGTGGTGGGGCTGGGCCGCGTGGACATCGGCGACACGCTGGCCGACCCGGCCAATCCCGTGGCGCTTCCGCCGATTGACGTGGACGAGCCGACGCTGCACATGAACTTCCGCATCAACGACGGCCCATTCGCCGGGCGGGAAGGGAAGTACGTCACGAGCCGGCAACTGCGCGAGCGCCTGGAACGCGAACTGCAATCGAACGTCGCACTGCGCGTCGAGTTCCGCGAGGACGAGTTCGTCGTCTCCGGTCGCGGCCTGTTGCACTTGGGCATCTTGCTCGAGAACATGCGGCGCGAAGGCTATGAGTTATGCGTCGGAAAGCCCGAGGTGATTTATCACTACGAGAACGGCAAGCGGCAGGAGCCGATTGAACGGCTGTCGCTGGACGTGCCGGTGCAGTGTGTCGGGGCGGCGATGCAACTGGTCGGCGACCGGCGTGCGGACATGCTCAAGATGGACACGCGCCGCAACCGCGCTCACCTGGAGTTCGCCATTCCCGCTCGCGGGCTCGTCGGCCTGCGTAACCAGATGCTGACCGCGACGCAGGGCGAGGCGGTGATGCATCACCGGTTCCAGGAGTACGGCGCGTACCGCGGCGGCATCCCGCACCGCAACCTGGGCGTGATGATCGCGATGGAGACCGGGCGGGTGACGGCCTACGCGGTCGATCAACTCGCCAACCGGGGGCCGATGTTCGTCGTGCCGGGCGAGCAGGTATACGAGGGGCAGGTCGTCGGCGAGCACTGCAAGGAGGGCGACATCCCGGTGAACGTGGCAAGGCAAAAGAAGCTGACCAACATGCGGTCGTCGACCAAGGACGCAACCGTGACGCTCAAGGCGGCGCGGCAGGTGGGACTCGAGATGGCGTTGGAGTACATCGAGCAGGACGAACAGGTCGAACTGACCCCGAATTCCATCCGGATTCGCAAGCGGCTGTTGACCGAAAACGAGCGGAAACAGGTCCAGCGGCGCGCCTCCGGCCGGAAATAGCAGGGCTAATGAGCTCGCGCGGATCCCCTTCGTTTGAATAGAAGAAGAACCGGTATCCTTTTTGCCTCAGCACCATCGGCATAACCACACAGCACACACGCGGGGAGTGGAAATCCAGCATTGCGTGATGCCGCTCGGCTGGAGCAAGCCGGCCGTCGCCGCCATCCAGGCCGCGGGGCTTGGGTAGGCCGCTCACCCACCACGAAGACGGCGAAGCGTTCTACCTCTTCCGATAGACGTCCTTGCGGCCTTGAATGCGAAGAACCAGAACGTCATCGTCCATGATGACAAAGATGACGCGGTAGTCGCCGACGCGGAACTTGCGCATGCCCGCAAACGGTCCGCTGAGAGCCGTGAAGCGCTCGGGATTCTTGACGAGCTCGGCATCGATCTTGTCGAGAATGCGCCTTGCGTTTGGTTTGCCAATGCGCTTGAGATCCTTCGCAACAGACTTCTTGTACGTGATCCTACAGCCCAAGGGACTTTCTCATTTCTTCCTTGGAGACCACGGGGTCGGAAGTGTCGCGCAGGCGATCCAGCGCGACTTGAAGATCGGCAAAATCGTCGAGATACGTTTCCACCGCCTTCTGCACTACATACGAACGCGACCGGTCGGTCTCTTTGGCAGCGCGGCCGAGCTTCTCCGCGAGGCTGTCAGGCAGGCGGACTGAGATAATTTTACTCATATGGCTCCTCCTTGATTCTGTCATACACTGTACACGATAATGACAGTGTAGTCAAGTGTATTCTTTAGGCCCGGAACGGATCATGCGTGAGATGCAGGGGATGCGCAAGGGCTTCCACCTCATGCCGCTCGGCTGGTCCAAGCCCGCCGTCCAGGCCATCCAGGCTGCGGGGTTGGCCTGAGCACGGGGCTGTTCACCACGAAGGACACGCCCGGCCGCGGCGCCGGCACCGGAGTTCCGCGGCCGCAATACGTAACTCCGGCTCTTCCTGGCGCAAGCGGATCGTGGAACACAGGCGGCGAGGGGTGATGTCCTGTGGCCGCCCCCGAGCCGACGACGCCCTCGTCTCGCTCAGGACGCCTTTCTGGTCCTGTCCCCGCCCCCCATCAGCAGTGCAGTAAGAGAGATATCTTCGTCGTAACACTTCAGCCAAGTGAAAAGACGGTGTGCCCTGAAAGGGCAACATTCGACAGCCCAGGGCAACGCCCTGGGAAACCGTCATGAATCGAACCCAAGCCCTGTAAGGGCGAAACCGAGACGTGACGCCCCTTCAGGGCTCCACGGTAATCTGTCCCTGGTTCCTGGGGCGTTGCCCCCCTTCGGCCGTGAGCTCAGGGCCGAACGGCAGGCTGTCGAATTGCGCCCCTTCGGGGCTCGGCCGGAAGTCAACGGAAAAGCGCCTTTTCACTTGGCTGAAGTGTTACTCTTCGTCAAGGTCGTTCCAGTGCGGGCCGGTTCCGCCGGAACGCACCTTTGACCAGTCGGCCGGCAATCCGCAATCAGAATTCCGCAATCCGCGGTCCGCAATCCGCAATCCGCAATCAGAACAGACCCTTCACCTTCCCGTCCTCGGTGAGGTCGACGTTGGGGAGACATTAGCCGGAGACAAGTGTCTCGATGTGGCGGACTAACGCCCCGGTCTGTTCCAGCCAGCTGGCGACCTCATTGGCCTTGAAGCGGGTGAAGTCGGTGTAGTCGGCTTTCTGCCGACTGGCGGACAAGCGGTCGAAATGCTGCCCCATCTCAACGGGAACCGTCCCCGGCTTCACCAACTCGCGGTGAAGCAGCGCGCGCACCTGCGAGTACCTGCTGGTGGACATTCCCCGGGTCAGCAAGAGCGCGGAGACCGCATAGTAGCAGGCGTAGTAAAGGCGGTTTACGTAAGTGTTCAGGTGTTTGGCCCGGAAGAGCATGTCGGCTTCGTCCAACGCCTCGCGCGCACGAGACAGCCGATAAGTAACCACCTCGCGCTCTTCGCTGGTCACAATAGCACCCCTTCGCGCTCGACGTTCTTGTGGAACGGCGTTGCGCGCTGCCGTGGCGAGTCCCATTCCTGGCGGCTGTACACGATCAGGGTGAGCACGGCACCGGTCTCCAACTCGAGCGGATACACGCTTGCGCGTATTCTGTCCTCCAGCGCCATGTCGACCGGCCCGCCGGCGATTACGAGGACATCGTAGTCCGAGTCCTCTTCGGCATCCCCGCGCGCCCGGGAGCCGTACAGGATCACGTCGGCGTTCGGCGCGACCGACGTGACGGCCGCCTTGGAGCGGCTCAGCAGCTCCGGCGGCGTGCAGTGTACAATTCCGGCTGTCCGCGCAGTTCTCATTGCACCGTCGCCCCTGAAGTCACCGCTACCCATTCAATATACAGAGCGTCCGCGGGCGGCGCAATCACGAGCCTTTGACCACGCGGCGGCTTCGTCGTCAATCTTCGGTCAGAACAGTCCCTTGACCTTGCCGTCTTCGGTGAGGTCGACGTTCATGAATGCCGGGGTCACGGGCAGGCCGGGCATGGTGC
>CAZDHT010000328.1:2699-4914 GCA_964505325.1 uncultured Planctomycetota bacterium | reverse complement strand
TACGGGGGGCCTCCGAGACTGCGCGGGCCGCATGGCGGCAGTGGTCGCGTCAACTCTGAGCGAAGTCGGCGATCTCCCGTTGATGAATGACTCTCAAGAAATCCCCCCGGAAGCTGCCGAGTGGGTGACGGCCAGAGCTTCCGAATACGCATCGTTGCCCCGTCCCAGCGCTGCCGCGCGCTGCAGCGGGAGCGGATACCTCGCCGGAAGAACCGGGCCGTGGTCCGCAGTGTTCGACGTCGGCCCGCCCGGGCCGGGCCATCAACTGGGCCATGCCCACGCCGACCATCTGAGTTTTGAGCTCTGGTATCGCGGCAGCAAGCTGATATGCGACTCCGGCAACGCCACGTACACGCGCGGGGTTGCGCGTCAATGGTATCGGAGCACGGCCGCCCATAACACCGTGCGCCTCGACGGAGAGGACTCTCTCGAAACCTGGGGAGCGTTCCGCGTCGGCAGGCGGCCGAAACGCCAAACCGGGCGCATCCTGTCGAGCGGCGACTCCACCGTACGTTGGGCCGGCGGACACGACGCGTACCGTCACCTGCACGGGAGCCCCGCACACGAGCGCTTCTTCTGCATGAACGCCGGCGGCGTTTGCGTGTTGGACAGCATCAGCGGCAAGGGCGAGCATTGGGTGGAGAGCTTTCTGCATTTCCATCCGGCGATTGTGCTTGAGGCGATCCGCGGCGAAAGGCTGGCGGAGGCCGGCATCGCGGCGCTCAGGAACGCATTTCCACAGCATGGCCCCCAGGGCCGCTTCGAGCGCGCCGGATGGCGATGGCGGTTCGCTGCGCCGGGAACAGCGGGCGGCGGCCTCGTGGTGGCGCTCTGGCCGGCCGGAGTTGAGGCGACTGTCGAAGAGGGGGCCGGGACCTACGCACCGGCCTTTTCGACCGAGGAGCAAGCCGCGTTCCTCAGGCTCTCGGCAAGGTGCGCTCTACCCGTCCGCCTGGGTTGGTTCATGTCCGATGATGCGAGTTGTGGGTGCGGCCCCGCCCAACGACGCGCGACGCCGTAGCCCCCATCCTCGCCCACCTCCTCGATGCTGCACGCCTTGCAGCGTCCGGTCATTCCGGGTCCCCCTTCCCTCAGCAGGTCAGATGAAGCGCCGCGACCGCGTTCCTGTCCGACGCGACCTCATTGTACATCTTACACGCGGCGCCGGTCCGCGCCACGCGCAGTTCGACGCCCATGTCGGACAGGCTCCGGCGAAGATCGTCGGGTACCGTCATCATCCCGTAGGCGCCCGTGCCGATGATCAGCACTCCCGGCTTGGCGGCGCCCACATCTCGCAGGTCGTCCATACACAGCCGATGTCCTTTCTTCCGCCACCACCCGTCGTCAACGCGATGCGGGTAGACAATCACGTCCGACGTGTACGTCTTCCCGTCGATCTCGATGCGGCCGAAGCGGTAGCCCTCGATCATTTGGCGCTCCGGTGCTCCCCGTCGTCCGGTCGCTCACAGTAGAGGCGCGGCTCCTTCGGTTCGAGGATGGTGATGCCCACCCGGCCCGGTTCGCTCTCGTCGCTGTGAAACTCGAGCGGGACCTCGTACGGCTCCGGCGACCAATCCGGCAGGTCCACGTGCAGGTTGACCGTCCGCTGCGTGCGGACGGTCGCGGCGCCCAAGCTGGCCTCGCCACTCATGTCGCGGAGCGCGCCGAGGGCTTCGTTGGCCCCCTCGCCCGACAGCGGCAGCAGCGGGTACCAGTTGCCCAGAATGCGGCGGGTCACCTGAACATCGCCGCCGCTGAAGGACAACGCGACCTCATCTGCGCCGTCGCCGATTGACTGCATCAGCGCCAGGTTGATATTGCGCCGCGCCGGCCCATTCACGACGTTCCCGGCCTCACCCGGCTCTGGCTTCTCGGGCGGCGTATTGCCCTTGCGAATGGCCTGCACGAGGTGGCCCCGCTCGCGGGCCTTCCGAAGAGCGTCCTGCACGTTCGCAGCCACGACCTCCCCCGTGACCTCCCCGCCCGACCCGTCCCATCCCCGGTAGCTGTACGAATCAGCCGGCATCGTCGTTCTCCCGTCGCGCGTTTCCTCTCCGCCCGAACCCTTCACGTCTGAACTTCCCGAGGCTCGTCAGGGCCGAGAATAGGCCCCCGCTTCAGCGGGGGTGCGCGAGCGGCGGTTCCTGCTTCGCCTCTCCGCCAGCGGCGTTCACGCCGCTTTCCGAACCGCTTCAGCGGCAAGCATAGGCCCCCG
>CAZDHT010000328.1:0-2599 GCA_964505325.1 uncultured Planctomycetota bacterium | reverse complement strand
CCAGCGGCGTTCACGCCGCTTTCCGAACCGCTTCAGCGGCAAGCATAGGCCCCCGCTTCAGCGGGGGTTTCGCGGACGCCGCGACCCGCATCATGCCGACCCCCGTTCACGGGGGTTATCAAGGCGATCCACCGTCCCCTCACTCACCGCCTCCAATACTGGCCGGAGCGTCGCCGCCGCCGGCCCCGGGGCTTCTTGCGGCGGGGGGCGGAGCCTTCGCCCTTGATGCCCTCGATCGCCTCAACCGTGTCGCGCAACTCGGCGGCCCGTTCGAAGTCGAGCTCGTTGGCCGCGGCCAGCATCTCCTCCTCCAGCTCGCGCAACTGCTCGGCCGTGATGTACTCCGCCTCGGACTCCCGCACGACCTCCCGCGCCATCTTGCTCGCGGCGACCTCGCGCCCGATGCCCTCGCGGATCTCCTTCTTGATCGTCTCCGGCGTGACGTCGTGCTCTTCGTTGTAGGCGAGCTGGATCTTGCGGCGCCGGAGCGTCTCGTCGACGGCCCGGTTTATCGAGCCGGTCAGCTCGTCGGCGTAGAGGATGACCGTCGCGTTGACGTTTCGCGCCGAGCGGCCGATGGTCTGGATGAGCGACGTCTGCGAGCGGAGAAAGCCCTCCTTGTCCGCGTCGAGGATGGCGACGAGCGAAACCTCGGGCAGGTCGAGCCCCTCGCGGAGCAGGTTGACGCCGACCACGACGTCGAACTTGCCGAGTCGCAGGTCGCGGAGAATCTCGATGCGTTCGAGGGTGTCGATTTCGCTGTGCAGGTAGCAGCAACTGATGCCTTCGTCGAGGATGTAATCGCTGAGGTCCTCGGCCATCCGCTTGGTGAGGGTCGTGACCAGCACGCGGTCGCCCGCGCCGACACGGTTGCGAATCTCGACGATGAGGTCGTTGACCTGTCCGCCGGCGGGCCTGATGATGATCTCCGGGTCGACCAGGCCGGTGGGACGGATGACCTGCTCGACGACCTCGCCGCCGCACTTGTTGAGTTCGAAGGCTGCGGGCGTCGCGGACACGAACAGGACGCGGTCGAGCTTTGCCTCCCACTCGTCGAAGCGCATGGGCCGGTTGTCCAGCGCCGAGGGCAACCGGAAGCCGTGCTCGACCAGGGTGAGCTTGCGGGCGCGGTCGGCCTCGTGCATGCCGCCGACCTGCGGGATGGTCACGTGGGACTCATCGACGATGCAGAGGAACTCGTCGGGGAAATAGTCGAGCAGGGTATAGGGCCGTTCGCCCTCGGCGCGGCCGCTCAGGTGCCGCGAGTAGTTCTCGATGCCCGGGCAGTAGCCGATCTCGCGGAGCAGCTCGAGGTCGTAGCGGGTGCGCGACTCGATCCGTTCAGCTTCCAGGAACTTGCCCTGCGCGCGGAAGAACTCGACGCGCTCTTCCAGCTCGCTCTCGACCCGTCCGAGCGCGCTCTCGATCTGGTCGTCGGGCATCACGAAATGCTTGGCGGGATACACCGTCGCGTATTTCTCGGTCGAGATCGTATCGCCGGTGAGTGGATTGATGTAGCAGATGTTCTCGATCTCGTCGCCGAAGAAGTCGATGCGGAGCGCGATCTCTTCGTAGGCGGGCAGGACCTCGACCACGTCGCCGCGCGGGCGGAAGGTGCCGCGGCGCAGCTCGTAGTCGCTGCGGTCGTACTGGATGTCGACCAGCTTGCGGAGCAGCTTGTCGCGGTCGACGCTCTCCCCCACCGACACCCGGACGGTCATCTGCTGGTAGTCTTCAGGCGAGCCTAGGCCGTAGATGCATGACACGCTGGCGACGATGATCACGTCGCGGCGCGACATCAGGCTGCTGGTGGCGGACAGCCGCAGCCGGTCGATGTCCTCGTTGATCGATGCGTCCTTGGCGATGTAGATGTCCTGCGCGGGAATGTAGGCCTCGGGCTGGTAGTAGTCGTAATAGCTGACGAAGTACTCGACGGCGTTTTCGGGGAAGAACTCCTTGAACTCGCCGTAGAGCTGCGCGGCGAGCGTCTTGTTGTGCGAGATGACCAACGTGGGCACGCCGAGCCGCTCGATGACGTGGGCCATGGTGAACGTCTTGCCCGAGCCTGTCACGCCGAGGAGCGTCTGCTGCTTCTTCGCGTCATCGAGGAAACCGCGGGCCAGTTCCTCGATCGCCTGGGGCTGGTCCCCGGCGGGCTGCATGTCGGTGACGAGGTGGAACTCGGAGTCCATGCGACCGATCCGCAAGCGGCTTCCCGTGACCTCCCTGAAGATACCACATTTGACGGAGCGGGGCAACCGCGCGCGTGGCGGCAGGGGGGCATGTTGCCGCAGGGCAACATGGAATCGCCCGACCGTGCATGTTTCAGGCAACATGCTCGCCGACGAGGATGCCGGGGCATAACCATAAGCCGCTACCTGACAGGACGTTACGGACGCGCGGCAAATACACGGGGCCGCTGGCACGCCATTTGCTGCGTAGTTGATCGAGGCGAAGACCAGGCCCGTGGTCCATGCTCCGCGCGCATCGCGGAAGTCGGCCCCGGCGAAGGTCGTCTCGAGCGATGTAGTGAGCCACGCGCGGCTGCGCAGCGGGCGCGTGACATACCGTCCGTTTTCGACGGACGGGGCAGAATTGG
>CAZDHT010000327.1:0-4936 GCA_964505325.1 uncultured Planctomycetota bacterium | reverse complement strand
CCAGGAGCCCCTTGAGGGCGTTCAGGTAGTCCGCCGGCACATCGTGGAGCACCCGGGTCTCGAAGTCTTCATCCCCGCTCAGGATGAGCAGCGAGCAGAACACATCGTAGTCCATCAGCTTGTCAAGTGACGACGAAAGCAGTCCGATGAGGTGCTGGTATCCCAGCCCGTACCGGATGGAGGAGGACACTTGGTACAGGATGTCCGATTCGAATGCCCGGCGCTTCAGTTGTTCCTTCTCCAGGCTCAGTTCCGTGATCAGCTCCGCGTTTTCGATGGCGATCGCCGCCTGGTTCGACAGCGCCGTCAGCAGCGCCAGATCCTCTTCCGAGAACGAAGCGCCGTCCGCGCGGTTGGTCAGGTTGATGACGCCGAGCGCGCGCCCCTTGTACCGGAGCGGCACGATGGCGAACGAACCGCTTCGGTATTGCCCCTTGCTCTTTCGCCGGAAGCGCGGATCGTCCTCCACGTCGGTCACCACCAGCGGCTCGCCGGACTGGGCAACCTTTCCGGACAGACCGTCGCCCAGTTTGACGCGCGTGTTCGCGATCACCTCTTCCGGCACATTGCGCGCCGCGCAGATCCGCATCTCGCCCGTCTGGTCGTCCAGCAGCATCAAAGAGACCTTCTCCGCCCCGAAGATGCGATAGGCGCCATCGATGATCCGGTCCAGACACTCGGAGAGTTGAAGAGTCGAATTGACCTGCTCAGCGACTTCGTAGAGCAGGGTCAGGCGGGACGTGTCCTCGGTCGCGCTCTTCGAGACGCTGTCGAGCTCGGTCAGCGACATCGGATCTGTGCCCTCCGCACGAACTGCGCACACCGGACAAATCCCAATCGGTAGGGAGCCGGCGCGGCGGCGCGCCTGTCCGGCCAGTTCAAGTATCGGAAGGCCAGAACGTTATGTTAACGAGAATCCCCTGTGCTCGCCGGCTGATGCTCAGGAGTTGCTGATCCGGGTGAAGAGCTTCCCCGGGTGTTGTCGCACGGCATGCTTGACTTCGAGCACGAGAAGCGTACTCAGCACCTGCGCCGCCGTCATCCCGGACGCCTCGATGATTTCGTCGACGTGCTTCGGCTCCGCACCCAGCAGCGACCAGACCTGCTGCTCGGGCTCGGTCAGCTCCGGCAAGGATGCTTTCCTAACCTTCTCCGGATGCTCGACTTGCAGGGCTTCCGCGACCTGTGGAAACTCCGTCAGGACATCCCCGGGGTTGCACACCAGCTTCGCCCCGTCTTGGATGAGCTTCAATGTCCCCCAGCTATGCCGGTCGGTCGCGCGGCCCGGCAGGGCGAACACCTCCTTGCCTTGCTGAGCCGCGATGCCCGCGGTGATGAGGGCGCCACTCCTCCGCGCCGCCTCGACAATCACTGTCCCCAGCGACAATCCGCTGATGATGCGATTCCGGCGCGGGAAGTTCCACGCGTTCGGGCCCGTGTCCAGCGGAAACTCCGAGACGACCGCCCCGCGTTTCGCGATCCTCTCCGCCAGCCCCTCGTGCCTCTCGGGATAGAGCCGGCAGAAGCCCGACCCGAGCGCGGCGATGGTCCGGCCGCCCGCATCGAGAGCTGCCTCGTGTGCCGCCTTGTCGATGCCATACGCCAGGCCACTGACGATGGTGAAGCCCATCGCCGCCAGCTCCCCCGAGAATCGCCGCGCCTGTTCCTTGCCGTAGATCGTGCAGCGGCGCGAGCCCACGACGGACATCGCCTGGGCGTCGGCCTCGATGATCTCGCCCTTCACGTACAGCACGATGGGGCGGTCGTCGATGAAGCGCAAATTGTGCGGATACCGCTCGTCCTCGCAGGTAATGATATCCAGCCCGATGTCGCGGGCCTGTTCGATCTCCTCGACGGCCTCGTCGCCGTTGCAGAGCGACCGCAGCTTCGTAGCCGTCTTCCTGCCGATGCCGGGGATGGTCGCCAGATCGCCCGCCGGCGCCCGAAGCGCCTTTCGCACCGAGCCGTACCTTTCCAGCAGACCATGATAGGCGTCATACGTCACCGACTCGGTCAGGTTCAGAGCCACCAGTCCTATGAGAGAATCCTCCACGACGCGAACGATACGCAAACCGCACAGGCGCTGTCAAGCGGAAACACCCGCGCACGACCCGCCCGCGCACGATCCCGCCGTTGACGGTCACCGGCCCGAGCGCTAATCTGATGTCCCACGTGGGACAAGGGTTTCGCGCGGATGAGGTATCGCTTGGGAGAGGGCGCCCTCAGCTTTCCCGTATTGCTTTGAGGATGCTGTCCAGGTCGTTCTTCGCGGGGATGGGGCGGTTCTGGTGGGCGGCGGCCTGGACGTGGTAGTCCATCATCTTCTCCCGTAGCTCCTCCGGCGGGAGCGAGTGATAGTGGACCGTCGCGTTCGGGTCCTTGAGCTGGTGGCCGGTGAGGATGCACACCACGCGTTCGTCGGCGCTGATCACGCCCTCCTCGCGCAGGAGCTTCGCCCCGGCGACGGACGCAGCCGAGGCCGGCTCGCAGCCGATGCCCTGACGCCCGACCAGCGCCTTGGCGTCGAGGATCGCCTGGTCGGGCACGGCCCGAACGACGCCGTGGGTGAAATCCAGCGTCCGCAGGGCCTTCTTGAGGTTGACGGGCCGGTTGATCTCTATAGCACTTGCTATGGTCTTTGCGCGGCGGCTCTCTGCGTCCATCCGCGCGTAGAAGTTCTCGATGAGCGCGTCGTCCACGTGGCCGTCGTTCCAGGCCAGCTTTTCGTCGTTGACCAGCCGCGTGAGCGTATCCGCGCCGGTCGAGTTGATGATGGCGATGCGCGGCACCTTCTTGATGAGGCCGAGCTGGTGCAACTCGATGAACGCCTTGCCAAACGCGGAGCTGTTGCCGAGGTTCCCGCCCGGGCAGACGATCCAGTCGGGCGGCTCCCACCCGAGGCCTTCGAGCACGCGGAACATGATCGCCTTCTGGCCCTCTAGCCGGAAGGGGTTCAGCGAGTTCATCAGGTACATGCCGGTCTCTTTGCAGGCTTCCTGGACGCGGGCCATGGCGTCGTCGAAGTCGCCGTCGATCTGGATCGTCCTGCCGCCGTAGTCGAGCGCCTGCGAGAGTTTGCCGTAGGCGATCTTGCCGCTGCCCACGAAGATGACGGCGTCGAGCAGGCCGCTCGCGGCGGCGAAGCACGCCAGCGACGCCGAGGTGTTCCCCGTGGAGGCGCACGCCGCCGTCTTCGCCCCCACCATCCGCGCGTGGGTGAAGGCGGCGGTCATCCCGTTGTCCTTGAATGAGCCGGAGAGGTTGAGGCCTTCGTACTGGAGGAACAGCGAGCCCGGCCGGAGCCCGATCTGCGAGGCGAGCCGGTCGGCCCGCTTCAGCATGGTCTGGCCCTCGCCGATGGTCAAGACGGCGGACTCGTCGGCGAACGGGATCAGCTCGCGGAAGCGCCACACCCCGCTGAAATCGAGCGGATTGCGCCGGCTCGCCCAGCGGTCCTCAAAGGACGAGAGCGAGCCGGGCGCCGGCAGCTTGTCCCACTCGTACTGCGCGTCGACCAGGTTGCCGCACGCGGGGCACTCGCTGAGGACCTCAAGCAGGTCGTAAGTCGCCCCGCACTTCGGGTTGATGCACTGCTGGTACGCGTGTTCGCCCACGGCCCGTCCCTTCTACTTCTCCTTCTCGGGGAACAGGTCGGCCAGCGTCTTGGCCAACGCCTCGCCGCGGAGGCCGGTATGCAGCACCTTGCCCTGCTTGTCGAGCAGGTACATACTCGGGATGGACCGGATTCCGTAGAGCTTCGCCACCGGGTTGTTCCAGTACCCCGGCTCCTCCCATGTCACGGTCCACGTGAGGCCGTCCTTCTTGACATAGTCCTTCGCCTCTTGGGCCGTGCGATCCAGGCTGATGCCGACGATTTCGAATCCCTGCGCGTGGTACTTGTCGTAGAGCTTGATGAGGTTGGGTATCTCGACGACACACGGTGCACACCAACCGGCGAAGAAGTCGAGCAGGACGATCTTGCCGCGGAGGCCGCTCAGCTTGACCGTGTTGCCGGCGAGGTCCTTGGTGGTGAAATCCTTCGCCTCGCTTCCGATGAGCTTCATCTTGTCGAGCAGGGCCTGGACCTGGCGCTTGCCGCGGAAGTCGGGATGCTTGTTCAGGTGTGCCGTCAGCAGCTTCTTCGCCGTCTCGTAATCGCGCAACTGATACTTCAGCATCGCCACCAGGAACTCCACGCCGGCGACCTCGGAGTGGTCGGGGTATCGTTTGAGAAACCGGCCGGTGGCGGCGAGCGCCTTCTCCGTCTCGCCGAGCTGCATGCCCAGCCGGATGACCAGGACGAGCGCCCGCGCGCCGGTGGTGGTCTTGGGGTACTTGTCCGCCAGCGCGTCGAGTTTCGGCAGGAGCGCGCCGTACGTCTTCATGGCCTCTTCACGATTCTTCGGCCGTGGGACCTTCAGGATCGTGCGCAGCTCCGCCAGCGCCGTCGCCTCGTTGTCGGCCGGGTCGGCGGCCGACGCGGGAAGCACCCAACTGAGTATCAGAGCGGCCGCAGCAAAGAGCACACAGAGCCTCCGGGCCTTGGTTGTCACGTCCACCGGGCGATCCTCCGACAAAGGAACGAAAGGGCTGACCCAGGGTTAGCCAGAAACCCAAACCCCTATTCTAATCCCGCGACGCGCCGGCGTCAACCGCACATCGCCGTTTCGGCGTCCTTTCACCTGGCGAAGTGTTACCCGCTTTGTTTGAGTGTCGAGTCGCGGAGTAAAAAAAACCATTGCGGAACTAGGATATGCGCGCACAATAGAGTGTCACACGGTTGATGATCCAAGGGCGAGTGGAAGGGAACTGGGAGTGTCAGGAGAAGGCACGCAGGGCGCCGAAGGCCTCGGTCCAGCCAAGAAGAAGATGGTCGGCGGGTTCGAGGTGCTGGAGGAGATCGGCCGCGGCGCTATGGGCGCGGTGTTCAAGGCGC
>CAZDHT010000326.1:0-5030 GCA_964505325.1 uncultured Planctomycetota bacterium | reverse complement strand
ACATCGCCCGCATCGACGTGAACGCCGTCGGCGGACCCGCCGTCCTGAGCTCGGCGACGATCGGCGGCAGCTTCTACGATATCGCCGTGAACCCGACGGACGGCACGGTGCATGGCTACAACCGCGCCACCCAGCGGATGGCCACCATCGACGTGACGGCCGGCGGACTGGGCACGGTTGTGGACTATGGGGTGGCTCCCGCCCTTGCCACAGGGACGGTAATTGGCTCGACCTTCTTCGACGCGTTCGGCAAGCTGTACGCGTACGGCGGCGCGCCCGGGTCCGACATCCAGGATCGCTTTTACGAGATCAACGTGGCGACGGGCGCCTTCACCGAGATCGCGACCGGGCCCGTGGTAGTCTACAGCGATGGCACGTCGGCACCGTTCAACGAGATCAAGCTCCAGAAGATCGTCGACCCGTCGGTCACGCCTCAAGACTCGACGGTCACCTACACCTACACCGTCGTCAACCAGAACGACATCGATCTGACCGCCGACTTCAGCGACATCATGCCGGCTAACCTTACCTACGTCGATGGCACGCTGAACAATCCGCTGTTCGGCGGCACCCCGAACGCCTACGGCGGGATCGGCACCCTGACCATTGACGGGATGACCCTTCCGGCCAACACGATCGGCGACTTCACTATCGACGTGTACGTCCCGCCGAACGCCCCGATAGGGTTCGTCTACAACCAGGCCACAATCACGTTCCAGGAGCCGGGCTCCGGGGTTGACATCGATGTCCTGTCGGACTTCCCGCCGACCCCGGCCGACCCCGACCCCACGCCGCTCGAGATCATCAAAGGTGTCGAGGACGTGGGAGGACTGACGATCATCAAGTTCAACGACCTCGACGGGGACGGCGACCCGTACGGGGAGCCGCAGCTCCCGGGCTGGGACTTCCTGGTCGAAGGTCCCAACAATTTCTCGCAACTCGTGACCACCGGGCCGGGCGGGTTCATCACGCTCTCCGACCTGGTCATCGGGCAGTACACGATCACCGAGACGCTGAAGGGCGGATGGTACGTGACCACGCTCAACCCGTTCAACACGTCGGTGGCTGTCAACCAGACCACTGTGGTTTACTTCGGGAACAGGCAGAGCGAGAACATCCCGGAGCCGGCCGTGCTGGTTCTGTTCGCGGCGAGCCTGGCCGGAGTGGGCATTCGCCGCCGACGCTAGCCAAAGAGGAAGAAAAGGGACAACTGACCTGGCCCCCTCGATCAGATGGATTGAGGGGGCCGCGTCATGGGTGGAGACCACCGATCAGGGCCCAGCTGCAACAGCCACAGGAGCCCACGCCCGCGAATTCCCGCAGATTTCCATCTCCGGCCGGTCTTCCTGCGCGGTCTGCGTTCGCTGATGCGTTCAAGCCCCACCGCCGGGTGGCGTTGCCCATGGGCAACATTCCGTAAGGTACTGCATGCCAAAGACATAGTATCATGTGCCCGGATCGGGCGTTTCGTAAAATCCACGTCGAGCCTGCCTCACCCGTCGGCAGTAACAACTCAGAGCAGAATTTCTAGCGGGATAACCTCTCAATCTGTAGGGAGTTATGCGACTTGCCGTCCCTGCCGCGTCTTTTTCAGCTTCCTCTGGCACGGCGTTTGCTGTATGTGCAAATCGGCCGATACAGTTGGAGAGCCCGTTTAGACGGATGCAGGCCTCTCGCGGAGCGACCGACCCCATGTCGGCCGGAAGAGGACCCGGTTGGCGCAGCGTTCGCAAGGATGAGCGTCTTTAGTTGTGTGGGCTGCGCAGTCTGGACTGACTGATCCGTGGGCGTTTGGGCCCGCGCAGTCCTGGCGGAGAGGAAGACTGTGCCGAGGAGAACGGGCGGAGAGGACGTAAGTGAAATCCGAGGTAATGTGGGATAGCCCCACCGCAGGGGGCTCCCAGAAAAGACGACTGTCGCCAGTTCCCGCTGCGGGAGCTGACCTGGAGTGCATCGCCAAGTCGGCGGCGCTCCTGAGCGTATTCGACGTGGCGAAGACAATCGCGCCGCGCCAGTCCCCGGTCCTGCTGTGTGGCGAGAGCGGCACCGGGAAAGAGATCGTTGCCCAGTACATCCACTATACCAGCGATCGGGCGACAGGCCCGCTGATCCCCCTGGACTGTGCGAACCTGTCGGGCGAGCTGCTCGGGAGCGAGTTGTTCGGACACGTCAAGGGCGCATTCACCGGCGCCGACCGCGATACGCTGGGCTTCTTCCGCGCCGCCGACCGCGGGACGATTTTCCTCGATGAAATCGGCGAGTTGGACTTCAACTTCCAGGCCAGGCTCCTCCGCGTGCTGGAAGAGGGTCGGGTCACTCCTGTAGGTTCCACCCAATCGTTCCCGGTGGACGTGCGGGTGCTCTGCGCCACCAACCGCCAACTCGAGGACATGGTGCGGGAGGGGACGTTCCGGAGCGACCTGTACTACCGCATCAACGTGGTGAAGATTCACATACCGCCGCTCCGTGAACGCCCGGATGACATCCTGCCTCTGGCCGAGCATTTTCTCAAACAGTTGTCCAAGCTGTACAGCGAACCGGAACGGAGCCTCTCGCCTGAAGCCGAGAAATGCCTGCTTCGGTACAGTTGGCCGGGAAACGTACGGGAACTGGGCAACGCGATCGAACGGGCGTACGTCCTGACAACGACGGAGGAAATCCCCGTAGCGGTTCTGCCTGCGGTGGTGCGTCAGTGCGGCACGGCCGAGGCGCGGCTGGTTCCGTTCCCCACGCTCGACATGGCGCAAAGAAACGTCATCGTGCAGGCTTTGGAGTACACCGGCGGGCGAAAGACCGCGGCGGCCCGGCTCTTGGGTATCGAACGGCGCCGGCTGGGCCGGCTGATGAAGCGTCTGAGCATAGACCCGGGGCACTACCGGCAATAGCCCGCTCTGGGTCACCAAATATGTCTCGGTTCTTGGAGCCGAGGCAGCGGAATTCGTGACCCGCGGCGGGAGACGGCGCCTCCGCTGTCCTGTCTGGTGACCGTTGGCGGGCACGGGTGGGGGCCCCTGTTGGCGCCACTGTAGCCGGTCGCCGTCCATAGTGGCCGGCTGTGGGGAACGTGCGGCGCGCCACGCGCTTGGGGCGAGTTGGGCCTCTCGCGGCGGTACCGTTCTGGTCGGTCCGTTGCGGGGCGAGGGCCGGTGTGCCGGACCATTTCCGCGACGTAAGTCCTTGGTGAGTAATTACCTACCATTTCTCCTGCCGTTTTCTTACGCCCCTGGTACGCGATTTGCGTTACAAGATGACTAAAAGTGGCATGAAGAAGTCGTACGCGCTGCGGCGCCGGCCTGAATGAGGCGGCGGACGCGGCGGGAAGTCCTAAGGGTCCCCGGCGGGGCCGGGACGGTGAAGGAGAAGCGAAAATGGCGTCCAGCGGTTTTCACGTGCCGTTTCCGTTTCACAACACCGGCTGGCTGGCTGCTACCAAGATGGTGGCGCAGACGCGATTCCAGCAGTTCTGTCTCGGCGGGAAGCCGCCGGAGACCTCGCTCTGCGTGGGGATCGACAAGGCAAGCGCTCCTGGGCCGGAGCCGACGGCACACCGGGTTTACCGGGCCGACGGCGCGGAAACACCGGGCCCGGGCGCGCCTGAGTGGAACTAGCGTGTGACCCGAGCAGGCGGGTGTTGACCTCATCTGATCCGCCTTGCTCGTGATGTGAGCAAACCAACGACAGCACGGAAAGGATGCAGACCTAGCGCCCGCGCGCTCCGCGCCCGGGTGCGCCGGCTCGGGCTCTGCCCGGCTGGACCTACTATGCCCAGAGAGAACGGTTAAGGAAGTAGACGGGCATATGGAAATGCCGCGGGGGCTTTGTGCCCACGGCAGCGCTGTGCAACTGTGAGGAGGTGATGCTAACCATGGTTAGGAGATACGCCTGCAACCACGAACGTGCGCGCTTCTACAGCGTGCAACAGCTCGGCAAGCTGCCGCCGGTCGAGCTGTGGCACTGCCCGACGTGCAAGAGCACGATCTCGGTCGAAGGCGTCCGGCACGCCCGAAACAGGCAGGTAGCCGCGTCGTAACGCCGTATCGTGGGATGACAACTTCGTTCCGGCGCTGAACTTAGGAAGATGTGAGTTGCTCTACGCCAGACCCTAGAACAAGGAGGGTGCGCATGAAGTGAAACGCAAGACGGCCGGAGTGTAACGCCGGGCATCTACGGCGGTCCACGGTGTAGTGGGCTTATCCGACCGCGCCTTCGGGGCGGGTTTGCCTGAGAGCGCGGCTGCCCGGGAAGACAAGCTGGTGCACTCACCGTCACCATTTCAAAGGAGCTTGGAATATGGAGCTGTTGCTAGCCACACTCGCAATAGCAAGCGTGAGTCTTGTTCTCTTCGCGGGAGGCATCGCCTTGATCGTCTCCCTGATGTGGGTGATTTCCTGGTGGGTATCCCGCGAGGAAGTCGGGAAGTTCGGAGTTGAGAAAGCGTTTTGGCCGGGATCGTCCGGGGTCTCGTTGGCCGCGCCGGCGAAGGATGTTGAGTCGCGGCGCGGGCCGGGCCCAGTGGTCACGTTTCCGGCGCGGCGCAAGGCAGCGTGATTGGCTGACGCGAATTGCGCCCTGCGCCGCCGGCAGCGGGTCGAGAGCGTTTCAGCCTCGACAGGGCGGTCCATAGTGCGATGCCGGTGTTGAACGGCCGCCGGCCCCAGCGATAGCCGTTCGGATGGGACAGAGAAAGGAGACAAGCTCAGCCAGAGAGGATGACGTGTTTCCTGGTCTGATGTCTGCTTTGCCGGCAGTCCGTGTTCGGACGTTGCACCGCTGAAGCGGCACGAGTCGCCGTGGCGGCGATCACGCAGGTCTGTTGGCTGGTCTGGTGTGTTTTTCAACACACCGCTCTTAGGAGGCCCGGTCTATGAGAAAGTTGGTCTTGGTTGTGTTGGTGGCCGCGTTTTCGCTGAGCCTGGTTGGTCCGGCGCTGGCGGCACCGGTCCCCACCGATCCCCCGAGTTGGTGGGATAACGCCGACAAGCAGCGAAGCGACACCGTGACCATCTCGAACACGGCTGGCACCGGCCAGA
>CAZDHT010000325.1:0-5051 GCA_964505325.1 uncultured Planctomycetota bacterium | reverse complement strand
CACCGGCACCCTGCCGCCACTGCCGAACTGACCCTCTTCACTTCGCTGAAGTGTTGCTTCGCCAGAAGTTTTCGGAGGGAGGGGGGCCGGGGAGGGAAGCCCTTTTTCAAAAGGGTTCCCTCCCCGCATCGCTTCTACTTCACGTCCACCGCAACCACGTCTGACAGGGCGCTCTCGTTGCTGGCGGCGTCGTGGGTTTTGATGGCGAACCAGGTCTTGCCCGGTTGCAGGCCGCTCAGGGTGAATGATTCGCGCTGCCCGGCGGGCTTGGGCGCCGGCTCGTCCTTGGCGTTGAACGCCTGGTAGAACGAGCACTGCATCGCCAGCGCCTTCTTCCGCAGCACGTCGTATTCCGCCCTGGTCTTGGGCAGCGGCTCGCCCTCCATCGGCCAGTTCATCACGCGTTCGACAATCGGCACGCGGGCGTACTTGATTTGGGTGATCGCGGCGCGGCCCGTCTTGCCATCGTCGCCGACCGCTGTCCACGTCAGCTCGACCTTCCCGCCGCCCAACGCCCACGCTTTCAGGTCGGTGATCGCGGCCGGCGGCGTCTGATCCACCCGCGGATTGACCACCTCGCGGAACGCGACGTTCGCCAGCTTGAGCCACTGCCACTTCGTCCCCTCATACGCCGCCTTCAATGCTTCGAGGAAATCCTGCCGCCCGGTGAACTGGTATCCGTAGCCCACGGCGGTGATGACGTCGCTGTTCCACTGGTGCACGCGATCCTCCTGGCCCGGCGCGACGTTCGGCCCCCAGTAGTCGCCCCAGCAGTACGTCCAGCCGGCGGGCGTCCCGTCCTTCCGCCGCATCATCGCGCGGTTGACCAGCACGTCGGCCGTGGCGGCGACGGTGTCGCGGGCCTCCTCGTCCAGGCTCTCACGGTAGTACTTCGACAGCGCGACCACGGCGAGGCTGAGCTGGAAGTTGGCGTAGCACGAGCTGGCCGACTTCGCCCGCACCTCGGGCCGGTAGGTCTTGCCGTACGTCGCGGTGCTGCCCGCGTCGTTGATGTACGTGCACATCCATCCGACCGGGCTCCAGCGCATGGCGTTGCGGAAGGCCATCGCCGTGGTCCGCGCCTCGGCCAGGTACTCCGGCCGGCCGTTGACCGAGTAGCCTTGGAGAAAGTTGAACAGCGGCCACGCGGTGTAGCGGTTGTAGGCGAGGAACGTGGGGTCGTTGACGTCGCGCTTGCGGCACCAGCCGACGCGCAGGGCGCCGCTGTCGTGGTTGTTGCGCCAGTTGTACCCGCGGCCGCGCAGCGCCAGCCGCTCGACCGCGTCACGCATGAACTCGTCGCCGGTAAGGCGGTAGTGTTCGAGGAACATCAGCATGCCCGCGTGGCCGGAGTCCGGCACGCCGACCCAGCGGCGCGGATTCGTCCAGCCGGGGAACGCCTCGAGCGCCACCTTGCTCTCGCGGCGGTTCCAGCCGAGCAGGAAGAGCCAATAGCGGCGGATCTGGTCGTCGGGGCATTCGTACTGGATGGGCACCAGGTCCGACGCCCACCAGGAGCATATCTCCGACACCTCGAAGTCGCGGATGTCGCCGCGAAGCACATACTCCGCGAACGGTGAGCTTTCGTTCCAATGCTGCCCGCCGGGGTTCCACGGGCTGATCCAGCCGTAGCGTTCCCAGCCGACGCGGTTGCCGTCGAGCTGCGACTTGTCGAAGAAGGTCTGCTCGACCTTCGCCGTGCGGGCCAGGCCGAGGTCCCAGCAGTCGATCTGCTCGTACCACTTGACCGGGCAGCGCAGCCGGAGCGGCCGATGAAACCGCTGCCACACCCAGTCGATGTGCCGCGTGAAGAGCTTCTTGCCGTGGAAGAAGTAGAGCAGGTCGGTCGTCTTCTGCGTGCCGGCGTCGAGGCCGAAGATCTTCTTCGCCTCGGATGGAAAGACCTTGAGCGACAGCCGGCCGCGGTCGGCCTCGATGGCTTTCGGATACTGCTGCCAGAAGTCCTTCATCACCAGGATCAGGCCCCAGGTGTTGTTGCGGATGTCGCACAGGCCGGTGCCGTGGTGGCCGCCGATCTCCTTCTCGCCGTTTTTGAAGATGCCGTAGCCGCGGAATGTGACGCCGGGCACTTCGGTGCCGCCGCGTCCGAAGAAGCGGCTGTTGTGGCCGTTGGGCGCCAGCGTCTTCCACTGGTCGCCGCCACTCGAGTCCTGGTAGTAGACCACCTTGCTGTCGGAGCAGAGCCGGCCCCAGACGCCCGCCTTGCCCGGCCAGTTCGAGGTCTGCGCCTGGCCCGGCCAGTGGTGCGGCGGGATGCGGTAGTGGTCGTTGTCCATCAGGAACGCCGCGGCGTGGCCGCCGGGGAAGTTGACCTTCGTGCGGACGACGAACTCGTGCATCGGCCACACCTGCTGCATCGGCGCGACCTTCACGTTTCGGATCGCGTATTGCACGCGGACGAACGGCTTGCCCGCGTAGGCGTGGATGCGGACGCGGTAGTCGTAGAGCCCGATGGCGTTCGCCTTGTCGCGTGCGTGGTGTGTGCCGTCGGCGACGATGGTCACGCGGACCGGGCCGCTCTCTTCGATGACCACCCGCTTCGGCGGCCGCGCCGAGCTGTGGAACATCGTGTTGTCCTTCAAGCCCTTGTCCGGCCAGGCGCCGCTCGTAATCACGCCGCCGTTGTCCGGACTCGAGTCGACCATCCGCTCGGTGTCGGCGAACGTGCCGTCCCGGTCGAGGTCGAGCCACGCTTGGTCAATGACGTTGAACGCCGTCTTGCTGACGATGAACTTCAGCCGGCCGGTGACGACGGTGATGGCGTTGGCGTCTTCGGTCACCTTGAGCGGCGTGGCGGGCGGCGCGCCTTTTCCGTCGTCGCGGAGATAGTACGTCGCCGTCTCCGTCGCCGGCACGTCGGCCTGGAAGTCGACCTTGAGCCATCGGACGCTGTTGTCGTAGGCCGGTTTCCACCAGCGTTCCATCACGTTGAACTGCGCGGGGACGAGCTTGCCGTCCGCGTCGACGACGCGCAGCTTCGCGAGGTCGTGGACCAGGCCGACGGGCAGCGGCACGCCGCCGGTGACCGGCCCGGCGGGCCGATCCACCCGCGCCCATTCCGTCACGTGCAGCGGAACGTTCAGCATCCCCGGCTTCGCCGGAATCTCCAGCCCCTCGGCCACTGACGTCACGTACAGAACAAGGACCGCGCTCGTAATCATCTGCCGCATTATCATGCTCCTTCTTGAAGCCCAATCATTGAGAACGCCGCTAGTGTAGCGGCTGCGCGGCACAGCGCAAGGCCGCGCCTGTTCCGGCGTCTGGCGTTCTTGCCGATTTCTGCTATGATGATGCGCAGACCTGCCGCGTATCCGGCCCCGGCGGCATGCACCCGGCCAGGATGGAGCACCCGATGATTTCTCGTCCGATCCGCACCGCTGTTCTCGTCTCTGCCGTCGCCATCGTCGCCGGCCTCGCGCTGACCGCGCCGGCTCTTGCACAAAACGTGCTCAGTGAGAAGTCGTACTGGCGCGTGTATGCGACGTGGCGCACGCCGACGCTGGTCGACAAGGACGGCAAGCTGAAGCCGCTATACGACCGCAAGACGGGCAAGCCGCTGCCGGTGGTGCAGTCTCCCCCGCCTCCGAAGAACTGGATGGCACCGGACTTTGACGACACGAGCTGGGGGAAGTCGAGAGGTCGCTTTTTCTTCGGTGCGGCCTACCGGGGCGTCCTCACGACGGTGGGCGGCCGGGCGGAGCTTCGAGGCGTCTACCTACGGGGCAAGTTCCACGTCAAGAACCCCAAGCGGGTGATGATGATGAAGCTCTACGTCAGCTACGTCGGCGGCGCGGTGGCGTACGTGAACGGGAAGGAGCTCCAGCGCGGTCACCTGCCTGCTCTGAGTTCGTCGAAGGGGCCGGAGGGCGAGTTCGGGCCGGACACGCTCGCCGAACGGTACCCGGACAAGCACTATATTCGGCCGGACGGCAAGCTGCTGCACGAGCTCACCGACCCGAAGCACGAGAAGGACCTGGTCGAGAAAGAATGGCACGGTCGGTTTCGTGGTCGCGTGCGGGAGCTGCCGCCGAAGGGCTGGCTCGAGGCGGTGGCGATCCCGAGCTCGATGCTGAGGAAGGGGGTCAACGTCATTGCCATCGCGAACTACAGCGCCCCGATCAGCGAGGCCCGTCTGACGGGGAAGTTTGGGAAGACCAACTTCCGCGGCAACCCGGCGCCGTGGGCGCACGCCGGGGTGCACGCGGCGTGGGTGCACGTGGCGCCCGGCCCGGCGCTGACGCCGAACATCGGGCGCCCGGAGGGCATTCAATTGTGGAACCGGCGGATCGCGCGGCGGGTGTTCGCCTCGGACTATGGGGATCCGTGCGAACCGCTGCGGCCCATCCGGCTTGTCGGGGTCCGAAACGGCGCCTTCTCGGGCCAGGTCGTGCTGGGGACGACGGAACTGATCGAGGGCCTGAAAGCAGTCGCCACCAGTCTGAAGAGCGCGGACGGCGCCGTCATTCCGGAGACCGCCGTACAGGTCCGCTTTGCACGGCCCGACCCGTACGGCCTCCGGAACGCGTTTGACGGGCTGGTCGAGCGGGCCCCCAAGGAGCTTGAGCCGCCGCAGAACGGCGCCCTGAACCAGCCCATCTGTGTGACCGCGAAGGTCCCACAAAACGCCAAGCCCGGCGAGTACAAGGGCAAGCTTGCCATCGAAGCTGACGGCATGGACCCGGTCGAGGTCGCGATTCATCTCAAGGTCATCGGATGGACGCTGCCGGATTCGAACAAGCTCGCCACCCACATCGAGCTGATCCAGTCGCCCGAGACCCTCGCGGCGAAGTACAAGGTCCCGCTGTGGTCGGACGAGCACTGGAAGCTGATCGACAAGTCTTTCGAGCTGATCGCCCAGGTCGGCGCCAAGACGGTCCACATCCCGGTGATCAGCCGGACGTACCTGGGGAACGAGCACTCCCGTGTGAAGTGGATCAAGAAGGGGAACGGCTACGTCCACGACTTCAGCCTGGTCGAGAAGTACCTCGACACCGCGATCAAGCATCTCGGCAAGATCCCGGTGGTGGTGA
>CAZDHT010000324.1:0-5052 GCA_964505325.1 uncultured Planctomycetota bacterium | reverse complement strand
TCACGGCCTGCACGCCGGGCGGACTGGTCGAGGGCGCCGCGATCGTGGTCGAGGCTGGCAGGATCGTGTCGGTCGGCGCCGATGCGCCCGGCCTCGCCGAGGTCGACGGCCGCGGATGCTATGCGCTGCCGGGCTTCATCGACATCCACTGCCACGGCGCGGGCCTCTTCGAACTGGCCGACGGGGTGTTCGATCCGGAGACGGGCGAATTCGACACGAGCGACGAGAGCATCCGGCAGGGGATTCCGCGGTACGTGCGACTGAAAGGCCGCGAGGGCGTCTCCAACTTCTACATGGCGACCGGCGCCGCACCGAAGGATCAGCTCCGCCGCGCGTTCAGGCACCTGGCCGACTACATGGCGGGCGACACGAACGGCGTCGAAGGGCCGCTCGTCAAGGGCGCGCTGCTCGAGGGCACGTTCTACGCGCCGGAGATGGCCGGCGGCCTGGACGACCGGTTCGCGTTCGAGCCGGCGCGCTCGACGTTCGACGCGCTCAACGAGTCGGGCGTCATCCAGCTGGCGAACGTCGTTCCCGATTTCGGCGAGCGGGCCTGCGAACTCATCGAATACTTGTGCGGGACAGGCGTCGTGCCCGGCGCCGGCCACACCGACGCGACCGCCGATCAGTTCAGAGAGGCCGTCCGGCGCGGGCTGCGATATGTGATTCACTTCACCAACGGCCCGACCGGCGGATCGTATAAGCCGTTCGACGGCGGCGGCGTCATCGAGGCCACCCTCCAGCTCGACGAGGTCTACGCGGAGCTTATCTGCGACGGCTATCACGTCAACCCCGCCTACATGCGCGACATCATCGCCCGCAAGGGCCGCGACAAGATCATCGCCGTAACCGACCAGGTGTTCTGCACCGGCACCGAGGTCCGAACGTTCCGTTGCGGCGAACTTGACGGTGAGGTCGCGCCGGACGGCAGCCACGTCCGAGTCCTCAACAAGAAGAACACCCTGTTCGGGAGCTGCCTGACGATGGATGCCGGGTTCAGCAACCTGCTCTCGTACTTGACGCGCGAGATGCCCGGCGTATGGAACCGCGTGCACGAGGCCGTGCCGCTCGAAGACGCTCTGTCCGCCGCGTCGAGGATGTGCTCCGCCAACCCCGCGAGAATGATCGGCCTGTACGACGACCCCGACCAGGCCACCGGGGCGCTCGAGCCGGGCAAATGGGCCGACATCGTCCTCGGCACCCTCGACGGCGGCCCGGGCGACTACCGCTTCGGCGTCGACAAGCTGTTCGTGCGCGGGCGACCAGTCGAACTCGGATAGTAGGAGGCCGTTCCAGAACGGTGGGGCAGACATTCTTGTCTGCCCGCTGGCAGGCAGGAATGCCTGCCCCACCAGAAGCGGGAACCTGTCGCCATGGGTCCTGAAGCAGCCTCTGAGTCCTTCGGCTCACGAAAACCAACTTCCCAGAGGGCAACCCAATGCCGACAACGAAACGTGTGACGGTGGACGATGCGCCGACCAATGC
This sequence comes from uncultured Planctomycetota bacterium, assembly GCA_964505325.1. Lineage (GTDB taxonomy): Bacteria > Planctomycetota > PUPC01 > PUPC01 > PUPC01 > CAZDHT01. The sequence goes on along the minus strand of CAZDHT010000324.1, from coordinate 3,567 downwards.
GACGATTCAGCAAGTCGTGGACGAGGTCGCGGCGGCAGGCGGCGGGGTGGTCGAAGTCCCTGCCGGCGTGTACGCGATGCACGACGCGCTCCAACTCCGCAGCGGCGTCCGCGTGGTCGGCGAGGCGGGCGTCGTCCTGCGCAAGGTGCCCAGCGTGTCGAGCACCATCCCCGACCACCTGGGTTACGGCCACTACGAGATCACCGTCGACGAGCCGGACAAGTTCCGCGTGGGGATGGGCGTGCACGTCCTCGACGACGGCGGCCGCGGCTTCTACACCACCGTCGCCAGCATCATCGGCAAGGAGGGCGACCGCCTGTTCATCGACCGGATGCTCAACCACGACTGCTCGCCAGGCCAGAACGCCATCGCGGTGAGCGTCTACCCTATCGTCGAGGCGGCGGGGGTGAGCGACGCGGCCATCGAGGGTGTCGCGGTCGACGGGAACCAGGACGAGGAGACGTTCACGCTGAACGGTTGCCGCGGGGGCGGGGTGTTCGCCATCCGCTCGCACCGGCTCACCGTCCGCGGCGTCGAGGTGATGAACTACCGCCGCGACGGGATCAGCTTCCAGCAGTGCACCGACGTCCTGGTCGAGGACTGCCACGTGCACCACAACACCGGCGGCGGCCTGCACCCCGGGAGCGGCACCGTCCGCTACGTGATGCGGCGGAACCGCGTGCACGACAACGGCGGCTGCGGCATCTACTACTGCCTCCGCACCACGCACTCGATCTGCTGCGACAACACGATCGCCGACAACGCCGAGGCCGGCATCTCCATCGGCACGCGCGACACCGACCACATCGTCAGCGGCAACACCATAAGCGGGAACGGCGGCCCGGGGATTCAGTTCCGCGGCTTCACCCGCCAGGGCGGCGACCGTGTCCGCGTCGAGGGCAACACGGTCGGCCCCAACTGCGCCGGCGAGGCCGAGCACGAGATCGCCATCTGCGACGGCGTGCGCGGCGTGCACCTCCTCGGCAACACGGTTCAGCCGGGCAAGGGCGCGGCGTTCGGCGTAGGCGATGGATGCGAGCAGGTCTGCATCGAGGGCAACACGGTGGCTGGCCGTCCCCAGGAGCCGGGCGACGTGGCCGGCGAGCCGGACGGCATCGCCTTCACCGACGCCATCGGCCCGGCGGGGCTGCCGCTCGACGGCGCCCGCCATCTCAACATCCCCCAACTTGCGGCGTGGGAGGACTTCGGTGTCGAAGACGCCTGACACGCCAGTGCGACGGCGGCGCGCGTGGATCGGCATCACCGTGTACGCCGTCATCACCCTGGCCATCCTGGCCGGCCCCACGCCGGGGCTGTTCGAGGCCGTGACCGCGGACTACGCAGCCGACCTGGGCGAGCCGCTGCCGCGCCGGGCGCTCGGCCATTATCGCTACATGAAGCGGCACCTGGAGCAGCCGTTCAGCGGGTACGGCCGGTGGCAGGTGCTCGTCCCGCAGTTCTCGGTCATCCTGCTGTCGCACGCCGCGTGCGGGCTGACGAACGTGGCGCTGGCGGACCCGGCGCGGAAGGACGAGGTGGCGGCGCTCCTGGACGAGGTCGTGCGCCGGGCGCTCTCTGCCGCGGTCTCTCCCTATGGCCGCAGCCCGGAGGACGTCAACGACCTCGGCGACCATAACCTGTACCTCAGCCATCTCAACCTGATCCTGGGCTGCCGGCGGCACATCGTAGGAGACACCCGCTATGACCGGATTCACGGCCGCATCTCCCGCCATCTCGCCGCACAGTCCCTGGCGGACGGCGATTACCACGCGCGCTCATACCCCGACTCGCCCAAGTTCCCCGCCGACCAGGCGGTCACCCTGGCCTCGCTGTACGTGTACGATATGTGCCACGGCACCGCCCGTTCGCGCGAGCTGATCCCGGGATGGCTCCGTTACATGAGTGCCGAGGCCGCCCATCCCGAGACCGGGCTGCATCGCTCATCCATCACCCCCAGCTTCCCTGACAGCAGGATTCCACGCGGGTGCGCGCTGAGTTGGACCTGCCTGTATCTCGCGCAGTTCGCGCCGGAACACGCGGCGGAGCTGTATCTGCGCTACCGTGCGCTGTACTTCCGGGGCACGATGGGGTTCGGCGGCTTCCGCGAATGGCCGCCGGGCTATGACGGGAGGTCGGACGTCGACAGTGGGCCCATCGTCTTCGGCATCGGCCTGGCGGCGAGCGGCATCGGGGTCGGCCCGGCGCGCCTGTTCGGCGACCGGCGCGCCTACGCGGCCATCCTGCGCACCGGGGCGACGTTCGGCATGCCCAGGCCGTTGGGCGCCGAGCGCAAGTACTGGTTGTCCCCGCTCCTGGGCGAGGCGATCCTGCTGCACGGAATGACCGCGCGGCGCTGGTATGGGCCGCTCCCGCAGGTCGAGTTCCGGGACGCGGCGTCCTTTCCGACCGGGCCGCTGCTTGTGCTGATCGTTCTGATGGTCATCGTCGGCCTGAGCCTCTGGCGGGTGAAGCGGCTGGTCAGGCGGCTGCGGCCAAGACACGTCAATAGCGAGGTGCATATCTCATGATGCCCAAAGAGGACGGCTATCGCGGCATCTGGTATTCCTGTCAGGAAGTGGGCGGCGAGTACAAGTACGTGTACAGCGGCGGGCTGGGGACCTACTGCGCCAAGCACATCCCGCTCGCCCAGTACGCCCCCGAGGCCGACAAGACGTTCTTCTGCTACGGCGGCACCCGTTCGGCAGGCTCAGGGCAGGCGGCGAAGGACGAGCGGCGCCTCCTGCACATGGTCTCGTACTACGATCACAAGACCGGCACGGTCCCGCGCCCGACGCTGTTGATCGACAAACAGACCGCAGACGCCCACGACAACCCGGTCATCTCCATCGACCCGGGCGGGTTCGTATGGGTCTTCTCCAGCGCCCACGGCCTCTCGCGCCCGGCGTACATCTTCAAGAGCACCGCGCCGTACTCGGTCGACGACTTCGAGCTGATCCGCGAGCGGAACTTCTCCTATCCCCAGCCGTGGTACGTGCCCGGGCAGGGCTTCTTCTTCTTCCACACGCTCTACCTGGCGAGGCCGACGCACCGCCGGCTCTTCTGGGCGACCAGCCCCGATGGCCGCGAGTGGGCCGAGCCGCAAATGCTCGCCCATATCGAGTTCGGCCACTACCAGGTCAGCCGGCGCCACGAGCACAAGGTCGCAACCGCGTTCAACTTCCATCCGGCGCAGGATGACCCAAAGCAGGCGCCGTCGAACCATCGCACCAACCTGTACTACGTCGAGACAGACGACATGGGCCGGACGTGGACGAACCCCCGCGGCGAGGCGGTGGACACGCCCATCACCGAGATCGAGAACGCCGCACTGATCCGCGACTACCAGAGCGAGGGCCGGCTCGCCTACATGAAGGACCTGACCTTCGACGCGGAAGGCCATCCGATCATCCTGCACGTGGTCAGCAACGGGTGGGAGCCCGGCCCGAAGAACGGCCCGCGGCGCTGGACCACCGCGCACTGGAACGGCGCCGAGTGGGAGTTCCGCGAGGTCACGGCGTCGGACAACAACTACGACACCGGCTGCCTGCACGTGGAAGAGGACGGGAC
>CAZDHT010000323.1:0-5070 GCA_964505325.1 uncultured Planctomycetota bacterium | reverse complement strand
CGCCATCGCCAACAAAGCCACCAAGACCGCCACACTCAATACGCGCTTACTCATCGTAAGCCTCCTTTTCAGAAAAGAAATGACCGATGCCCAACGAACCCCCAAGTCCAACTGCCAGATCCGCGGCGAGCCCCGAACAGGCGGCCCGGGGCCGGCGCGCGGGCCTGCCCTTGGTCCTGCTCTTGGCCCGGCGCGGCTCCGTGGCGCGCGGGGTTTGTCTCCTTTCATCCGTTCTCTCCTTTCGAATGAGTGGAGGTGCGTTCATCTCGCATGCGCGGACCCCATGTGTTCCGGCGTTGGGGTGAATGGGGCCGGGAACGGCGGCGTCGGCATGGGACCGGCGCGCAGGCGTTCTCCCGTACGGCAAGACGACGATATTGTCTCCCTTCATAGTGTGTCTGGCGGCGCGCTCCGGCGCAGCGCAACCCAAGCTACAGCGGCAACCCCCAGCCCGCCTGGCGTAAACCGAGAGCGGGCAGAGCCGCCTCTCGGCCAGTTCGGCAGGCCGAACTAAGGCTGCGCATCGGTTGCGGCGCAGGGGCCGCCATGCAATTTCTCAAAGTTAACCACAGCAAGCCGCATGCCGGAGCGGCGCGAAATCCGGATGGATTTGTATCTTGTTGCCCGTGAACGGGATAGACGGGCGCGGCGGCACCCCACGATGTCTGCATGTTGCCCGAACGCAACATCAGGCGCTCAAGCCGTTGCGCCGGGGCAACATGTGAACTTGGCCGCTCTTCCTCAGCGGCGTCTGCGCCTGAGCAGTGCCAGCCCGAACACCATCACGGCCAGGCCCGCCGGCTCGGGGATCATGCCGCCCGCCCCCATGGGTTCGAGCGTGCCGCCCAGACCCGCGGTGCCGCCCAGGTCGGCGAGGGTGAACGTCGCGCCGCCGAGCGCGGGGTTGAGCGCCGGGTCCGGGTCGTAGTAGATGACGTCGCCGAACGGCGTGCGCAGGTTGGCGATGTTGGTTCCGTCGGCCGGGTTGCCGTCGCTGCCGATGATCGCGTCCAGGATCTCGGTGGTGGCCGGCCCGGGATCGAAGCTGGCATACAGCATCTTCGAGAGGTCCAAGCCGGCGTTGAGGTAGATGGTGCCGTCGCATTCAAGCTCGAGGCGACCGTCGGCCGCGGCGCTGTGCGCCGAGTTCAGGTTCACCGTGCCATTAATGGTGATATCACCTTCGATTCCGCTGACCCACACGTCACCCCCGTAGTTATCCCAGTTGGCCGCACTGCTGTGGTAGGTCAATACGTCACCGACCGTCAGGCTGGTGTAGCCCGAGATGGTGATGTCTTCATTGGGATCGCCATACGACGTGCGGTCGTAGTAAGCCCACAGGTTGTTGACGGTACAGGCCCCGCTCGCGCCGTCGCCGAGGTAGTCCCCGTTCAGGGTGATCGATCGGGAGTTCCCGCCCGACGTCTGGCGTCCATGGGCACGGGTATCGACCCGCTCCGCCCGGAACTCGCCGTCGTGCCGGATGGCCACCAGCCCCGAAGTCTCGCGGTAACTGAACGTCTGGACCACGCCCAGCGTGCCGCCGGATGTCTCAATGAGCACGTCGCCAGAGCCGTAGATGTAGATGTTGTTCCCGTTTCCATCCTCCGCCGCGTTGCTTTCGGCATAGACGGTCCGCTGATGGGCGTACAGATTGTCGACGCGGATGTTTCCGGCCGGGCCGGCGCCGGTGCCGGTCGCCTCGCCGATGTAGATCCGGCCCGCGGTGCTGCTGGTGCTGTAGTGCTTGTTGGCTTCCCCGCTCGTGTCGATCGTGCCGCACGCGATATCGCCGACGTTCACGAGGTAGAGATAGCCCGAGTCGGCGCCAGCTCCCGGACCGGAGTAGGTGCTGAACGCCGTGACGCCACTGTTGCCGACGACGCGCTCTCCCCCCAGGTCGAGCTTGAAGCTGTCGCTGTCGACCGAAGAGGGAAGGGTCTGATCGGTGTAGACCTTGTAGGAGCCCAGGTCCAGGCCGCCGCTGCCGGGCGTAAATCCGTATACCCAGGGGTTGCCGCGCGAGCCGTCGCCGCCGGACTGGGCGATGGATCCGAGATTCGCACCGCCGTCAAGATCCGCGTTTGCCCCCAGCGTGACCTCCGCCGCGTGGGCCGCAGCGCCTGCCAGAACCAACACGCACACCAAAACCATCGTCCTCTTCAACATCGTTCTACTCCTTATCCGAAAAAAGGGCCAGTTTCCAAGAAAACAGTTCACACCATACGTCACACGTGGTCCTGCCCGCGAGCTTTCGCCCCGGAACCGGCGCGCCCGGCCAGGCAATACCAAGCACAATGCCTGCATATCGCCGGAGACTCCTCAGTTCCAGTGGAGTGGGGCCGTGCCCGGCTTGCCGCCCACTGGCTGGGGGTATCTCCGCTTGTCCAATCCGGGAGGGCTTAGAGCAAGCGCCGTGCCGGACTCGGCGTGCGAATTGCAGAAACTGCGCGGGGGGGGGGCAACGCCATACGTGGCCGTGACTTACGCCGAGCCTGGCGCTTCGTTTTTCTCGCCGGCGGTCTGTACACGCGCGTGAGCATGTTGCGAAAAATCGACAGCCCAACTGGCGGCAATGAACCGAGGTCTTCATAAGTATATGATTTATCGAGACATGCGGTCATGTTCCATGAAAGCAACGCGGATTGCGGGCATGCCGCCGCCGGGCAACGTTCTGCCGGGTCTCACACGGCCTGGCACGGCGGCCCTGTAAGGGCGAGAGAGGTCCTATACCGCTCTTTCAGGGCTGACAGCGGCCCCCCAGTGTTCGCCCTCGCCGAGTGGGGAGCGCTACTGCTTGTGTTTGGCTCACCGCCCATTTGCGGGGAATGCTTCTGAAGCAGCGTGGTCGCACGTGGCGTGATAGTTGTTCTGGACAAGCAAGAATGCTTGTCTTACTGGTGTCGCGTTCGCGCGTGGGGTAGGACAAACATTCTTGTTTGTCCACGACAGTCATACGACTGGCCACGTCCCCGGGATTGGGAGATGAAGCTTATGTTTTGCCATTGAACCGCCTTGCCGAATCCGGTATTCTGATTCCGCGAGGAGACCACATGGACGCACAGACCTTTCTCAAACGGCTCAAGAAGGTCGATTTCTTCCAGAGCCAGGTCATGCACGTCGAGCGGCTGCCGGAGAGGGCCGCGGCGTTCGGCGACCTGCGCGGCGGGATGCATCCCGCCGTCGAAGCCGCGCTGAAACAGCAGGGCGTCGGCCGGCTGTATTCGCATCAGGCCGACGCGATCGAAAAGGTGCGGGACGGCAAGAACGTGGTCATCGTCACCGGCACAGCCAGCGGCAAGACGCTGTGCTACAACATCCCGACCGTCGAGACGCTCATCGCCGACAGCGCGGCGACGATGCTCTTCATCTTTCCGACGAAGGCGCTCGCGCAGGACCAGCTTCGCGGCATCGGCAAGTTCGAACTGCCCGAGCAGGGCGTCGAGTTCCTCGCCGGCACTTACGACGGCGATACCCCGCAGAACCTGCGCCGGAAACTCCGCAACGGGGCGAACATCATCCTTACCAACCCCGACATGCTCCACCAGGGCATCCTGCCGCAGCACGCGCGCTGGAACCGCTTCTTCACGCACCTCAAGTACGTGGTGGTCGACGAGGTCCACGCGTACCGCGGGGTGTTCGGTTCGCACCTGGCGAACGTGGTGCGGCGGCTGATGCGCGTCTGCCGGCATTACCAGTCGGCGCCGCAGTTCATCTGCTGCTCGGCGACCATCGGCAACCCGAAAGAGCACGCGGAGCGGATCATCGGCCAGGAGATGGAGCTGATCACCAACGACGGCTCGCCGCGCGGCCCGAAGCAGTTCGTGCTGTGGAACCCGCCGCCGCTCGAGACGGCGGCGCGCGGCAAGCCCGACCAGTGGCGGGTGGGCGGCGATCGCCGCAGTTCCCTCTGGGAAGCGGTCCACCTGATGACCGCGCTGGTCAAGGAGGGCGTGCAGACCATCGCGTTCGTGCGCACGCGCCTGGCCGCCGAGCTGATCTTCAAGAACTCCCGCGACCTGCTGCGGCCGGTGTCGCGGCGGCTCGCCGAGTCCATCCACGCGTATCGCGGCGGGTATCTGCCCGAGGAGCGCCGCCGGATCGAGAAGCAACTGGTCAGCAAGGAGATTCTCGGCGTGTCGAGCACGAACGCGCTTGAGCTCGGCATCGACATCGGCAGCCTCGATGCGTGCATTATGACCGGCTATCCGGGTACGATCGCCAGCCTGTGGCAGCAGGCCGGCCGCGCGGGCAGGGGGACGGACCAGTCGGTCGTGTTCCTCATCGCGCAGAACTCGCCCATCGACCAGTACCTGATGACGCATTCAGACTACATCTTCGAACAGAACCCCGAGCAGGCAGTGGTGGACCCGGACAATCCGCACATCGCTGTGGGGCACATCCGGTGCGCCGTGCACGAGTTGCCGCTTGCGGACGACGAGGTCGAGCTGTTCGGCACCTATGCCGGCGCGGTGCTCGAACTCCTCGAAGAGGACCAGGCCGTGCGCCACATCGACGGCCACTGGTACTGGGCCAGCTCCGAGTACCCCGCCGCCGGGGTGAACCTGCGGAACATCGCCGGCCCGGTCTACACCATCCAGGACCGCAGCGAGGGCGAGCGCGTCATCGGGACGATGGACGAGATCAGCGCGCTTTCGCAGCTTCACGACCACGCGGTCTACATCCACGCGGCCGAGACCTACTTCGTCGAGCGGCTGGACCTCGAGCAGAAGATCGCGCACGTCGAGAAGCGCGATCTCGACTACTACACCCAGTCGGTCCAGACCTCGCAGATTCGCATCGACCAGGTGGAGGAGGAAACGGAATGGCAGGGCGCGGCGCTGGGATACGGCGACGTGACGGTGACCACGTCCATCCCCATGTTCAAGAAGATCCGGTTCCATTCTCGCGACAGCCTGGGGTTCGAGCAGCTTGAGTTGCCGCCGCAATCGCTCGAGACGGTCGCGCTGTGGCTGGCGCCGCCGCAGGACGTGGTCGAGGCGCTGCACAAGAATCAGATGATCGTCGGCGAGGCGCTGATCGGGATCGCCAACGTGCTGGTCGAGGTGG
>CAZDHT010000322.1:0-5107 GCA_964505325.1 uncultured Planctomycetota bacterium | reverse complement strand
CTTGCATTTGACGCCTGCATGTGGCGCACGCACTCGACGGTTGCATTTGGCGCTTGCATTCGGCCCGCGTGTTGGGGCATACTGGTCCGGGCGCCGTGCTGGAGCGGGCGATGTTCTCTTTGATCCTGCCAACCTACAACGAGGCGGAGAACGTGCCGCGATGCGTCGAAGCGGTCTGCAACGTACTGGCGGACCGGGAGTTCGAGATCATCGTCGCGGATGACGACTCGCCCGACCGGACGTGGGAGGTCGCAGGGGCACTGGAGGACCCCCACGTTCGGGTGCTCCGCAGAACGGCGAACCGCGGCCTGTCGCCAGCCGTGGCGGAGGGTTTTGAGTTCGCGAACGGGGATCGGCTGGGCGTGATGGACGCGGACATGCAGCACGACGAATCGATCCTGCCGCAGATGGTGGACGCGCTGGACACAAACGAGTTCGTCATCGGCTCGCGAGCCGTTGCGGGCGGGGGCTACGGTGACTGGTCGCTGACCCGGCGATTCTCAAGCTGGGTTGCGGGCACGATGGCCCGAGTGATCCTGGGCGTGAAGCTGAGCGATCCGATGGCGGGCTATTTCGCGCTGCGGCGAGACGTGTTCGAGCGGGTCAGGAAGCAGCTCTCGCCCAAGGGCTTCAAGATCATGCTCGAGATCTTCTGTCTCGCACGGCCAAGTCCGTTCAAGGAGATCGGTTTCACGTTTCGTACGCGACAGGCGGGCGAGAGCAAGGTCTCTGCCAAGGTCGCCCGCGAATACATAAGAAGCCTCTTCGAGCTGCGCCGGAGAATGAAACAAGCGTGAGCCCAGGCGTTATCATCGTTCTCATTCTTGCGGGAGGCCTGGGCCTCGCCTGTGTGGTGCTGGTGTGGCTGATCCTCAGGCGGAACGCCCACATCTGGCTGCCCTGCTACATCGCCGAGGCCAGGAAGCGACGCAGGCGGCGGTCGGCTCCCCGTGACGTCACGCACGTCATGTTTGCATTCGTCGACCATTTCGAGCCAGTCGTGAAGCCGGGACAGGACCCGGCCCGGAAGAAAGACGCCCTGGCGGACTGGACGAGCCGCTATCCTGACCTCGCCGCTCGACACCATGACTCGGACGGCCGCCCGCCGCGGCATACGTGGACGTTTCCCTTTGAAACCTATGATCCACAGATCATCGGCCAGCTCCTGGATCTCTGCCGGAACGACCTCGGCGAGGTCGAGGTGCATATCCACCACGACGGAGACACGTCGGAGAGCTTCCGCGCCATCATGCTTGAGGGCCTCGGCAACTTTGCCCGCCACGGTATCAACACGGTCCAGGGCCTCGACGGGCACCGCTTCGCGTTCGTGCACGGCAATTGGTCGCTGGACAACTCGCGCCCCGACGGGAAGTGGTGCGGGGTGAACAACGAACTCATCATTCTCCGGGAATTGGGCTGTTTTGCCGACGTGACGCTCCCTTCGGCGCCCAGCCGGACGCAGACGCGAAAGATCAATTCCATCTACTACGCGACTGACGACCCGGACCGCCCCAAATCGCACGACACCGGCGTCGACGTTGAGGTCGGCCGCGAGCCCTCGGGCGACCTGATGATCATCCAGGGACCCCTCCTCCCCGACTGGTCGAGCAGGAAACTGGGGATTATGCCGCGGGTCGACAATGCGGCCGTGACCGGCGCTTATCCGGCCGGGCCGAGGCGCATCGACGCGTGGGTCAGGCTCGGGATCGGCGTCGTGGGCAGGCCGGAATGGGTGTTCATCAAGGTCCACTGCCACGGCGCGAACGTTGAGGACCGGGAGGTGCTCCTTGGCAGGCAGGCGGACGGCATGTTCGGCCATCTGGAGACCGCCTACGGCTCTGGGAGCTACCGGGTTCACTATGTTACCGTGCGCGAGATGTACAATATCATCAAGGCGGCAGAGGCGGGAAAGACGGGGAATCCCGACGATTACCGTGACCTCGAGATCCCGCCCTATGATTGCCTGCGCACGGAGTGAGAGACCGGATGTATTGAAATAATACATTCCTGCCGGCTTGTCCATAACTCCTGACGCTACCGTAGCTTCGGCCCGACATCCCCGGGCGGATCAGTCCAAATCCGGGGCTTGGCCGTCTCTATTGTTGACACGCGCCCTGCCACAGCCTAGAATCCCCCGGCATCCTGAGAGGCACCAACGGGGGTCACGCTTCAACCCGCTGGGGGCGTTGGCATGGCTCTGAAGGACCGGTTCAAGAAAGTGGGGGAGGATGGCGTCCAGTTCCGCGGCGTGCCGTTCTGGTCTTGGAACGACAAACTGGACCCGGCGGAACTGGCTCGGCAGGTCAACGAGATGGCCGCAGCCGGCCTCGGCGGCCACTTCATGCACGCTCGAAAGGGTCTGATTACCGGCTACATGGGGCCCGACTGGATTCGGTGCATCAGGGCGGCGGTCGCGGCCAGCAAGGCGGCGGGCATCAAGGCGTGGCTCTACGATGAAGACTGCTGGCCGAGCGGCTCAGGCGGCGGCGTAATCCCTGCACTGGGCGAGGAATACGTGGCCAAGCGTCTGTGCTGGGAGACGGCCCCGCCTGACGGGTTTAAGCCGCAGAAGCGTACGGTTGCCACGTTCCTCCTCAAGTGCAGCGGCAGCAAGACGCTGGAAATCAGAGAGAGCGAGGCGAAGCTGGCCGCGCGGCGGGCGAGGCCGCAGGAGCAGATCCTTCACTTCTACTACGAGGTGCCGTCGTTCAATCACCAGCCGACGTACACGGATCTGCTGAACCCGAAAGCCGTTAAGGCTTTTATCCGCCATACTTACAGCGCGTACCGCAAGGCCGTAGGGCGCGAGTTTGCCGAGACGATACCGGGGATCTTCACGGACGAGCCCCAGTGGCTCCGCGTTCCCTGGTCGACCGAGCTCTCCGCGTTCTTCAAGAAGCTCAAAGGATACGATCTCCTGCCGAACCTGCCCCTGCTGGTGTATGAGACAGGCGACTTCAGGGGATTCCGATACGACTTCTGGCACGCGGCAACGGAGTTGTTCGTGGCGTCGTTCGCCCAGCAGATCGGGGAATGGTGCGAGAAGCGAAAGATTGCCTTCACCGGGCATTTCAACGCAGAGGACAGTCTGAACAGCCAGTTGCACAATATCGGCGCGGCCATGCCCCACTACGAGTACATGCAAATCCCTGGCATCGACCACCTTCAGCGACGGATCGGCGACCCGCTGCTCTGCAAACAGGTCAGCAGCGTCGCTCACCAGTTCGGCGGGCGCCGGGTGCTGTCTGAGATGTTTGGCTGTTCCGGCTGGAATGTGAACTTCGAGGAGTTGAAATGGATTGCTGAATGGCAGTTCGTCCTGGGAATTGACCTGGTCTGCCAGCATCTGTCGCTCTATTCGTGCAAAGGGTGCCGGAAGCGGGACTATCCGCCGTCGCTGCACTACCAGCAGCCGTGGTGGGGCGACTACAGGCTTCTTAACGACTACTTCGCTCGGCTGACGTTCATGCTGACCCGCGGCAAGCACGTCGCCGACGTGCTGCTCCTTCACAACATCGAGAGCGCCTGGGCCAGCTTCGGCCCTGAAGACAGCAAAGATGTGGACGCCCTGAACCAGAAGCTGGTGTCGGTGAGCAAGGTGTTGCTCGGGATCCACTGCGACTTCGACTTCGGTGACGAGACTCTCCTTGCGAAATACGGCCGCGTATCGGGAAGCGAACTGCGAGTGAAGTCTGGAAGGTACTCGGTGGTGATCGTGCCGCCGTGCGTCACGATCCGCAGCAGCACGCTGGACGTTCTGGAACGCTTCATGAAGCACCGCGGAAGCGTCCTGGCAGTCGGCTCACCGCCGAAGCTGATGGACGGACGCCCTTCGGAGCGGCCCGCACAGGTGCTCGGAAGGGCGACGGCGACGAAGCCCAACGGCAAGGCGCTCAAGAAGACACTGCGACAAGTCATGCAGCCACGGATCGTTGTCCTGGATGGCGAGGGCCGAGACGCGACCGACATCTTCGTCCAACAGCGTGACGTCAACCTGCAACAGATCTACTTCCTCGCCAACACCAGCCGGACCGACGCCGTTCAGGCCACCGTGCGCCTCCCGGGCGGCGGGCGCCTTGAGCGTTGGGACGCAGAGACGGGCGAGGCCGAGCCGCTCAAGACCCGCCGGCGCGGCAAGCTCCTGGAAGCCGGCCTGGACTTCGAGCCGATGGGCTCCCATCTGCTGGTGCTCCAGAGGCGCCGCAAGCCTGTAAACGTCCGGCACCGGAAGCGCGCGACGGTCGAGCAGCTCACGCTCGCCGATTCCTGGTCGCTCGAGCGGGACGAGCCCAACGCGCTCACCATCGACTATTGCTCCTACCGGATCCGCGAGGGAGGATGGTCGGATCCCATGCCGGTGCTCACCGTCCAGGACAACCTGAGGCACATTGCGGGCGCGGAGGTCTGCGAGTTCAAATACCTGTTCACCGCCGATTTCGCCGCCAAGCTGCCGCAGTACGTCCACCTCGTGGTGGAGGAGCCCGACCTGTACGAGATCAGCATGAACGGCCTGCCGGTCGGCAACGCGGAGGCGGAAGCCGGGAAGGATCTGGGATGGTGGCGCGACGTATCCTTCCGCCGTCTGGACGTGACGCACCTCCTGAAGCCCCAGGAGCGGAACGAAGTCGTCATGCGGCGGCTCATCGCAGGAGAGGCCGCACGGCGGGAGGCGATGAGCCTGCCCGAGACCGCTCCCGAGGACAGGAACCGCCTGCGCTACGGGCCCGAGATCGAGAGCATCTACATCATCGGCGAGTTCACGGTCCGGTCCCTCTCGCCGTTCGAGCCGGGCGAGCGCCGCGCCGTGAGCACGGCGGGCGGCTTCGTGCTGACCGATAACTGGGGCCAGGTCACCACGGGAGACCTGGTCGCGCAGGGCCTGCCGTTCTACGCCGGGAGCGTGAAGTGCGAGCAGACCGTTATCTTGCGAGAGAAGCTGCTCAAATCCGCCAAGGGGGTGAATCTCAGCTTCGATCCGCCCGATGCGATCACCGCCAAGGTGCACGTGAACGGCAAACTGGCGTTGACCCGCGGCTGGCGCCCGTACGAGGCCGAGGTCGGCCCGCTCCTGCAGCCCGGCCGCAACCGCATCACCATCGAGCTCACC
>CAZDHT010000321.1:0-5123 GCA_964505325.1 uncultured Planctomycetota bacterium | reverse complement strand
CGATTTGCTTGGGATTGATTTCCTTCCGCGTTTGCAAATAGGCGATACCGGCCGGCGCGTCGCCGGCCAGATCCTCGGTCGTCGAGGTCATGGTATTTCCACTCGATCCGCCAACGCCGCGATCGTCGACGCCGCGCTGCAGCGCGAAGCGAAGGGCGAGATCCGCGGGGCGATGAAGCTCTACCAACTCGCCATCGAGCGCTACTGCCGCACGGTGCGCCGCGTCAGCGCGGCGGGCGTGTTCGTCACCGTCGGGCAGTACTGCCAGCGCCGCATCCTGCAACTGCCGGCCGCCGACCTCGCCTTCTACCGCACCACGTATGACGGGCGGGCCAGGGAAGCCATGGAGCAGGCGCGGCGCCGCTACTCACTCGCCGGCTTCCAGGAGATCGTCGACACGATGCTCGCTACGAGCTGGGGCGACAACGCCCTGGCCGCGCTGGGCGACGCCGCGCTCGACGCCGCGGACTACGAGGAGGCGCTCCAGCGCTACCGCACCGTCCGCACCCTGTTCGCCGGGTCCGACAGCGACACGCCGGCCCTGGCGATGAAGGTCGCGCTGTGCCTGAAGAAGCTGGGCCGGCCGCCCGATGCGGAGCAGGGCGATGCGCCCGCCGGGCGCGATCTATCGGCCGATGACCTGGCCCGGCTGAAGAAGGCCGTCGACGACGCGGCTGCGGACGGCGTGCCGCCCGACGAGCAGCGCGCCTGCCCGCCGTACCTGACGGCGAGCGATTACGTCCGGTTCGAGCCGCCGGCGGACGACATGGCCCTGCGCGAGCCGACCTGGTCGGTGCCGCTGGCCGGCGCACGCGGCGACCACTACGTCTTCACCCAGCCGGTCATCGCCGACAACAGCGTCCTCTACCGCCACAAGAACATCGTGTACTGCCGCAGCGTGCTGAACGGCCAGTTGCGGTGGATCTACGACGCCGGCGGCCGGGTCTCCTGGCAGAACCCCGGCGCGCGGATGTACCCGATGGAAGAGCTGGTCGTGATGGATGGGATGGTGTACACGAACGTCTTCAAGGCCGGGCCGTCGCTGGTGGCGCTCGACCTGACGACCGGGCAGCTTCGCTGGGCATCGGGCCGGATGGCGCCGGCCACCCGCGCGGACATGCGGATGCGCTACGAGGCCGCTCCGGCCATCGGCCCGCGCACCGTCTACGCCGGATACGTCAGGGACGACATCGAAGGCGACACCCACATCGACACCGCGTATGGCCTGCGGGCGTTCGACGCGGCCACCGGGCGCGTACTGTGGGAGACGGAGATCTGCCGCCTGGCGCCAGGCAAGTTCACCACCGGCGTGGCCGTCGCGCATCGCAACCGCATCCGCAGCTTCACCAGCCCGTCCGTCCTGCACCAGGGCATCCTGTACCACAACACCAACGCCGGGGCGATTGCCGCGCTCAATGCGCGCAGCGGACGAATCGAGTGGGTGATGCTCTACCCCTACTGGCCGGCGATCCACGACGCCACGCGGCCGTACGGATCGCGGCCGTGGTGGCTGCGCGGGCCGCACCTGCCGCTGCGGCCGACGAGCTGGTTCAACCAGCGGCCGCTGGTGCTGGGCGACCGGGTGATCGTCGCCCCGGTCGACAGCCCGTGCCTGATGAGCATCGACCGCGCCACCGGGAAAGTCGCCTGGACCCACGGCCGCACCGGCGGCGGCCACGCCTACATGCTCGGGCCGACCGGCACCGGCGAGTTGGTTCTCGCGTTCTCGGGCCGGAGCGGCTCGGTCCAATTGCTCGACCCCAAGACCGGGAAGATCAGCTGGAAGTCGCCCGACCCGATCAAGCCGGAGTCGAGCCCGGCCATGACGGCGTCGCGCAGAGACATCATGTTCGCCGTCGACATCCAGAGCCCGCGCGATCATCCGTTCTGGCTCGGCGCGCGGCCGTTCCTGACCCGCGACGACCGGCTCTACGTCGCCAGCTTCGACTACGTCTCGCCGAATATGTCGCCCGGCGGATGGGTGTACAACTTGGCGAGCTTCTCGCTGAAGGATCGCCGGCTCCTCGATCAGCGGCGATACTACGACGCCGGCGTCCGCGCCCGCGCCGGAAAGCTCATTCGCGAGGTGGCGCCCAAGGCCCTGGCCCGCGAGAAGCCCGGCCCGAAACGCGACCTCCTGGACGCCATCGCCAACGACCAAGTGCCGGGCAACGCCCACGGCCCGTTCCGGCCGTTCTCGCGGATGACCTTCGCGCGGTACGGCACGCAGTTCGAGCTGCGGACCGGCACGCAGACGCTCGCGATGTGCTACGACCGCTCCGCCGTCGCCAAGGCCCTGAAGGCTGCCGCCGGGCCCCGCGCCGACTTTGCCCGCGCCGAGCTGGCGCTCGACGAGAGCCGCTTCGCCGACGCCGCGACGCTGCTCGGTCGTTGCCTCGAAGCCGCCAGCCCGGACGACCTCGACTTCCGCGCTGCGGTCAACCAGGAGCTCCATCGCGTGTGGCTTTCGATCTCGCGGACCGCCATCCGCCAGGCCAGGCCCGCCAACGAGGTCGCCAGCGCCCAAGAGCTGTACCGCCGATCCAGCACAGTCGGCCAAGAGGTGCAAGCGCTGCTCGCGCTCGCCGAGGCCTACGAGCGGAACGGCGCGCCCGCCAACGCCGCCCGCTGCCTGCGGAGCGTCGTCCGCTACTACGCACGCCGACCGTACCGCGTGCCCGCGCTGGCGCGGCAGGCCCCGGCACCTATCGCGAAGGCCGCATCGAGCGCTCTCGACGCCGCGGCGGGCAAGGTCCACCGGGAGTTCTTCACAGAGCC
Organism: uncultured Planctomycetota bacterium; assembly: GCA_964505325.1. Taxonomy (GTDB): domain Bacteria; phylum Planctomycetota; class PUPC01; order PUPC01; family PUPC01; genus CAZDHT01. The sequence goes on along the minus strand of CAZDHT010000321.1, from coordinate 2,345 downwards.
GGCCGCGCGCGGCATCGAGCTGCTGCGTGCGAGCTTGCCGCTCTACCTCAGCACCGTCACTCCCCTGCCTCGCACGCTGACCATCGAGGCCGGGCCGTTGGCGACGCAGCGGCTCCTGGCGTTGATGGGCCGGCAGCGTGAGTTCGCCGCGGCGTGCCGCGAGCAGGCCCGCGCCGCTCTGGCCAGGGCCGCGCCCGAAGAGCGGCTGGAGTTCGTGCGCCAGTTCCCCGGTACATCCGCCGCCGCGCAGGCCATGGCCGACCTGTTCACCGAGGCGGGCAAAGCGACCGGGCTGGAGCGACGGCGGAAGCTCTGGCACCTGGGTGAGATCGCCGCCGTGACGGGCACGCCCCTGCCGCAGGCGCACCGCGCGGAGACACTTTTCCGGGCGGGCCCGCGCACACGCCGGCCGCTCCGCATGCCGATGAAAGACCGCGCGGTCAGCTTCGAAGATCCCAAAGGCGGGCTGCGGATGGTGCTCGCCCGGCGTGGCGACCTGGCGACCCGCCCGGAACTGCTGTTCGTCGGCGGCCGCGTGAAGAAGCGGCTTGACAACAAATTCGAGGTCGCGTGTGTCGACGCGCAGGCCGGCCGGAAGCTGTGGGTCACCCGCAACATACGGCTGAAGGGCAAAGGGCAAGAGCCCGGGTTCACCGAGGCGTTCGCGCGCGGGCCGGTGGTCGTCGTGCATGGCTTCTACGACGTGCTCGCTCTGTCGCTGGCCGACGGGACGGTGCGGTGGCAGTACACGGCGCCGTTTGATTTCGAGATCGCGCACGCGACGGCCGCCGGCGACCTGCTGGTGCTCTCCGGCGCCAGCCACACCATCGCCCTCTACGTGCCAACGGAGAGCCGGACTGGCGAGGTCGTGTGGACGGCGCCCGAGGCCGGCGAGCCCTACGCCCCGCCCTACGCTCAGGGTGAACGGCTCATCTCGGTCCGCCATCTGCCGTCCGGCGTCACCGTCCGGCGCATCGGCACCGGTCGGATGATCGGCCGCCTCGAGCTGCCCGAGCTGTCGCGCTTCGCGCGGCATCCGCTGATCAAAGGCGGCCCCGAGGCCCTCCCGGTCGCGAAGTCGGGCGACCGCCTGTTTGTCACCGATGGCTGGTACTACATCGCGGTCGACACCACGCGGATGCGAGTCGCGTGGAAGCGGCTGATCGAAGCCAACGACCCCACCCGCGAGCCGCCGATGCGGCTGACCGCCGGCGAAGGCGTGCTGCTCGCGCTCAAGCAGGACTACCGAGCACCGGCGATGGTCGCATTGGACGCCGCGACCGGCAGGCGGCTGTGGCGGACCGATCCGGAGAGCGACGCTATCGCCAAGCCGATGCACTCGGCCGTGATCTCGGGCGGACGGATCTACGGCTTGACGCCGGGGACGGGGCGCAGCTTCAGCGTTCACGCCCTCGACGCCGCGACCGGCAAGGAGCTGGCGAAATGGTCCGCCCGCGAGACCTACCAGACGAAGCCCGCGGTCGAGCTGTTCGGTGAGGCGTTCGGCGGGACCCTCGTCGCCCGCGTGCAGGATGGCCAGGCCTTTGAACTGATTGCGCTCGACGGCAAGACCTGCCGCCCGCTGCACACCATCACGTGCAAGGGCGTCGGGCCGTGGGACGTCCCCGGGCGCGTGTCGGCCACGGGACAGGCTGGCCGCCTGATGCTGATGGACGCCACCCGCCTGGTCATCGGGGGAAAGTGATGCTCGCGTGAATGTCTCCCCGCTCGCCGCGGCGCGCCCGGAGCAATTCAGCCTCCGCCCTCAGTCCCGAGGGCGGATGTGCCGCAGGCTCCGGGCTCTTACGGGTCGAGCGGCTAATAGATGTCTCTTGGGACATGCGCTGGATGGGACCTTTGCGGGCTTTCCGCGCGCGCGCGGATCGACTGCATGCTCAGATTGGCGGCCATCACCGTAGCGGTCCTTGAACACAACATCCTGACGTTGTAGTCAAGGACCGGTATCCCGGAACGGCCCCAGAGCCCCTTTCGAACAGTTTTGCCCGCTTCTCAATATCTGATAACCATACGGAGACATGTCGCCGGGGCCCTCGGAGGTATCTTGGAGCCACGAGAAGGAATCCGCCGGTACACCGGACCGCCTCGAAGAAGAGAGGAGCGCAGAAATGATTTGGCCCGCTCTTTCAGAGATGTCCCTATGTTTGAACGCCGCGTTGCCGCAAGTTGGCCTGCTGCTCTGCGCTGTCACGCATGAGCTCCATTTTCTTGCTTGATTCCCGCGCTGCAGAGAGGGATGCTGAGCATGTAGTTCTGCCGGAACAACCCGGCGGAGGCCTGTCGCCCGGAACTCTGAAGCTGACGGGAGAATCCAAATGATGTCACCT
>CAZDHT010000320.1:0-5144 GCA_964505325.1 uncultured Planctomycetota bacterium | reverse complement strand
CACGTGCACGGCCTTCCGACCTGCCTACCGCCAGGCAGGCCACCCCGCCTCGCGGCGACGCAGTTGCGGTCGGTTACAGGCCGGAGAGCGCATACCTGGAGAGGACTCTCACCTCTCCGACCATGCACGCTCGCAGGCGCACTAGGGGCGGTTCGCGAACCGCCCCTACTACAGCCCCTGAAGGGGCGGAACCCGGGTCATTTGTAGCCGAGGGCATCCGCCTTCGCAGGGCTTCGGCGGACGGGTTGACCTCGGCGCTTTCCAAACGAGAATTGAATGACCCTAGCGACCACGCGGTCCGCTTGACAGGCCGCGGCCGAGGGAGTAACATCGTCTTGTTCGCGGAGACCCCCGGGCTCTGTTTGGAGGCGCCGTTATGCCAAACGTGAAGCAGGGTGAATTGAACGCAACCGGCAAGAAGTTCGCACTCGTCGTCAGCCGGTTCAACGAGTTCATTACTTCCAAACTGCTGGAAGGCGCCCTCGACTGCCTGACCCGGCACGGGGCGGCGGACGGCGACATCGACGTGTATTGGGTGCCCGGCTCGTTCGAGATCCCGGCGGTCGCCAGGAAGCTGGCCCGCGCGGGAAAGCACAACGCCGTCGTCTGCCTCGGCGCCGTCATCCGGGGTGCCACGCCGCACTTCGACTACATCGCCGCTGAAGTGTCAAAAGGCGTCGCACACATCGCGTTCGAGTCCGACGTGCCGACCACGTTCGGCGTGCTGACCACCGACACCATCGAGCAGGCCATCGAGCGCGCCGGCACCAAGGGCGGCAACAAGGGTGCGGACGCGGCGCTCGCCGCGATCGAGCTCGCGGACCTCATAGGCAAGATTTGATCTTTGACCATGACTGCAGGCCGTAACCCCGCTGAATCGGAGTCCGGCGACTCCCTGCCCCACCCGCAGAAAATCCGCAAACGCACGCAAGCCCGGGAGCTGGCGGTTCGGGCGCTTTACCTAGTCGATGTTCGAGGCAGAGCCGCGCGGAGCGACGCAGAGGTATTCATCCGGACGCAAACGAGCGACCCGGACGTGCTGCGTTTCGCACGGGAGCTGTTCGAGGGCTGCCTCGAGCGCCGTGACGAACTCGACGAGAAGATCGCGAGGGTCGCCGAGAACTGGGGGATTCACCGGATGGCGGTGGTCGACCGCAACATCTTGCGGCTCGGCACCTACGAGCTGATGGCCCTGCCCGACATCCCGCCAAAGGTCTCGATCAACGAGGCCATCGACCTCGCGAAGAAGTACAGCACCGCCGATTCCGGGGCCTTCGTCAACGGCATCCTGGACAAGCTCCGCACCGAACTCCGCCCCGACTGACCGCCCGACAAACTGCATCCAAGCCTTTGTGCGCCGCGACAGGTTGACATGGTTGGTGAAGCATGGATACTGTGTAATGGAAGATATCGTCGGCGAGGCGGCCGGCCCGCAACGACAGAAAGCCAAGTGAGCATTGAAGCAGACCACAACACCACGTAGCCGCGGCTCCCGCCGGCGGGCGGCGTTTTGCCCCGGAGTGCTGTGCGCTCTGACGGCGCTGGCGCTCGCGGCATTGACGGGCGCCGCCGGCGCGGCGGCACTGTCCGCGTCCGAGCAGGCGAACGAGATCTTGCGGGTGTCGGGCGTCAGAGCAGGGCTGTGCGTTCACATCGGGGTCTCAGACGGAAAGCTGACCGCAGCGCTCGGCCGCGCCGGCAACTTCCTCGTGCACGGCATCGCGCTGGACGCCGATTCACTTGCGGCGGCCCGGAAGCACTTGCAGGCACTCAAGCTCTACGGCAAGGCATCCGTCGAGCACCTCGCCATCCAGCCGCTCCCTTACCACGAGGACACGGTGAACCTGCTGGTGGTGAGCGATTTGCCCGCGGCGCTGAAGGCCGGGTTGACCGTGGAGGAGGTGCTGCGGGTGCTCACGCCCAACGGCGTCGCGCTGAGCGGCGGGGCGCAGTTCAGGAAAGGCCGAGCGGTCCGGAAAGAGGGCTGCTGGCCGATGGCGCGTAAGCCGCAGCCCCAGGAGTTGTCCGACTGGACGCACTACGAGGGCGGGCCTGACGGCTCGCGCGTTTCGAAGGACCTGCGGGTCGGACCGCCCCGGCGGCTGAAGTGGATCGGCCGCCCGACGATGTACCTCGCGCACTTCTCGCGCCCCGGCGGCTGGGTGTCGGGCGGCGGCCGGGTGTACTACGTCTACGACGAGCGTCATCCCCGCATGGCCGGGCCCGCGAGGCTGAACCTCGTCGCCCGCGACGCATACAACGGTATGCTGCTCTGGCGGAAGCCCGTCCCCATCCCCGGCAAGCTGAGGCGCGGTCGGCCGGTCTTCCTCGCCCACGGGATGGTGGCGGCGGGTGACCGCCTGATCGCGCCGATGGGCGAGAACCGCTCGCTGGTGGCGCTCGACGCGACCACGGGCAAGGTGGTGCTTGACTACAAGACGGGCGCCGCACGTGTCTTGCTCTGTGGCGACGCCCTGATCCTCCAGGGCCACACGCTGCGGGTTCTCCATCCAAAGACCGGCAAACTGCGCTGGAAGCAGGACACGCCCTACTGCAAGAAGATCCTGGCGGGCCGCGCGCGCGTGTATGCCCGTTTTAGACGACGCGACAAGAAGACGCGCCAGTACGAATGGGGCGTCGCGGCGTTCGATATCAAGGACGGCAAAGAGCTGTGGTGGGCGCCGGCCGGCGAGGACCCCATCGGATACGACGATGCAAGGATCATTCTGCTTGCCCGCGCGGCCTACCACTTCCAGGGCAAGCGAAAACTGGCGGCCCTGTCGGCGGACACCGGCCGGCGGCTGTGGACGCAGATGATCGCCACCCGCTACGTGTACGGCATCGACGGCACCGTATGGCACATCGCCACCTGGAAAGAAGGCGAAAGAAGCGAGTTCGGCTGGATCGGCCTGGACGCCGCAACGGGCAAGGAGAGGCGCCGCCTGGCCTCGTATGTCAAGGAAGCGATCACGCACCACTGGACACGGTGCTCGGGAACCAATGCCACGGTCAGATACTTGATCACCGGCAACACAATGGACTTCCTCGACGTGAGGACGGGACAGCACCTGCGTTCGAGCGCCGCTCGCAGCTCGTGTCAGTTCGGAGTACGCGTGGCCAACGGCATGGTGTACACGTTCCCGGTCGACTGCGGCTGTTTCAAATCGCTGCGCGGCGTCCTCGGCATGGCACCCCAAGAAACGCCGATGCCCGCGCCCAACGTTCCGCCATTAGTCAAGGGACCAGCTTACGGCGCTGTTCCCAATCCGAAATCCCCAATCCCCAATCCGCAATCCACATGGCCCTGTTACCGGCACGACGCGGCGCGGAGCGGCAGCAGCGCGACGCAGGTTCCCGAAGACTTCAAGTCGCTGTGGCAGGTCGACGTCGGCGGCAGCCCTACCGCGCCGACAGCCGGCCATGGCTTGGTGTTCGTCGCGTCGCAGGACACACACCAGTTAGCAGCGCTGGACGCCAAGACGGGCGAGCGGCGCTGGAAATTCATCCCCGGCGGCCCGGTCGACACGCCGCCGACGCTCGACAACGGCGCCGCCGTCTTCGGATGTCGCAACGGATGGGTCTACTGCCTGCGCGCGGCCGACGGTAAACTCGCCTGGCGTTACCGCGTCGCGCCCGATGAACGACGCATCATCGCTTTCGGGCGGCTGGAGTCGCCCGTCCCCGTCTACGGCAGCGTCGTGGTGGCAAACAACGTCGCGTATTGCTCGGCAGGCCGGACCTCGGAGCTGGACGGTGGCATTCGGGTCTGCGCGCTGGATGTCGCCTCCGGCGACGCCCTCTGGCACGAGAATATCCCGCGGGCCGAGCTCAAGAAAGGGGCGAGGCTGGATAAGCGACGGCTGAGCGAACAGGGCGCTCTCGGTGACATCCTCCGCAGCGACGGCCGTTACGTCTACATGCGCGGCTGGCGGTTCGACCTCAAGACCGGTGCGAAGAAGTTCTACTACAACTGGAAGGGCGGGCTGCGGCCGAGCAACAAGACCGGCTTCCTCGATGCCTCGATGAAGCGGCCGTGGAGCCACCGCGGCGTGGCCGGCCAGATGCTGGTGGCGTCCCAGGCCACCACCTGCGGGTTCATGTCCCTGCAGAAGGAAGGCTGGCAGCTCGCGTACTTCACCGCGCCGGGGAAGGGCGAGTACCGCATCTTCGCCAGGCACTTCGACGCGAAGGGCCAGCCCAACAAGGAAAAGCCCGGCTGGACCATTGAGAAATGCCCCATCGCCGCCGAGGCAATGGCGATCGCGGGGAGCACACTCTTCGTGGCCGGCCCGCCCGATGAGCTCGAGCCCGAGGGCGGCCTGCTCTGGGCCCTCTCGGTCGCCGACGGCAGGAAGCTCGCGGAGGTCGAACTCGACGCGCCGCCGGTCTTCGACGGCCTTGCGGCGGCGGGCGGGCGATTGTACGTCTCGTGCAAGGACGGCAGCCTCCGCTGCTTCGGAAAAAAGTAAGGATCGGAAATGCCAAGTAAAGCGTCGGGTTTCGCGGGGTTAGTGCTGGTTGCGCTCTGCGCGGCGGGGGCGGCGCGCGGCGCCGACGTGGCCGGGAACATCATCAAGGCGTCCGGGGTCAAGGCGGGCCTGTGTGTCCACGTTGGATGTGCCGACGGCAAACTCGCCGCCGCGCTGGGCCGCGCCGGGACCTTCGTGGTCCAAGGGCTGGGAAGTGACGCGGCGCTCGTCGCGAAGGCGCGGCAGTTCATTCGCGGACAGGGCCTCTACGGCCGGGTCAGCGTCCGCCACTGGGCCTCGAAGCAGCTCCCCTACGCGGACAACCTGGTGAATCTGCTCATCCTGGAGGACAGGCAGAGCATCCCGAGAGACGAACTCATGCGGGTCCTTGCTCCCAACGGCGTGATTGCCGCGCGGCGCGACGGCCGGTGGATCTGCGAGGCCAAGCCGCGCCCGAAGGAGATGGATGACTGGACACACTACCGGCACGGTCCCGACGGCAACAAGGTATCGGGCGACCTGCTGGTGGGGCCGCCGGCTCGGCTGCGGTGGGTCGTCGGGCCGACCTGGTCGAGGCGGCATGCGATGAAAACCCTGAAAGCCATGGTCGTGTCGGGCGGACGGGTGTTCTACGTCTACGACGAGCGGCATCCGCGCCTGGCCGGGCCGGTGCGC
>CAZDHT010000319.1:0-5187 GCA_964505325.1 uncultured Planctomycetota bacterium | reverse complement strand
AAGCTCATGGTGAGGGCCACCACCTCGCGCCGCTCGGTGTGCTGCTTGGCGAGGCGCATGGCCCCCTCAATGGCCTCGGCACCGCTGTTGCCCAAAAACGTCTTCTGGAGCTTGCCCGGCGTGACCTCGGCGAGCTTCTCTGCCAGCTCCGCCGCACGCGGGTTGTAGTAGACATACGTGCAGCAGTGGACCAGCTTGTCCATCTGCTCCTTCGCGGCGGCGAGCACCTTCGGATGACCGTGCCCCGCGTTGCACACGGCGATGCCGGCGAAGCAGTCGATATACTCCTTGCCGTCCGCGCCCACCACCGTGCAGCCGTGCGCCTCCTCGACCACCACTGGCTGGAACCCGGCGACCATCGACGTGATCAGGTATTCGTCATACAGTTGCTTCGCGTCCATGCGATTCCTCCCTTCGGTCGGGAACTGGCCATTAACTGTCAGGCATCAGCTATCAGCGGCGAAAGACGCTTCCGGCGTCAATCCGCATTCCGCAATCCGAAATCGGTCAGCCTTCTTCCGGCCACCACCGCTCGACGATGATCTTTTCCTCGGTGAAGAACTTCACGATCGACTTGCCCTGGGCCTTGATGTCCGCGTACTGCGAGTCCTTCATCCCGCCGAATGGCAGATACGCTACGGGCGCCGGGATGCCGATGTTGATCCCGATCATCCCGCACAGGGTCTCGAGCTTGAACCGCCGCGCCCAGTAGCCGTTCGACGTGTAGATCGACCCGCCGTTGCCGTAGCGGTGGTTGTTGACGATCTGGATCGCCTCGTCCAGGTCCTTCGCCTTCAGGATCACGACGACCGGGCCGAAGATCTCCGTGTCGTGGATCACCATCCCCGGTTTCACGTCGGTGAAGACGGTCGGGCCGATGAAGTGCCCGCCTTCGCAGCCTTCGACCTTGATCCCGCGGCCGTCGAGTGCGAGCGTCGCGCCCTCCTTCACGCCGGTTTCGATCAGCCCGTGAATCCGCTCGAGCGATGCCTCCGAGATGACCGGGCCCATCACCATCGACTCGTCGGCCACCTTCGGATCGAGCGGGTCGGCCACGATGATGTTCTTCGAGTCCTCGACGAACTGCGCGCACAGCTTGTTGTACATCTCGTCGCCCACGCCGACGATGGCGGACGACGCCATGCACCGCTGCCCGGCGCAGCCGTAGCACGACGTCGTCATGTTGCGGATCACATGATGCAGGTTCGCGTCCGGCATCGCCACCAGATGATTCTTGGCGCTGCCCATCGCCTGGCACCGCTTGCCCAGCTCGGCGCAGCGAACGTTGACGCTCTGCACCGTCTCACTCCGCCCCACGATCGAGATGCCGGCCACCTTGGGATGCTCGACGAGCGCGACGGCCGATTCCTTTGCCCCGTGGACCAGGTTGATCACGCCCGCCGGGAACCCGGCCTCGTCGATCCACTGGAACGCCAGGTCCATCGTCATCGGGACCACTTCGCTCGGCTTCGCGACAAACGTGTTCCCCGTCGCCAGCGCGTACGGCAGGAACCAGAACGGCAGCATGGCGGGGAAGTTGAACGGGGCGATCAGCCCGAACACTCCGATGGGAAGGCGGATGACCTCGCCGTCGATCCCGAACGAGCAGCCGATCACCTTGTCGCCCTGGCTCATCACCGGCATGCCGGCGGCGACCTCGCTGTTCTCGATCAGCCGCTTGATCTCCGCCCGCGCGTCAGGCAGCGACTTGCCCTGCTCGCGGGACAGAACGCGGGAGACCTCCTCCTCGCGCTCGCGGAAGATCGCCGCCAGCCGGAGCAGCGGGATGCAGCGCCGGTAGACCGGCGTCTGCGACCACTCGGGGAACGCCGCGGCGGCGGCCTCGACCGCCTCGCCCACCGCGGCCGGCGTCGACAGCGGCACCTCCGCGATGATCTCACCCGTGCTCGGATTTTCCACCGGCAGATAGCTGCTCACCTCCGGCTCCACCCACGCCCCGTTCACGTAGTTCTTCAGCTTCGGCAGATCAGCCATAGGGCAATCCTCTCACTCAGATCCCAATCGTAATCTTGATCGTACTCTTACTCGTACTCGTCATCCCGAGTAAGCCGTCGGCGCTCAGCCCTCAACCCACGAACGGCCGACAGACCGATTACCTCCTGCTGACAGCCGATAGCTGAGCGCTGATAGCCGGCGGCGGCCGTGGGGCGCGCGCCCTGAACATACCGTTTCACTCGGGACGAGGCAAGGGGAAAAGAAGCTGTCAGCCCTCAGGTATCAGCTCCCAGCCACTAGCTGCTAGCGGCTGGCTCCGGAGGTGAACTCCAGACTCCAGACCCCAAACTCCAAACGGCTCCCCATGGCCTATCACCTGACACCTGTTGTCATTGCGCCGTCCAGCCGCCATCGACCGGCAGCGTCACGCCGGTGACCATCGCTGCCTCGTCGCTGGCCAGGTAGACCGCCGCCGCGGCCACGTCCTCCGGGCGCCCCAGCCGGCCCGCCGGGATGCGCGCGGTCACCGATTCCTCGAACCCGGGCTCCGACAGCCGGTCGCGCGTCATGTCCGTCTCGATGAACGTCGGCCCAATCCCGTTCACCGTCACCCCGTGCTTCGCCCAGTCGACCGCCAGCGCCCGGACGAGGTTGACCACGGCCCCCTTCGACGCGCAGTACACCGGCTGCCCCGGCACGCCGACCAGGCCCGACTGGCTGGCGATGAAGATGATCCGCCCCCAGCCGCGCTCGATCATCGCCGGCGCCGCCGCCTGGGCCACGAAGAACCCGCCCTTCGCGTTTGTGTCCAGATGATCGTCCCAGTCCGCCTCGGTCGTCTCCAGCCCCGTCGGGTGCCGGTTGATCCCCGCGTTATTGACGACGATGTCGGCGTGCCCCAGCGCCGCCTGCGCCGCGGCGACCCCCGCCCGAACCTGCGCCACGTCGCGGACGTCCATCTCCACCGCGATGGCCTTCCGCCCTGCCGCCTCGATGGCCGCCACGGTCTCCGACACATCCTTCCCCGCCAGGTCCGCCGCCGCCACGTCCGCCCCGGCCGACGCCAGGGCCGAGGCAATCGCCGCCCCCAGCCCCGTCGCCGCCCCCGTCACCAACGCGCCCTTGCCGTCAAGTGAAAACATTGTGGTACTCCGTCGTCACCGTGCGGAATCCTCTCACCACCATTGTCCGACGCGTGTCGATCAAGTCAAGCGTCGCGAGCGATTGTCACTTGCCGGCCCATGCCCGTTGAGGTAGAATCGATTGGGAAGGGCACGCTCGGCCATTCGACTATGCGTGGGGAGCCCATGAGTCCCAAGCAGATGCAGATGTTCGGCGGGGATTGGACAGAAGAGAAGCTGGACATGCTGCAACAGTATTTGGTTGCCTACCAGAAGGCGCTGAAAAGCCAACCTTTCGAGCTGGCCTACATTGATGCCTTTGCGGGATCCGGCTACCGCGAACAGCGCGAGAAGCCGGAAGCGCCGCCCCTTTTCCCGGAACTGATGGAGGACGAGTCACAAGCGTTTCTGGACGGGTCTGCACGGCTGGCGTTACAGACCCATCCCCCATTTGACCGCTACGTGTTCATCGAGCGCTCGCAGAAGCGATTCGCCGAACTGGAACGCCTCAAGGCGGAGTTCCCCCCAATTGCCGAGCGGATCGAGGTGCGGCAGGAAGACTGTAACGAAGCTCTCAAGAACATATGTGAGACCTGGAATTGGAGAGGAAGACGGGCGGTCCTTTTCATGGACCCTTTCGGCATGCAGGTTGATTGGGAAACAGTCGAGGCAGTAGCCGGAACACGAGCGGTTGACGTCTGGATTCTATTCCCGCTCGGCATTGGCGTGAACAGGTTACTGACAAGGAGTGGCGAGATTCGGGGATCTTGGCGCAAGCGCCTGGATAAGCTCTTCGGTACGCCAGACTGGTTTGATGAGTTTTACAGGGAGGAGCTTGCTCAGCCGCTCTTGAACAACGAGAAGCGGCCGCGCAAGGTGGCGGACTTCGCCACGATTGCACGTTTCTACAATGATCGGCTGCGCTCGGTGTTCGCCGAAGTTGCAGATAATCCGAAAATGCTCTACAATTCGAGAGGCAACCCTCTGTTCTTGCTTTGCTTCGCGGCGTCGAATCCGAGAGGCGCACCAATCGCGATGCGAATCGCTCAACACATCCTTCGAAACTAGTTGCATGGCTGGTCACTCAGACATCGAATGGACTGAATCAACGTGGAACCCCGTCACGGGCTGCACGAAGATCAGCGCGGGGTGTCAGAATTGCTACGCGGAGCGGATGGCGCGGCGGCTGAAGGCCATGGGGCAGTCAAACTACCGGAATGGGTTCGAGGTCACCTGCCATCCGCGAATGCTGGACGTCCCCAAGAAGTGGAAGACGCCTCAAATCGTGTTCGTCAACTCGATGAGCGACCTTTTCCACGAACGGGTCCCGACGGAGTTCGTTCTCGACGTGTTCGGCGTGATGAAGGAGGTCGACCGGCATGTGTACCAGGTGCTGACCAAGCGCTCCGAACGGCTCGCGGAGCTTGACCCAATCCTCCCCTGGGCTCCTCACATCTGGATGGGAGTGACCGTTGAAAATGCAGATTACGTAGGCCGCGTTGACGACCTGCGCGGCACCGGTGCGCACACGAAGTTCGTTTCGTTCGAGCCGCTGCTCGGGCCGATGGGAGCCCCGAACCTCGAAGGGATCGACTGGGCAATCGTCGGCGGCGAATCCGGGCCGGGAGCGCGTCCGATGGACCCGGACTGGACACGGCAGCTGCGAGACATCTGCCTCGAGCGGAACGTCCCCTTCTTCTTCAAGCAATGGGGCGGCACGAACAAGAAGAAGGCCGGCCGCGTCCTCGATGGTCGGACCTGGGACGAGATCCCGGCGATCCCTACAAGTGCTGACCTGCGGTTGCAGCTGGCCTGAACGGCATCAATCCACAAGAGAGACGCGGGCTATACGGCACCGGCACCGTCTTCTTGGCGGCGTAGATGAGCTTGACGCGGACGACGCGGCGGGCGATCACGTCCGACACGCAGACCTGTCCCTCCCGAAAACTCCGTCCGCCGTCATACTACTGGGCTTACGGCGCTGTGCAAGTATTCTCTCGGGGCTGTTGCAGCGCCGGTCCCGTACCTCAGAGATGACAGATGTTGGCTTTCCATGTCTTGTTCGGCCTTCTGCGCGTCTTCTTCTCAAACAAAGCCGCCCTCGTCGCAG
>CAZDHT010000318.1:0-5193 GCA_964505325.1 uncultured Planctomycetota bacterium | reverse complement strand
TGCGCCCGGGCCAGGCGCCGGCGCTGCCGAAGTGGACCTCATCGTTCGGGGTGGTCTCTAAGCCGAAGGCGGCGCGGGTTGGGCTGCCGATGCGTCCCGGCGTTGTACGTCCGATGCCCGCGCCGATTGAGCGCGTCCAACGTTTGCCCCGACCGGGGATAGCGAAGTAGCGGCACCACCCGCCGGGCAGTGCGGGCTCGTGGACAGATTCGAGCGCAGCTTGCGGCGGGTCCAGCGCCGTCAGAAGGTCAGTCCCAAGCGCGGACGCGCCAAGTTGAGCGCGGAATCAAGCACTATGTCCCCAGAGCTCGATAGGCCCAAGACGGGTGCACACACGTACGGGAAGCGGGCGACGCTGATCTTAGCCGTCGCCTTCGCCCTAGCTGCCCTGAGTTATCTTTGGTTCGGTGACACGTTTCTCCGGCAGATGCGATACATGCGGATGGCCAAAGCACATCTGCCGGCCATTGAAAAGGTGGTTCGCCAGCATCAGGAGTTTCAGGACGTCCGTATTGGTGTCGGCACGGCCGAAGGGGGGTGCGTCATGGTGGTCGGTCGGGTCCGCACAGAGGCCGACCTTCAGAAGCTGAAGCAGGTTGTGGCAGCGACCAAGCCACCTGTTGAGGTGATCTACGTTACACTGGTTGGCACAGAACGCCATTTCGTCAGGTCTGATGACTTCGACGAGTACCAAGGGCTCTACGTCTACGCCCTGGCTCCGGATGGCAAGCTCTACCTCATCCACTACGCGGAGAAATCAGGCGGGAAGCCTATATCACGGAAGCACGTGGGACAGTGGGAAGAGGACGACGGCACGCTCTCATGGAAGAGACATGACGCCGGGGGCCCCACGACGTATGTGCGGAACGCCAAGGGTGTGTACGTGGAGAAAGGCGGCAAGTACTATGTTGCGGTGGAGCTGATGCCGGTCCACTTGAAGAACGGCGTGCCGCTCGTCAAGTAGGCGGCATCTAGGTCGGCCATGAAGTGGATTCCCCGGAACTGCCGAGATTTCGAACCAGAGATATTTGGGACAGCCACCGTTTTCTGCGAACTCCCATCCTGAGGCTCCCACATCGTGACGCCCCGACACCTCTTGCGCCGACGGTGTCGAGACACAATACGCCCATGTCCCTCGCCGAAAAACGGCGCCTGTCCTGAATATCTCCTTGGTGGCACGGGCTTCCAGCCCGTGGGCGTCACGGCCAAGCCTGCCCTGTGCGGAGCCGAAGGGATGGCCGTGCCACAACGCTGGGTCAGAGGATGCCCTTGGTGGTTGGGACGCCTTTGACACGCGCGACGCTCTATTCATTCGGCTGCATTACGGACGCAATTCCCACAGCCGGCCCCATGCGTCCTGGAGGCCGCGTTCCCGAATCATGGCTTCGATCTCCGGCCGGTCGATGACTTCGCCGGAGACGTCGAACATGCCCCGAATGTCCCGCAAATGCTTCTCCGACCCGCCCTCCCTGAAGTACTCCAACTTCCTCACGATCACGTATTCGGGCGGCGCCAGCATCACGGGCTCCCCAGACATCTCCACGCGTCGGCGACGCTCCATGCCCCACCGATGCAATGGATCGTCGCCAGCGGGGTAGAAATCCGCCTTGAAGCCCGTCTCCATATGAATCACGTTGAAATGCCCGCGGGCCTCGCGGGCCGCTTCGATGCCGATCACTTCGGCGGGCGGACAGTAGAAGACGTCCGGCGGAAAAGCGTCCGCCATCAGCCCCGCCTGGCTGGGCGCAAGCTCCAGCACCAGGTCAATATCGAGCGTCATCCGGGGGATGCCATATGCCATGCTCGCGGCCGAGCCGGTGACCATGTAGTCGAGGCCCAGGCGGTTCAGCGGACGGATAAAGATCAGGAACAGCTCTTTATCTTCGGGCATGCAAGAAACTCCGCCTGACCGCCTCCCGGATAGCCGCTTCGTCCCAGTCCGGCCGCAGCGAGCGCAACGCGCAGGCCTTCCACTCCCGAGCCGTGGCGTAAAGACTCTCCGCCACACGCCATCGCTGCTCCATCGTCAAGGCGCGGATCACGCGCGCCTGGTCAACCGGTTCTTCCCGTTTGTCCCGCTCGCGTGCCATGGCTATCTTGTCAATACTTGATCCAAGGACGTGACCCGCCCGGCGCAGCCGGGCAGGGCGGCGATGCTCGCCGGGTGAGTTGGGCAGGTGTCCCTGTCAGTCCTTCATCCTGGCTTCGTAGGCGGCGGTCATCTGCTCGGATGTGAGCAGCTTGCCCTTGAACAGAATCCGCTTGTGGGTCTCGCGGACGAGCCGGATCGCCGCCTTCGTCGATTTGAGCTTCTTGGCCAGGCCCAACACGTTCTTCTTCATCTTCACAGTCATGATGGCCCGCTTGCGGGTCAGTTGCTCGATCTCTTTGCGGTAGCGTTTGATTCTCTGCTTCGCGTGCTCTTCCCCGCTGACGGTGCCATCGGCCCGGGACCAGGCGGCGTCCTTCTTCGCTTGTCTGACCCCTGCTTCTCGGTTCTCGATCTGCTGGAGGATCTTGGTCGACTCCGTCTCGAACTCCGATTTCCACCGGTCCTTCTGGTCTTTGCTGTCCTGTTCCAGCTTCTCGTAGTACGACTTGAACAGCTCCTCGTTCCTGGCGATGGCAGTCCGAATGGCCTGGGCCTTGGCGTCGTCGGCGCCCGTGCCGGGGTCTTTTGGGGGTGACGTGTCGGGGCGGGTGGCCACCGTGGTCCCGACCAGTTCCTGGAGGCGGGTGATGTCGGTCTTGTCGGGCACGCTGGCGACGTAGGGGCCGGCGTCGGCGGCGGCGCCTTCGGCAATGAGGAGCAGGGCCATGCCTTCGTTGTAGGCGGGCTCGGGGCCGGGGCTCAGGTCGAGCAGGTCCTTGACGTGCATGGCGTTCATGGCGCAGATGGCCTCGGGCTTGCCGATGCTGAACGTGACCGTATCACCGTCGAGGCGCTTGATGGTGGCGGCCATGCCGTGGTAGCGGGCGGGCTTTCCGACGTTGGCCCGTGCGTTGGCGCGGGCGCGGTCGAGCACGGCGGCGAACTTGGTGAGGAGCCGGCAGTCGGCCTTGGCGGCGTCCTTGACGGATACCAGTTTCGTGTCGGCGATCATGGCGTCGAGTTCATCGATCAGCTCCTTGCATTTTCGTGTGCGGAGCGCCTCGGGGAGCTTCTTGCGAAACGCGTCGAGGCGTTGCTGCGCGGCGAGCTTGACCGCGGCCTCGTGGCGCTGTCGTTCGGCTTCCTTTTTTGCGGTCTCTTCTTCCTGGCGCTTCTTCTCGAGGGGGGTGATTCGCTGGTCGAGGATGGCGATGGTCTCCTTGGCGGACCTGGCGTAGGTCGTGTCGGGGTATTTGTCCACGATCTCGGCGAACTTGGCCCGCGCCTGACGCAGTTCTTCGAGCGTCTTGGGATTGGTCTGGAGGAACAAGCGGGCGGATTCGTGGAGGGCCCTGGCCTCGACGGTGGCCCGGAACGCGCTGGCGGCCAGGTCGGGGCCCTTGCCGGCGGTGTCGGGACTACCTTCGTCGGGGGGCAGGGAGCCGGTCCCGGCCGTGTCCCTGGAGCCGTTCCGGGTGAGCGAGACGACGCTAATGATGGCGGCGGCGGCGAGCGCAAAGACAGCGATGCCCGCGATGGTCTGGACGTGGCTGCGGCGGCGCCGCCGGCGGCTGGCGGCGGAGACGGAACGTCTGGGGGCGGTGTCGGGGAGCGGGGGAGGGGCCGCGGGGGCCGACGCCACGGCCGAGCCCCTGGCCAGCGCGATCTCGATGTCCTTGCGCAGAGCGGCGGCGTCGGCGTATCGTTCCTCGCGTTTCTTGGCCATCGCCTTCCGAACGATGATGCTCGCTTCGCGGGAGATCTGGGGATTGACCCGCCGCGGGTCGGGCACCGGCTCGGTGAGGTGCTTGGACATGACCTCGCTGGTGGACCCGCCGGTGTAGGGCGTGGCGCCGGTGAGCATGTGATAGAGGGTGGCGCCGAGCGAGTAGATGTCGCTCCGGCCGTCGATGTTGGCGTCCGCCCGGACTTGTTCGGGCGAGATGTAGTCCGGGCTGCCCAGGGCCGAGCCGGGCTGGGTGATCTGCCCGGCGCCGCCGCTGGTGCGGCGCACGATGCCGAGGTCGACCAGCTTGACCGTTCCGTCGCCGGTGATGAGGATGTTCCTGGGCTTGACGTCGCGGTGGATGACGTTCGCTGCGTGGGCGCATTCGAGCGCGGCGGCGATGTCGCGGGCGATCTCGAGGGCCTTTTGCTCGCGCAGCGGCCCGGCGGCATCGAGGAGCGCCTGCACGCTCTGCCCTTCGACGTACTCCATTGCGAAGAAGTAGTAGCCGTCTGCCTGGCCCACGGTGATGCCCTGGACGATGTTGGGGTGGGCGAGCTTGGCGACGGCGCGCGCTTCGTGCAGGAAGCGTTCGACGAAGTTCTGGTCCTTCGCCAGTCTGGGCATCAGGACCTTGAGCGCGACGACGCGGTCGGTGGAGATCTGCCGCGCCTTGAAGACGGCGCCCATTCCTCCCTGGCCGATCTTGGAGATGACCTCAAATCCGCCCACCCGTTTTCCGGCGGGTTCCGGCGCGGAAGCGCTCGGCGTGCTGGCCTGTGACATGATCTTCCCCCCTGAGTGGACGGGCCGGGCTGTGTTCTTTCCTATCCGGCTGGCACCCCATCCGAGATCCAGAGATGCCTCGAGATTCCGCTTCCCCATATGGTACGGTGTTCCCTGCATGGGTGCAACAGATTTCCGGGCGAGACGGGAAAATGCGCCGGACACTGTCGGGGCTGGTTGGGGAGTCAGTTCGTTCTCGCTTGACGGGCTCCCGCCACCCAAGTAGCATATACCCCCGTGGTTCGCTATTGACGAGGTGGTGCGCGCACGGCGACGGGTTTCTCGACGGCCCCGTCACGGCTTGTGCTCCTGGGGGTGAGGACAGTGAAGAGGAAGAAGCGGCTGTCGCGTTTGCTGGAGATGATCCTGTTGATTCAGTCGCGGCCGGACTGGCGGCCGAAGAAGCTGGCCGAGCACTTCGGCGTCTCGCAAACCCGGATTTACCAGGACATCAAGGAGCTGGTGGGGGCGGGCGTGCCGGTGTGTTTTTCGGGCGGGGGTTACAGGATCATAAGCGGGTTCGTGCTCAGTTCGACCAACCTCTCGCCGGAGGAAGTGCTGGAGTTGCTGTATCCCAAGCATCTGTTCG
>CAZDHT010000317.1:0-5329 GCA_964505325.1 uncultured Planctomycetota bacterium | reverse complement strand
CAGTTCGAAGAGGCCCGCGCCGTGGCAGTGGATGTCGATGAAGCCCGGCAGCGCGTAGCATCCGCGGCCGTCGACCTCCCTTCGACTGCGCTCAGGGCAGGCGGGCGGGCCGGGCGCATCGGCGCCGACCGACACGATCCTGCCGACCTCGACCACGATCGCGGCGCCCTCGACCAGTCCGCCCGGCGTGCAGGCCGTGACGTTGGTGATTTTGAACGCATCCGCCATCAGTCCGGCTCGAGTATCGCCGCCCCGCCGACCCCGGGGCAGACCTGTGCCGTGGCCGGCAGTCCGCGCGGCCGGTAGTAGCGTTCGTCCATCGCGCCGACGACCGCATCGGCGTGCTCTTTTCGCACCAGGGCGACGATGCAGCCGCCGAGACCCGCCCCGACCAGGCCCGCGCCAAGCACGCCCGGCACGTCGAGCGCGATCTCGACCATCTCGTCCAGCTCGGCGCAACTGGCGTCGTAGCCGCCGGGCTGCCGATGAAGCGCGGCGCGTTCGCGCCGGACGGGATCGTCGCTTCTCACGTCAGCGGCGAGGCGGTCAAGCTCCGCGTCCGGCAGCGCCTTCGAGAGCGGCCGCCGCTCGCCGTCGACCAGGCGGGTGACCCGATCGCCGTCGTGCGAGAGGGTCATGAGTTCGCCGAACCCCGCGCTGTCCCCCGACCGGAGCAGCTCGACGGCGCGCTCGCTCCGCATGCACTCGGCGATGCCGTACAGGCAGACCTGGCGGATGTGGTATCCGCCCGGAATCGGCTCGTGACTCCGAAAGATGCGCTCCAGCTCCTGCGGCTCGTCTGCCAGCGCCTCTGACAGCTCTTCGCGCTCGGCCGTCTCGGGCAGCGCCTTGAGCATTTCATAGATGGTGCCCTGGTCCACGCCGAGCGTGGACGGGTTGACGTCTCGCAGTCGCTCCATCCGCTCGCGGTACTGCGGGAAGCGCTTGCGAAGCAGGAGCAGGCCCAGCTCGTAGCCGGCGACGCGCTGGTTGAACGTGTTGCGCGCCCCGGCGGTCTTCGAGGCGGCCACCCGGCTGTCGCACAGCACGGCGCAATGGCCTTCGGGGAACGGGATGACATCGACGGTGAGCGGGAACGAGCCGATGTGTGTCAGGCAGCCGCGCCGGGCGAACTTGATCGCCGCGTGGTCGCCGCCGCCGCCGCGGGTGCCGACGTACCACTCGGCCGGGCTGCACGCCTCCGCCATCTCCATGTCCGACATGTCGAGCGCGTTGATGCGGTTGCAGGCCTCCATCACGGACACGACAATGGACGAGGACGAGCTGAGCCCGGCGGCGGCGCGCACGGTTCCGTTGACGAATGCGTTCATTCCGACGAGCGCCGGCGAGAACGTGCCGTCGGGGGCCGTGTTGAGATGCTGAAGGTACAGCACGGCCGCCCGGACGTAGTTCGGCCAGTCGGCGTGGGTGCCGGCGGCGAGGCGTTCCTGGTAAAGGTGCGCGGTCCACTTGTCCCAGTCGGTGATCTTCTCGCGGGGCAGCTCGTCGCGGATGCGGAACTCGGCGGGCGGGAACTCCGGGTTGGCGTTGCGGAGCACCATCCGGTCGTCGGTGCGCGGCTCGGCCACGAGGATGGTGTCGCCCACGGCAAGGGTATTGACCGCGCCGCCGCGGTGGTCGATGTGCATGCCGAGCAGGTTCACCCGGCCGGTGGCGCGGGCAATGATGACGCGCGCCTCGGGCGAGAAGTTCCGGGCGAACCCGTCGAGCGCGTCCAGCCACACGGGCAGGCGGCGCTCGGCCTCGGCGTCGTCGCCATAGAGGTCGCGGAGCTGGCGGCGGACGGCGTTCGCCCGGTCGGCGAAGAGCGATTGCCACTCGGTGATGGATCGGATGGGGTTCACTCGGTCGTTTTCTTCCGGCTTTTCCCTGGCTCTGCAGTTCTTGTCGTGGGGGGCCGCTCTCTGTTCGTCTCGATTGCCCTGGCAGAAGCTCGTAGGTCGTCTACGTATCGCGATTCAGCCGCCGCCTCGGCTTCTCGTCGCCGCCGTTGGGCGAAGGCGTCGTATTGCTCGTGCGCCCAGGAGAGCGCGTCCTCGTGACTGACCGGCCCGGCGTCAGCGACTACCGGCAATTCGGCGTCGCGGAGGAACTTGCCGAGGAGAACTTCCCAATCGCGGATCCTGATGTCCCGGCGCCTCTGGGCGCGGAACTCGGCCTGATCAAGGAACATCACGACGATGCGGTTGAGCGTGTCGATTTCTTCGGCGTCCAGGTAGTTCTTCGCCGTTGCGACGTCGCGTTTGAGCACACGCCCGCCGCTCCACGAGGCCAGCCCCATGTTGGCTTTGGCGGAATCGGCGCGCCGCCGGACGATCTCCGCCGCAGTCAAGCCGGTGGCCGCGTAGTGCATCTTGTTCTGCATCGTGGCAAAGAAGACCTGCGTGTCTTGCTCTCGCTCCACGTAGTCGGCGGCCAGAGCGAAGATTTCGCGGATGCGTTGGTAGACTCGCGCTTCGCTGGCGCGGATTTCGCGTATGCGCGCAAGCAGTTCGTCGAAATAGTCGGTGAGCGCGTCGCGGCCTTTCAGCCGGTCGTCGTCGAGGGTGAAGCCCTTGACGAGGTACTCGCGCAGCCGCTCCGTCGCCCACTGGCGGAACTGCACACCGCGCGGCGACCGGACACGGTATCCGACGGCGAGGATCATGTCGAGGTTGTAGTATTTCACTGGGCGCCGGACCTGCCTGGAGCCCTCTTGGCGAACTGTTAAGTAATCCTTAATAGTTGCCCCGGCCCGTAACTCGTTATCGTGCAGGATGTTGTGGATATGAATGTTGATGTTGGGCACGGTGGTCTCGAAGAGACCGGCCATCATTGCCTGTGTCAACCAGACCGTCTCGCCCTCAATCCGCACCTGGATGCGGCTGTGGCCGTCTTCGGTCCGATAGACCACCACTTCTCCGCCCGGCGAGGGCGGCGCTCGGTCGCTCATTCGGTCGCCTCTGTCAGCTCGACGATCCTCTTGTAGTCCTGGGTCCTCTTCCAACCAGGAATTGCTTGGCGAAGCTGCCCGATGACATCAGCGGGTACAGGCGCAACCATTGTCACTCCTCCCTCTCTCGTATCCGCGGACAGCACGTTGGGGATTCCGCTCGCCCGATCCCGGAACGCTGTCGGTGAACAGCAGACTGCTTTCGGTTCCCCGTCGCCTGCCGGACCGGCTTGCAGTGCCGGGCGGCGCGGCTCACTTGCGCAGCGAGCTGCGCTCGATGATGCCGTGCTCCATCGGCTTATTTTTGAGCAGCTCGTTGGGGCCGTAGAAACCCTTGTTCAGCCGGGAGAGCTGGTAGACGATGGTCCACGGCGCGAGGAACGTGCCCGGGTCGCTGACCGAGTTGCAGCCGACCTGGCTGTAATCGCCCATGATGATGCCGATTTTCGGCCGGCCGAGATCGTAGCGTACCCCGTCGATGTCGATGACGATGGGGTCGCGGGCCAGGACGGCGAAGATGCCGAGGTTGGCGCTGGTGGCCTGGTTGCCGAAGTGGGTGTCGAAGCCGCACAGGCTGTCGCCCAGGTACGACGGGTGCGGGAAGTTCGCCCCGTCCATCAGCACGGTGTTCTTCAGCTCGCCGCGAAGGGTGCAGCCGTTGCCGGTGATCACGTCGCCGCGGAAGTAGGCGCCCTGGCGGATCTCGTTCTTCTGTCCGATGATGGTCGGGCCTTTGAGGCCGACGCCGGGCTCGACGGTCGTGCCCTCGCCGACCGCGATGCTGCCTTTGTCCAGCCACAGGTTTGCGCCCAACACGCTCGCGCCGGCCGCGAGGTACAGGGTGTTCGAGGCGTCCGCGCCGCCGACGACGAACGCCGGCTCGAACACGGCCCCCTCTTCGAGCAGCACGGTAAACTCGCCGCTGCACCGGCCGGGGAAATCGGCCTGCGTCTTCGTCTCCGTCGCCGTGCTGCCGGCGACCATCTCCGCGAGGGCGGCGGTCACGTACGCGTCGACCCCGGCGATCGCATCGACGATGGATCGGGCGTTCTCGCCGCCGAACAGCGCGGCGTGCGCGAACGGATGCGCCTCGAAGTCGAAGTAATACTCGGCCTTCAACTTCTCCGGAACGTCGGCCGCGCCCAATTCCTTCAGCTTCAACACGTCTTCTGCCACGGCACACTCCTTGAACTACTTGCACTTGGAAATGGCGTCCAGGACCATGTCGTGCAGCGTCTGGTTGCTGCTGCACACGACGTCGTAGACGCTCTTGACGTTGTCGCTGCACCTGACCGGATTGCCCTCGAAGTCGGTGATCACGCAGCCGGCCTTCTCGGCCACCATCACCCCCGAGAAGATGTCGACGAACGGCTGCTTGGGCGCGAAGTAGACGTCGATCTTGCCCTCGGCCACGTCGACGAATGCGTAGGGGCCGCCGTTGGGGAGGAAGAACTTGAACGGCTCGAGCACGGCGCGATACTTGTCCACCAGCGGCAGGCAGAACTTCGCCGGCTTCATGGCGTACGACTCGATGCCGGCCTTGGCGAAGTCGGTCACGTCCGGGCGGCCCATCACCTCGCGGTACCGCTTGTCGAGCTTGACCTCGTGCTCCAGCCGGTCGCCCTCGAGCTTGGCCAGATACGCGCCGTCGGCGTCGGCAAATGCGATGTTGCGCGGGACGGCATCCCCCACGCCGCACGAGACGGGATTGAACTCGGTGTCGAAGAACGACAGCGAGCTGTACCAGAAGTCTGGGATGCCGCGCTTGAACAGCCAACTGCCGTCGAACGGGTCGGCCACGACGTAGTAGGCCGGGTCGCCGTCGCCGATGGCGACACGGCCGGCCTCCTCGGAGAGCAGGACCACGGGCTGTCCGCGCTCCTCCAGCCGCCTGCGGAACCCGTCTTCGGTGTCCTTGTCCACCTTGAAGATGTCCGGGTCCCAGCTCTTGTACTCACCGATCCGTTTCTCGACCGTCTCGCCGCCGATGTTTTGCTCTTTCAGGTCGGCGATCGTGTCGAGCGCCTCGGCCACGGCGGCCAGGTTGAACGCCAGCAGCTCGCCCTTGCCCCCGAAGTTCTCCAGCCGTTTCTTGAACAGCTCGTCACTCATTCCTGTCCTCCTGTGCCAGTGATCCGGGGTAGCCTGCGAGTCCGCATAGTGTAGAGACCGGCGGTGGCGTGTCAAGGGGTGTTGTACCTGAGTCGTCCCCAGTTTTCGCAGGTTCTTGCCTGAGCAGCGTTTACGCTGCTTTCCGAGTCCGCCGCAGGCGGGCGAGAATAGGCCCCCGCTTTAGCGGGGGGCGAGCAGCGGCCGCCCCTCCTTCTACGCTCAGCCCCGTTCACGGGGCTTGTCCGTCTCGGCTAAAGCCCTCTG
>CAZDHT010000316.1:0-5388 GCA_964505325.1 uncultured Planctomycetota bacterium | reverse complement strand
GGGACCTGTTCCTCGCGTTCGGCGCGATCCCGACCTACCCGGTCCTTGCTAACCCGATCACCGAACGCGAGAGGGACGTCCGCGCGCTGCTGGACCGCCTCGAAGCGATAAACATCTTCGCGCTGGAGGTCATTCCGCACCGCAACACGAAGGAGCGGCTGGCCGAGGTGATCGACGCGGCAAAGGAACGGCGTTGGCCCGTCTTCAACGGCACCGAGCACAACACGCCGGAGCGGCGGCCGATGCTGGCACCGCTCTCGCTCGATCCCGACTTCCTGCCGTGGTTCGACGGCAGCGCCGCCGTCCTCCTCGGGCATCACGCCCTCGTCGCGAAGGGCGAGCCGGGCTTCGTCAACGACGACGGCACGCCAACCCTCCGCGACGCCCAGGAACGCCTTAACCACTTCGGCTGCACGGGCATGGCCGTCTGGAAGGAAATCGAGGCCGGGGCCGCGAGGCAAGGTGGCGAACCGTGACCGACGTGGAAACCTGAGAATGAGCGGCATCTTTGTGGCCCTGGGTATTGCGTTGATGGTCTCGTGGCTCGTTGTCTTCGTGGCATTCGCCGCCCCGGCCTATCTTGACCTGGACCATCAGATGAGCATACACGCCAAGGACAATCCCGGAATGAAACCAACATTCTTCGGCGCGCTATGGCTGAGCAACCTGAGCGATAGAGATCGCAGGCGGATCGATTCGCTCAAGCTGTCGGTGATCAGGCGCACGGTCACGGCGTTCGGCCTCATGTTCGCCGGGTGGCTGTTCCTTGTCCTCGGCATGATGTGGTGACGGGAGTTTTGATCACGCTGGAGCCGCAGTGGCTGGACGAAGGGAGAACAATGAAATTGCTGGCCATTGACATCGGGGCGTCGAGTGGGCGGGGGATTCTGGGGGAACTCGATAACGGGAGGCTCACGCTCTCGGAAGTCCACCGCTTCGAGAATCACCCGGTCGAGGTCGACGGGCACAAGCACTGGGATATCGACGGACTGCGCGGCGAGCTGCTCACGGCGTTGAAACACGCGGACCCGGACATCGAGTCCGTCGGCATCGACACCTGGGGCGTCGACTACGGCTACGTCTCGAAGGACGGCGAGGTCATCGGCCTGCCCTTCGCCTATCGTGACGACCGCACCATCCCGATGGTCGACGAGGTGCACGGACGCATCCCGTTCGAGCGGCTGTACGGGATCACCGGCATCCAATTCATGCGGCTGAATACGATCTACCAGATGGCCGACGACGTGAAGAATCGCCCCGGCGTGGTGGCCGACGCCGACCGGGTGCTGATGATGCCCGAGCTGTTGTCGTTCCTGCTGACGGGTAAGCACGCGGCGGAGTACTCCATCGCCAGCACGTCGGCGCTGCTCGACGCGCGGGAGCGAACGTGGTCGGACGAGGTACTCGAGGCGGTCGGCATGCCGCGGAGCCTGTTCACCGATATCTCGCCACCCGGAGGATTCAGCGCCGGGCTTCTGCCCGAGACCGGTCGGACGGCCACGGTGATCTGCCCCGGCTGCCACGACACCGCCAGCGCCGTCGCCGCCACGCCGCTGGCGGGCGATGGAGCAATGTACATCAGCTCCGGCACGTGGTCGCTCGCCGGCATGGAACTGGCCGAGCCCATCCTCACGCCCGAGGCGCGAACGGCGAACTTCACGAACGAGGGCGGCGTCGCAGGCACCATCCGGTTTCTCAAGAACGTGATGGGGTTGTGGATCATTCAGGAGTGTCAGCGGCTCTGGTCCGAGGCGGGCAACGGGCTGGGCTTCGGCGACATCTGCGACGCGGCGGACACCGCGCCGCCGTTCGTCGCACTGGTCAACGCCAACGCCGAACGGTTCCTGGCGCCCAAGGACATGCTCGCCGAGATCCGCGCCGAGTGCGAACGGACCGGGCAGCCGGCACCGCAGGGCGTCGGCCCGACAGCGCGGTGCGTGTTCGAGAGCCTGGCGATGGCGTATCGCGAGTGCCTCGAACAGCTTCGCAGGCTGACCGGACAGAGCATCGACCGGATTCACATCGTGGGGGGCGGCGTGCAGAACAAGCTGCTCTGTCAGATGACGGCGGACGCGTGCGCCGTGCCCGTGCTCGCGGGCCCGGTCGAGGCGACCGCCATCGGCAACCTGCTCGTCCAGGCCATCGCGCTGGGCGCGGTGAGCGACCTCGCCGCCGCGCGCCACATCGTCCGCACCACCTTCCCGCTCGACGAATACACCCCGCAGGACCAAGCCGCCTGGGCCCGCGCGTGGAAGCGGTATCAGGACCTGCGCGGCTGAAGCGGCCCTCGTCCAGTTCCCAACCCCAGCCGCCCGCCGGTTCGGTTGACTATCCTGCCGACCGCTGGTAGAATCGCCGTTCGCTGCCATTGGCTGACAGGAGAGAATGCGTGGTCAAAGAGATCGACGTGATCTACCAGCCGGAGCCGAAGACGCTGCCGTCGCCGCCGGTCCCCGTGTTCCAATACCAGCGGGGCATCCAGGAAGAGATCGACGCGGGGACGCTGACCCGGCCGACCTGCCTGGAACTGTTGGAACAGATGATGATGATCCGTGCGTTCGAGGAAATGATCGCGGAGATCAAGGCCGTAGCATACCCGGCGCTGCCGCGGTTCGACTACATCGGCCCGACACATATCTCGATCGGCCAAGAGGCCACCTCGACGGGGGCCATCGCGGGGATCGCGCCGGCCGATTACATCACCAGCTCACACCGCGGCCACGGCGACGCCGTCGCCAAGGGATACACGGTAATCAAGGGAATGAGCGACGACGGCCTCCGCGCGCGGCTGCGCAAGCACGCGGCGATGCTCGACCACATCGAGAGCACCCCGGCCGAGGGCGCGGGGCGGGCCGAGCTGGAAGAGGCGGCGCTCCGCCTGCACGTCTACCGGATGATCGCGGAATTGTTCGGCAAGAACGACGGCTACTGCCGAGGCGTCGGCGGGAGCATGCACATCGCGGACTTCGAGAGCGGGCATTTGGGCGCCAACGCCATTGTCGGCGGGCACATGGGCATCGCGGCCGGCGCGGGCATCTCCAGCCGCTACCTCGAAGACGGCAAGGTGGTGCTTTGCCTGGCGGGAGACGGTGCCTACCAGAACGGCATCTCGCACGAAGCGCTCATTATGGCCACGATGGCGCAGTTCCACAACGGCCTGATGAAGCGCGCGTTCGGCGTGCCGGTGATCTTCGCCATTGTCAACAACCAGTACGCGATGTCGGGCCAGTCGATCGGCGAGACCACCGGGCTGGACTACCTCGCCCGGTGCGGCGCCGGCTACCGCGTGGACGGCCTGCACGCGGAAGTGGTGGACGGGATGGACGTGCTGGCGGCCCGCGAAGCGACGCTCCGCGCGGCGAAGCTCTGCCGCGAGGGGCACGGCCCGGGCATCCTCGAATTCGTGACCTACCGCTTCAAGGGCCATTCGCTGAGCGACCCGCAAGCCTACCGCGAACGCGAAGAGGTCCGGGCGTGGATGGAGCGCGACCCCACCGTCACGTTCCCCCAGCGGCTGCTCGAGGTAACCTTCCCCGACGAGCAAGGCGGCGCCATCACGGAAGAGGACATCGAGGCGCTCCGCCGGCGCGTCTGGGAGCGCAATACGGACATGGCGGTGAAGGCGGCGAAGGGCGCCGACCCGCCGCCGGACAGCATCCTGCTCCACATGTACGCCGAGGCCAAGGACGAGCCGGTCCCCGAGAAGTACGCGAACCCGAAGCCGGTCGGCGAAGTGCCGATCTTCGAGCGCAACGAGGGCGGGTTGCTCCAGTACCGCTTGGCCGTCCGCGAGGCGCTGGTCGAGGAGATGCTCCGCGACGAACGCGTGGTGCTGTTCGGCGAAGACATCGCCGAGTACGGCGGGGCTTTCGCCGTGACCAAGGGGCTGATTGACGTGTTCGGCCGCGACCGCGTGTTCAACACCGCCATCTGCGAGTCGGCCATCGTGGGCGCCGCGGTGGGCATGGCGATGACCGACCTCCGGCCTGTCTGCGAGATCATGTACGACGACTTCATCCTGATGACGATGGACCAGACGGGCAACCAGGCGGCGAAGTGGAGCTACATGTCCGGCGGCCAGAAGAGCGTGCCGATGGTGATCCGCACGGCGCACGGCGGGGGCCGCGGCTACGCCGGACAGCACTCGCAGTGCCTCGAATCGATCTGTACGCACATGCCGGGCCTGATCGTGATCTGTCCGTCCGACGCCTACGACGCGAAGGGCCTGCTGAAGTCCGCCATCCGCAACCCAAACCCGGTGGTCTTTTTCGAGCACCAGCAGCTTTACAACGAGGAAGCACCTGTGCCGGAGGAGGAGTACCTGGTGCCGATCGGGAAGGCGGCGGTGAAGCGGGAGGGGACGGACGCCACGGTGGTCGCGTGGGGCTGGCCGGTGCTGCACGCGCTGAAGGCGGCGGAGACGCTGGCG
Source organism: uncultured Planctomycetota bacterium (assembly GCA_964505325.1). Taxonomy (GTDB): domain Bacteria; phylum Planctomycetota; class PUPC01; order PUPC01; family PUPC01; genus CAZDHT01. Next base: position 959 of record CAZDHT010000316.1, on the reverse strand, counting down.
GAAGAAGGCATCTCGGTCGAGGTGGTCGATCCGCGCACGCTGTGGCCGCTCGACATCGACACGATCCTGGACTCGGTCCGCAAGACGGGCCGCTGCCTGGTGACGTGCCAGGCGGTGGAACAGGGCAGCTTCACCGGCGAGGTGGTTTCGCAGATTGTGGAAAACGGCTTCGACTACCTCGACGCGCCGGTGATGCGGCTGGCCGCGCCGAACTCGGTGCCGCCGTGCGCGCAGTCGCTCGAGCGAGAGTTCCTGGTCAATCCGGACAAGATCGCGGCGGCGGTACGGGCGCTGGTGGCGTAGAACTCACAAGTCCTATCCGGCCCATGCGCCGCAGCGGCGCGACGTGGCGGCAGATGCTCCGGGTCTATTCCTTGAAGATGTTCAGTATGCGGTGGATCTCCCGGAGCGACTTCTGGATCACTTTCGTGGGCAGGTCGCCGACCGCCTCCACCGGGTCGTGAAGGGTACGCTTGGTCTGGCGTTTCATCGCCTCGAAGGCGCGGTCGATCAGGTCGTCCACAAACACCTTGGCCAGCAGCTTCCGGTCGCGCTCGACCGTGCCACACTCCATGCACTGGGCCTTGATGAGATAGCCCTCGGCGTAGGTGAAGGTGAACGGGGTGACTTTTTTGCAGGTCAGGCAGTGCCGCCGGGTCTCGACCTCGGTCCGGTCGTCGGGCTTCTGGGTGGGCTGCTCTTCGTCGGGCATGGGTCCGCCTCTTGAAAGGATGCTCTCGATTCTGATTATACACTCGGCGGTGGCGTCCGCAAAGCGCAAAGCGGCCGCGGGAATGCCTCGCCGTGGCGCCGGCGCCCTACAGCGACATGATGGGAATAATGAGGGTGAAGGTTTCGTCGGCGACGCTGGCGCCGGGGATCATGCTGCTCAGCTTCATAATGAACCGGATGGCCCGCGTGTTCTTCGCTGGGTCGCCCGACCCCACGCTCCAGGTCCC
>CAZDHT010000315.1:0-5472 GCA_964505325.1 uncultured Planctomycetota bacterium | reverse complement strand
AAGGACTTCGCGCGCGCCGACGCCATCCGCGCCGACCTCGCCGCCCAGGGCATCATCTTGAAAGACACGCCCGACGGGGTCAGGTGGGAAACGCAGCGATAGAGGCGACGTCTGTCGTGTCATGCTTCACCTGGATTGGACATTTCCCGGTCGGTGGTTAGCATATACCGCCCCCAAAGGAGGAAGTGTCAATGACCGACCTGAGACTGCTCTTGGGAATTGTCCAAGACTACTGGAACGGCAAGTACAAGGAATGGAGGGCGAAGTGTTCTGAGTGGGTGCAGACGTAGAGAGGCCCCGTGAAGCCGCGAAGCGGCAACCCATTCGAGCCCGAGACGTCGGCCCCAGGAACTTGCTCGACCTGTTGAATACTTCGGCAGTGGGCGCTAGAATGAGAAGGGGCACAGGGGCTACGGACGGAGTTAGCTATGACAGCAACAGAGGCAAAGGCCGAAGTCTTCCTTACGGCGCTTCGGGCGCTCCCAAAGAAGGAACGTCAGGCTGTGCTGTCGGGGATCGCGGAGGACGGCGAGCTTCGTGAAGACCTGCTCGATCTCGCGCTCCTGGCCGAACGCCGCGATGAGCCGTCGCGCGCTTTTCGCGAATACCTCGCGGAGAGGAAGCGTTGACCGGCCCCCGCCCCTATGAGATCCACATCAAGTCCTCCGCCGAACGCGAGATGGACGCTCTGCCCAAGCCGATGTTCACCCGCGTTTCCCGAGCCATCCTGCAATTGGAGTCGGCTCCAAGACCACGAGGCGCCAAGAAACTCCGCGGCCGGTCGGCCTATCGGCTTCGTGTCGGCAGCTATCGTGTTCTCTACACGATCGACAATAAGTTGCATGTCGTGGAAATCATAGCGGTCGGACATCGACGTGACGTCTACCGTTAGTCAGTGGTGGGCTCTGAACGTGAAGCGGGCGCACGGGGGAAGAACGTGGGCCGCCCGTAGACAAGATATGAGACACACAGAACAACGTGAGCCCCATCAGGGCAACACATTGGTCAATGGAGAACTGAGATGATGAACCGTGTGCTGAGTCTTTGTTGCGTGTTCGTGTTGCTGTGCAGCGTGGCGTTCGCGGCGGGGCCGGAGCTGCGGCTACCGGCGGTTTTCGCGGATCACATGGTGCTGCAGCGTGAGATGAAGGTGCCGGTGTGGGGATGGGCGGCGGCAGGTGACAAGATTACCGTCAAGATCGCCGGACAGGAGACGTCCGCCACGGCCGATGCCAAGGGCAAATGGCTGGTCCGGCTCGAGCCGATGAAGGCGGGCGGGCCGTTCGAGATGACCGTCGCGGGCAAGACGGCCATCACCATCAAGGACATCCTCGTCGGCGAGGTCTGGCTGTGCAGCGGGCAGTCGAACATGGCGATGACCGTTCGTGGTTGCGACAACGCGAAGGCCGAGAGCGAGGCGTCGAAGAACCTGTCGCAGATCCGCCACTACCGCACCGCCCGGACACAATCGATCCTCCCGAATGCCGGCACGGGCGGGCGCTGGCAGGTGTGCAACGAGAAGTCGGTCGGCTACTTCACGGCGACCGGTTTCTTCTTCGGCCGCAAGCTGCACGGAGACCTCAACGTCCCGGTCGGGCTGATCAACTCGTCGGTCGGCGGCACCAGCATTCGGTCGTGGACCAACCGCCTGCTGCTCAGGCCCGGCGTTGTGGAGAAGAAGCCCGACCTCGACTCGCCTGAACTCGTGCAGACCCTCGCGGAGTACAACAAAGCGACGGGCGAATGGTGGAAGGCGTACCGCGCGGCGCGGAAGGAGAAGAAAGCCGCCCCGCCGCGACCGAGGGTGCCCGCGCTCCTGGCAAGCGCCTATCCAAGACACGGCGACCTCTACAACGGCATGATCCATCCGCTCATCCCCTACGGCATCCGCGGCGCGATCTGGTATCAGGGCGAGGCCGACGCCGGACGCGCCTACAGTTACCGCGAGCAACTGCCTGCGATGATCCGAGGCTGGCGCGAGGTCTGGGGGCAGGGCGAGTTCCCGTTCTTCTTCGTGCAACTCCCCAACTATCAGAGGCCCGACACCGGCCCCCGGGACGCGAGCTGGGCCGTGATGCGCGAGTCGCAGGCCGCCGCGCTCGCCGTACCGAACACCGGGATGGCCGTGACCATCGACACCGCGCTCAAGGGCAGCCTGCATCCGAGGTACAAGCAGCCCGTCGGCGAGCGGCTGGCGCTCTGCGCCCTGGCGACCGTCTACGGCAAGAACGTCGTCTACCGGGGCCCGACATACGACCGGGTGACGGTCGACGGCGGCAAGGCGACCGTCCACTTCAAGCACGTCGGCGGCGGGTTGGTCGTGAAGGGCGACACGCTCAAGGGCTTCGCCATCGCCGGCGAGGACAAGAAGTGGGTGTGGGCGGATGCGAAGATCGACGGTGACACGGTGATCGTCAGCAGTGACAAGGTCGCCAAGCCGCTCGCGGTGCGCTACGCCTGGGGCTTGAACCCCCCGTGCAGCCTGTACAACAAGGAGGGCCTACCCGCCGCACCGTTCCGCACGGACGGCTGGCCGGTCGTCACACAACCGAAGCCGGCGGTTCAGCGGAAGAAGTGATGCCGGCCGGCGTCACGCAGCGCGCCGGGATCATCGAACGACGTACCGGTGTGCGAGGGTGACGACGAACACGGACATGAGGAAGACCCCGGCGAAGGCTTCGGCGCCGGCGACGAGCCGCCACGGGCCGGGCCTCGGCCGGTAATCGCCGTAGCCCAACGTCGTGAATGTGACCGCACTGAAGTAGAGACCGTCGGTCAAGCCGACCGTTTGCCGGAGTTCGGCTGGCGGCGCGGTGCCCTGAGCGGGCATGATCCCGTCGCCGCTCGCATAGGCGAGCCCACAGGCGGCGATGATGATGATCGACCAGAGGACGGGGAGGAAGAAGTTCTCGAAGTACCCACAAATCGCTTCGAGTACACAGTGCGTGAGCCACTGGCCGAAGCGGCGCAGGCCGCGGAGCGAGCGGAGCCACTCGGCCCGGCCGCGCCACAGGTCCTTTCGCTGTTGTCGCTTTTCTCTCATTGCGAAGGAGCTGGCCGCGTCGCGGTCGTCTGCCTCCTGGAACATCCGCTTCACGCTGCGGAACCCCGGCACGGAGGGCCGGATGGTGCGGCAATCCTCGGCGCGCAGGCCGCGCACCCCGCGCAGGTTGGCCCAGTCGAGGCAGGCCCCGTTCAACGTCACCCGCGGCATCCAGGCGTTCTGCAGGTCCGCGTTGTAGAGGTTGGCGCCATCGAGCCGGGCTTGCGAGAGGTGCGCCCGCCGCAGCCGGGCCTCGTTGAGGGCCGCTCCGCGCAGGTCGGCCTCGGCCAGCCATGCCTCATCGAGTTGCGCCCAGTTCAGGTCGACGCCGTGGATCGGCTCGCCACGGCGGGCCTTGGCCGCGAGGTGGTCGGCAAGCGACTCGCGTCCTGCGGCGCGGGCGGCCGCCTCGCGGTCAGAGGGTGTCGCGCCTTTGTCGTGCAGGGCGCAGAGGCCGGAGGGCCCGGCGGGTTCTGTGCAGCAAGGCCGGCCGCAGAGCGGACAGTTGTACGAGCAGGTCTCGTCTTTGGGCGGATTCGGTTGGCTCACAAGTCTTCTCCGGGCCGTGGGCGGCGCGTCTGGGTCAGGGTTCGATGCCCAAGTCCCTGACCGTGAAGATGGGTGTGAAGTCGTAGCCGCGCTCGGCGAAGGCGTCGGCCGCGCCGGCAAGCCGGTCGACCATCGCGATGACGCGCACGACCTTCCCACCCAACTCCTTGACCGCTTCGATGGCCCGGAGCGTGCTCCCGCCCGTCGTCACGACATCCTCGACCATCAACACCTTGTCGCCGGCGTCGAGATTCCCCTCGATCTGCCGCCCGGTCCCGTGGTCCTTCTTCTGTTTGCGGCATAGGAAGCCCTTGAGGGTCTTCCCTTGCGCGTCGGCCACGGCCAGCACGGCGCCGATGATGGGGTCCGCGCCCATCGTCATCCCGCCGACGGCGTCGATCTCCTCCCCCTCGATCATCGCGAGGATGACTCGGGCGAGCACGTAGGCGCCATCAGACGAAAGCGTGAGCAGCCGGCCGTCAATGTAGTAATTGCTCTTCGCGCCGGAAGCCAGGGTGAACTCACCCAGTCTGAACGCGTCGCGTCGGATGAGTTCCAGCAGTTTCGCTCTGTCGGCATGAATGTCTCTCATGGCTCTCTTCCGGGGTCGGTTTCGCCCGATTCTATCGGTTTGCGGGGCCAAGTCAACAGGCGGGGGGTCCAGGTTTTCAGCCTGGGTCTCGGTTTTTGCGCGGCCGGGGCGGCGGAGTCCAAGAAACTACACCCGGCCAGGGCCGGTGTGCCCTCCCACTGCCCTCCGTAAGCTTATGCTCAGGCTGTTGTTACGTATTCGATCCGGGAAAAGCGCAGCTTTGGCACGCGGATTGCTCCTTCCCCGAGCGAGAACGCTGAGCTAAGACGCTTGAGTGTTCTCGAGGTAACGGTGAATTTGACGTGTTGTGTGTTGAGAATTGGGCCGCGCAGGAAAGCGCAGAAAGGAGACAGGGTAAGATGAGAGCTTTTAGAGATTTGGGATCGATGGTTGCAGTCGCAGGTTGTAGTCGTTGGACGCGGTTGGCGAAGGTGGTCGTGGTGCTGGCGCTGCTGGCAGTGCCGGCTGTGGCACATGCGGACCCGTTCCGTGCCGACTCTTCGCTGTACATTTCTCAAGGGAGCGGGGATAGGACCCAGTTGTACCGCGTCGACCGCACGACGCTGCCATTCACGCTGACACCGATCGGCCCGAAAGCCTGGGTCGAGTACAACGCCATCGGCTTCAACCCGGTGGACAAGTACATCTACGGGCTTCGGCCGAGGGGCGCGAACCGGGGCAAGATCGTGCGCATCAACAGCGACGGCTCCCTGGATCACCTGGGCAAGCCCGCAGGATGGTCGTTCTCCGAGAACACCTGGTACTCCGCCACGTTCCTAGAAGACGGAACGTATGTGGTCCTCGCCGACAACGCCGGCGAGCACATCGCCCGCATCGACGTGAACGCCGTCGGCGGACCCGCCGTCCTGAGCTCGGCCTCGGTCGGCGGCAGCTTTTACGATATCGCCGTGAACCCGCTCAACGCGAAGGTGTACGGCTACAACCGCGCCACCCAGCGGATGGCCACCCTCGACGTGACGGCCGGCGGACTGGGCACGGTTGTGGACTACGGGGTGGCTGCCGCCCTTCCCACGGGGACGGTGATTGGCTCGACCTTCTTCGATGCGTTCGGCAAGCTGTACGCCTACGGCGGCGCACCCGGGTCCGACGTCCAGGATCGGTTCTACGAGATTGACGTGGCGACGGGAGCCTTCACCCAGATCGCGACCGGGCCCGTGGTGACTTACAGTGACGGCACGTCGGCGCCGTTCAACGAGATCAAGCTCCAGAAGGTCGTCGACCCGTCGGTCACGCCTCAAGACTCGACGGTCACCTACACCTACACCGT
>CAZDHT010000314.1:0-5475 GCA_964505325.1 uncultured Planctomycetota bacterium | reverse complement strand
GGACATCTCGGTGGTCCGCAAGGTCGCGGACGAGATGTGGGACAGCGACGGCGAGGTCATCCTGCCCGGTTGGCACCGGGACCATCTGGACGACCGCGCGGTCGCCATCATCACCGCGGCGCTCGGCGTGGTGAGCGGCCTGAACGCGGACAAGTGCGCCCGCGTCCAGGAGCGCGAGCTCGGAGCGCTGCTCCGGTACATCGTGGACATCATGGAGCCGTAGGAGGCGACGATGAAGAAGAAGGATGTTGAGATTGGCGGCACCTACATCGCCAAGGTCAGCGGCAAGCTGGCCAAGGTCCGCATCACCGGCGAGAGCCGGTTCGGCGGGTGGGACGCCGTCAATCTGGACACGCGGCGCGAGGTCCGCATCCGCGGTGCCCAGCGCCTGCGGCGGCGGATTGACGCGCCGGTCGAGGCACCGGCCAAGAAGGAGCGTGGCGACGCGGCACTGCCCACCACGGTCGCCCACGTCGAACCCCAAACCACTGGGCAGGAAGGAGACGTAACGATGGCAAAGCAGCAGAGCAAGAAGCAGGGCAAGAAGGTTGCGAACAAGGCCGCCGCGAAGAAGACGGCGGCGAAGAAGGCGACGTCCAAGAGCGCGCCCGTCATCCGCGACGGGGTGTGCAAGGTGTGCGGTCGGTTCATTCGCGTGGTCGGGAAAGGCCGCTGCGAGTGCGGGCAGGCGTACCTGGTGCGGGGCGGCAAGCTCACCCGCATCAACGAGACGCCGAACGGATGCGTGAAAGGCCTGCCCGAAGCCGCGACGCTGAAACAGGCCGAGCAGGTGAAGGCCGGAACTCGCGAGGCGGCGCCCAAGGCTAAGCGCCAGCGCAAGGACGGCAAGATGAGCGGCCTGGACGCCGCGGCGCAGGTGCTGGCCGAGGCGGGCGAGCCGCTCGACACCAAGACGATGGTCGAGCGGATGCTGGAGAAGGGCCTGTGGGCCACCAGCGGCAAGACGCCGGCGGCGACCATCTACGCGGCCATCATCCGGGAGATTGCCAAGAAGGGCGACGCGAGCCGGTTCGTCAAGACCGACCGGGGCAAGTTCACGGTCGCGAAGTAGCTGCAGCATCAGTTCCCACCTTTCACACCCGCCTCGGCATCAGCCGGGGCGGGGTCACTTGTGTTCGCAAGTCTCCGCGCACGACGCTTCCGCTTGTATTCGACGGCCGAGCGGCTGCAGCACGGTTTGCAGAGGCCCATCACACCGTTCCTGCCCGGATAGTGGTAGTAGTCCGTGACCGGCTTCCAGGTGCGGCACCGCCGGCAGCGCTTCCACCAGACGCCATCGCGCAGAATACAGCCGCTATGAATGCGCTTGTGCTGCAGACGCGTTACCAGTTGGAGGTTCTCAATGCGGTTATCCAGCTTGTCGCCGTTGATGTGGTGAATCTCCATGCCTTCGGGAACGGCGCCGTGATGGCGTTCCCACACGATGACGTGCTCAAATTTCTGCCGCCTGTTCTTCTGCGTGATGCGCCGATACCCGAACTTGGTGACGCTGCCCCGAGGTGCGCTCTGGCTCTTCATCGCATGTTCTCCTCTCGCGGTTGCATGGGCAGCGGGGACGCGCCGGTCCGCTCCAGGATCGCGGGCTTGCCGGTGAACCGCTGGAACCGGTCAGCGATCACGTCGCAATAGAGCGGGTCAATCTCCATCAGGAACGCGCGCCGGCCTGTCTGCTCTGCGCCGATGAGCGTGGACCCGCTGCCGCCGAACAGGTCCAACACGTTCTCGCCCAGCCGTGAGGAGTACTGAATGGCACGGACGGCAAGCTCCGCCGGTTTGGCCGTCAAATGTTCCATGCGCTGAGGCGGGATCTTCTTGATGTGCCACAGGTCCGTAGCGTTGTTCGGCCCGAAGAACTGATGGCCCGCGCCTTCCCGCCAGCCATAGAAGCAGATCTCGAACGCGCCCATAAAGTCCTTCCGCGTGAGGACCGGATGCTCCTTGTCCCAGATGATGCCCTGGCTGAAGTACATCCCGGCCTCTTTCAGACGCGGCGGATAGTTGCCGAGGTTCGCGTAGCCGCCCCAGACGTAGAACGAGCGCCCGGGCAACATCACGCGGGCCATCTGGCCGAACCACGCTCGCAGCATCTCGACGAACTCCTCGTCGCTGACGAAGTCGCCCTCGAGTGGCCGGTCCTTCGCCCGCATCTTCTTCTTGGCCTTCTTCGGGTCCGTGACACCGCGGGCCACGTCGAAGCTCTGGTGGTGCATCTTCTTCGACAGGTCCGGGTGCGAGCTGTTGCCGGCGGCGATGGCCGTGCTCGACCGCGGCTCCACGCGGACATTGTAGGGCGGATCTGTATTCACGAGGTGGATCGGCGCGCCGTCGAGCAGGCGGTCGACGTCCGCCTCGTTGCCGCTGTCACCACAGAGCAATCGGTGCTCGCCGAGAATCCACAGGTCACCCGGCTGCGTGATGGCTTCGTCCGGCGGCTCCGGCACATCGTCCGGGTCGGTCAGGCCCTCCTTCAGCTCGGGGTTCAAGAGCTTGGCGAGGTCGTCGCCCGAGAAGCCGGTGAGGTCGAGGTCGAAGTCCATCGTCTGCAGGTCGGCCAGCTCGATGGGCAGCAGTTCCATGTCCCACTCGGCGAACTCGGCCGACTTGTTGTCGGCCAGCCGGTAGGCCTTCACCTGCGCCGGCGTCAGGCCGGTCGCCACGTGGACGGGCACCTTCTTGAGGCCGAGCTTCTTCGCCGCCTTCCAGCGCGTGTGGCCGACGATGATGACGCTCTCCTCGTCCACCACGATCGGCTGGCGGAACCCGAACTCCTTGATGCTCGCCGCCACGGCGTCCACCGCCTTGTCGTTGATGCGCGGGTTCTGCTCATACGGCTTGACCGTATCGACACCACGCAATTCCACCTTCATCGTCTATCCTCCTCTTCTCGATACGGCTTTAGTTCCACAGGCACAAACATCGGCCCGTCCGTGTCATCGCCTGTCTCCAGCACCATCCGCGCGAGCGCGGCGCCCGCGTCGGTCAGCCGCACGTGCGTCGTTCGCCGCCGGCTGCCGTGGCGCACGAGGCAGCCCTTCTCTTCCAGGCGGGCCAGGTCGCGGGACAGCGTCCGCCGTTCCGCGCGTGTCGGCCGGCGACCGAGCCAGCGCTCGTAGTCCAGGCGCACGCCGCGCCGGGCGATGTCATTCAGGCCGGCCGTGATGCGCCGCCGCGCACACCCGTTGCGCCACGTCGCCGCAACTGTCACGCCGCCAAGCGCTTCGGCGTCCACGTAGACGCCGACCAGGATGGTGTTTTCCGCGCTGTCCCGCATGAGTCAGTTTTCTCAAGCCAAAACAAACTGTGCCCTATAAGGCGACCGTTCCCGCGGCCCTCGGCTGCCCTCTTGGCCTGGGAGGAACCATTTCCTTCGCCCGTGTCGGCCCGTGGGCCGCCCGTCGCCGGTTCTCGGCCACGGGTACGCCTCGCGGTAAGACGGTAGCCCGTGGGCGAACACGGGCCGCGACGGGGCGTGCCGTGGTCGGCGCTCGCGGCCTGCCGCCCTTCTTTCCCTTCTTTCTTTCACCCCCGCCCCTCATGCACGCGCAGACGAAAAAAGGCCGAAAATGAAGGGTGAGGGTGGGTAGGGGTGAAAGAGAGAAAGAAGTATGTAAGTATATATATTGTCTATACATGAGAGTTCCCTCTTCTTTCACCTTCGTTCACCCTCTTTCACCCCCATCGTTCCCTTCTTTCACCCTTCCTTCACCTCGTCCCGGAGCCGGTACACGACGCCGGTTCGACCGGCCGTCGCCTCCCGGTCGATGGTGATGTCGCCCTGTTCGATCAGCGTGTCCATCAGCTCGCGGAACGTCCGCGCGTCGGTCTTCATCCGTTTGAGCAGAACGCTGTGCGGCAGGGCGTGACCCGGCGCCTCGCGCACCTTGCGCAGGGCCTTGAGGCATTCGGCGTGGAACGGGTTGTCGGCGACGTGCCCCTGAGCCATGAAGAGCATGCGGCGAGTCTGGTGTCTGACGAAGCTCGAGGCCCACCGCACGGCGTCGGCGCTGATCAGCGGCGTCCGGTGGTTTTCGCTGACCGCGTAGAGGAGCGCCAGTTTGCGGGTCTGTTCGCTGACTCGGCCCCAGACGGTGGTGCCGACCGGGTCGTTCTTGGCTTCCGCCTGGGAGTATTCGACCTCGGCTTCGTGGCGGGCGACGACCAGAAGCTGCATCGCGTCGTCCGCGTACTCGACGACGGCCGGGATGGGATGCAGGTGCTGCAGGTTACCCTGGTGCTCGCCGGGCTGGAAGTGCTCCCACCACTTCGCCGTCTTGAGCACGCGCGGCGGCAGATCGAGGACGCGCGGCTCCTGTCCCTCGCAGCGCGGCCCGGCCTCGATGATGACCATTCGGGCGAAGAACCCGTTGGTGAGCATCCGCTCGGACAGCGCGTCGTAGTAGTGGTTCGGGATCGCGGTGCCGAAGACCGTGAGCGAGGGCTGATCGATCACGCCGGGCGACTCTTTGCCCGCCTTGCGGCGCATCGGATAGACGCTGTTGGCCGCGGAGTACATCGTCAGCAGCGTGCTCATGATGTTCTCGTGGCGCGCGTCTTTCGCCTTGTTGATCGACTGGAGGATGCCGTCGATCTCGTCGGTCTGGAAGAGCATCGCCGGCGTGACGAATAGCGAGTCCTGAATCCCCTCGCCAGAGGCGAAGCGTTCGCCGAGGCAGTTCGCCAGGCCGACCTCGTGCATGATCCGGGCATTGACCTTGCGCGGATGGTCCTTGCCTGCCGAAGAGTGGGCGAGCCCCAGCAGGTAGATGTTCGAGCGGTTGTCGCCCGGGTCGCGGACCTTGCGGCCGGCGAGGAACGATTGGAGCGCGAGGGCGCCGCAGAAGGCCATCACCGGGCTGGGATAGGGAGCGGCGGCGAGACAATGATCCATCACTTCGCTGACGAAGCCCGGAATGCGCAGCATCCCTTCCGGCAGCGGCCCGGGATCGAGCGGTCCGTTGTTGTCCGAATCCTTCTTCGCGTTGGTGGGCAGCAGCGCCGAGATGTCGACGTCGTCGGCTTCGGGCGGCGGTTCGGCCTGGGCGTCGCGGAGCCAGCCGTATGGCTTGTCGTGCGGCTTGTTCGCCGCGTCATCGACCTTGTGTCGCAGTTCCTTCTCGGTCCACGGCGGCTGGCAGCGCGGGTTGTAGTGCGCGAGCAGCAGTTCGAGCGCGCGGTCCGGCGACAGGCAGAAGCCGTGCACGAGCGCCACGGCGGCGGTGTACGTGGTCGGGTGCCCGCCCTGGCCGCTGATCGCCGGCGGGGTCTTGTCGAGGTAGGCGACGGCCCGCCGCTCGATGACGTCCGCGCTCTGCGGGCGGGACGGCGCGTGTGTCGAACCACTAAGGATTGCTGAATGGTTGGCCTGCTTCTCCTTCGGTTCCGGCTCCGGGATGCCGTTCGGGTAGCGCACCATGAGCGCGGCATGGTAGAGCGCTACGACGCAGGCCTCGAGCA